>JAIOYN010000003.1 GCA_021741065.1 Sphingomonadaceae bacterium | reverse complement strand
GCCGTTCATAATGTCCGCAACCTGATCGACCGACACCGGACCATAGCCGATGCCGTCGATATCCACCAACGGCTCAAGCCATTGCATACCCCAGCTTGAAACGCGCTCGACGGTAACGCCCGCTGCGATAAATGCGGCCGCAACTTCGTCGGCCCCGCACGCGATGGCCACCGCATCATCGGATATCCGGACGGTCACATGGCCTCCAATAAGCTTTTGAACTTAGCACCGTCCAAACGGGCATGGACTGTGTCGCCCACCATCGCCGATGGGCCGACCGCGCATAATCCAAGGCAATAAATTGCCTCCACCTTTACGCGGTTTTGGTTATCGGCGATGGGCACTAACGCCTCGACGCCGCGCGCTTTACAGGCTTCGGCACGGCACAATTTTAAAACAGGGCGGGCTTCCGCTTCTTTGCGGAAATCATGATAGAAACTGACGACACCGTACACTTCGGCGCGGGTCAGGTTCAGTGCGCTGGCAATCTCACGCATGGCATCCTCGCTGACATGGCCAAATCCCTTTTGCACATCATGCAAAATGGGCAGGAGCGGACCTTCCCTGTCCTTATGCTCGACCAAAATGTCAGCGATGGACTTCATTCAGAAAACCACCACGCTGCGGATGCTTTGGCCCGCATGCATTAATTCGAACGCTTTGTTGATTTCTTCGAGGCCCATGACATGGGTGATCATCGGATCAATCTCGATCTTGCCGGTCATATACATGTCGACAATCTTGGGCACATCGGTCCGGCCCTTAGCGCCGCCAAAGGCGGTACCGCGCCAGTTGCGGCCCGTTACCAACTGGAACGGACGCGTGGCGATTTCCTTGCCCGCTTCAGCCACACCAATGATGATGCTGGTGCCCCAGCCGCGATGGCAGGCCTCCAACGCGGTGCGCATGACTTCGGTATTGCCGGTGGCGTCAAAGGTATAATCTGCACCACCATCGGTCATTTGAACGATTGCGGCGACAACATCCTCACGGCTCATACCCTTCGAATTGAGGAACGCCGTCATCCCGAACTTGCGGCCCCATTCTTCACGGTCCGGATTGATATCGACGCCGATAATCATGCCAGCCCCTGCCAGACGCGCGCCTTGAATGACGTTGAGGCCAATACCGCCAAGGCCGAACACCACAACATTGTCGCCAACCTGCACCTTGGCCGTGTTAACCACCGCGCCCACGCCTGTGGTCACGCCGCAGCCGATATAGCAGCTCGACTGGAACGGCGCGTCTTCACGGATCTTCGCAACCGCAATCTCCGGCAACACCGTGAAGTTCGAAAAGGTCGAGCAGCCCATATAATGGAAAATCGGCTGGCCCTTATACGAAAAGCGCGTGGTGCCATCGGGCATCAGCCCCTTGCCCTGCGTCGCGCGGATCGCGGTGCACAGGTTGGTCTTGCCCGACAGGCAGGACTTACATTGGCGACATTCGGGCGTATACAATGGTATCACATGGTCGCCCGCCTTGACGCTGGTCACGCCTGCGCCAACCTCACGCACAATCCCTGCGCCTTCATGGCCCAAAACGCTTGGAAAAATACCCTCGCTGTCAAAACCATCCAGCGTATACGCATCGGTATGGCAAATCCCCGTCGCCATAATCTCCACCAACACTTCGCCAGCCTTAGGACCTTCCAAGTCCAACTCAACAATCTCCAAAGGCTTCTTGGCTTCAAATGCAACAGCTGCGCGGGTCTTCATATTAGGATTCCTCAATTATTGTCTGATTTGTGCGAAACTTACTTGAACACAATAGTGCGGTTGCCATTCAGCATCACGCGATGTTCTAAATGCAGCTTGACCGCACGCGCCAGTACCCGGCTTTCGGTGTCTTGGCCCTGCGCGATTAAATCGTCGACGGTGTCGGCATGATCAACGATGGACACGTCTTGCGTGATGATGGGCCCTTCGTCGAGGTCAGCGGTTACATAATGCGCTGTAGCACCGACCATTTTGACGCCCCGTTCATGCGCACGGTGATAAGGCTTCGCGCCCTTGAAACCCGGCAAGAAGCTGTGGTGAATGTTAATCACACGGCCATCCAGTTTACGGCAAAGCTGATCCGATAGGACTTGCATGTAGCGCGCGAGGATGATGAGATCGACTTGCTGCTCCTCCACCATCGCTAGCAATTTGGCTTCTTGTTCCAGCTTGTTTTCTGGCGTGATCGGCAAATATTGAAAAGCTATGCCTTCATGCTCTGCGCGGCGCTGCCAATTCAAGTGGTTGGATACGATGCTGGTAACTTCCAGCGGCAGCCGGTTGGTGGAGGTGCGGTACAGTAGGTCGTTCAAACAATGACCGCCTTGGCTCACCATGATCATGGCGCGGAGTTTTTTGCGCAGGTCGTGGATGCGCCATTCCAACCGGAATGCGGTCGCAACGGGCATAAATGCGGCGCTAAAGCTCTTAATCGTTGTTTCGGCCGTGCACGAAACGGCAATACGCATAAAAAACCGACCGGTATTTTCGTCGCTATACTGCGAGCTTTCGACGATGTTGCAATCCTGGCTGGCGATCGAGTTGGCGACAGCGGCGACGATGCCTTTTCGGTCCTCGCACATGATCAGTAAAACAAAGTCGGCGCCGGTTTTCATCTTATATCCCACTCCTGTAGAAATTCGGCACCGCGTAGCCGCCCAACTCCGCACTCACCAACTCGTTCCGATATATATTAGGTCTTCTAATCGCGATATGAAGATGATGTAATTGATTAAAGAATTTATTTTACCAATCGCGAAAATTTGGTCAGTTGCTTGCATAGGGCTCCAGTTTCAGTCTATAGCGTGGAGTTTAAAAGCCCTCGCAAAGTCGGGGGGATGGTTGAGGGGAATGAAATTGAAAAGTTATTTGAAAATTTCGACAGCGGCGCTTGTTATTGCGTCGGCGAGTGCCGGTATCGGCATCAATCCTGCATTTGCGCAGCAAGCTGCTGAACAGCAGGACCGTGGCATTGCCGACATCGTTGTTACCGCAACGCGCCGTGAAGAGTCGTCTAATCGGGTGCCGCTTGCCATTACGGCTTTGGGCGGTGAGGCGCTGAGCGACCTCAACGTAACCAAATTCGAAAAATTGATCGAGTATTTGCCTAATGTTCGCGCTGCTTCGCGTGGCCCAGGCGCTTCTTCCATCTTCATCCGTGGTCTTTCGACAGACTCGCCGGGCTTGCAAATCGCTGGTACTGCTGGAGCACAGCCAACGGTCGCGCTTTACATTAACGACGCACCTGCATCACTCGTTGGTCGTAACCTCGACCTATATGCTGTTGATCTTCAGCGCGTTGAAGTTTTGGCAGGCCCGCAAGGTACGCTCTTCGGCGCAAGCGCGATGGGCGGTGCAGTCCGCTACATCACGAATAAGCCAGACACGAGCGCGTTCAGCGCTGGTTTCAACTCCAGCTATGCCTTCACCAAGGGTGGTGAAGAAAGTGTTGCCGGCGACGCGTTCATCAACATTCCCGTCGTTCAGGATAAGCTGGCTGTTCGCGCTGTGTTTTACACCGACCAGCAGGGCGGCTACATCGACAATGTCGCAGCAACATACCAAATGCCTTTCAACGGCAATGTGGGCGTTGCTGGTAAGTTGCCCACGGGCAACCCCTTACTCGTGATGCGTGCGATCCAGTCTTGCCAAGCAACGGCTACTACTGCAGTGCCAAACTGCACCGGAAGCCTATATCGTGCGCCGACGCGTCAAACCATCCGCAATGATGCCTTTGTCGAAGACAATTATAACGACGCAACCTATCGTGGTGGCCGTATCGCGCTGACTTGGAAGGTTACAGACGATTGGTCTGTCGATCTAATGCATGTGCGTCAGGAACTGGATACCGATGGTGTCTTTGATTTTGAACCCTCTGTTGGTGACCTCCAGGTAACGAAGTTCAATGATAACTCACTGCGCGATCGCGTAACTCTCTCGACTTGGGGTGTTAACGGTCGTCTCGGTGCGCTTGATTTGATCTACACTGGTTCTTTCCTGAAGCATCGTGCGACGCAGGTTGCCGATTATGCCGGATATTCAAACATCGGGCTTTATCTGCCATATTATGAATGCGACCGCGGCGTGTATTATACCGCAGCGTACAATGGCAATATCGGCAATACTTGCTATGCGCCGAGCAAAAGCTATCAGGTTCGTAACCGGACTGAGCGCATGACGCACGAATTCCGCGTAACAACGCCTGCTGACAAGCGTCTTCGCGGTACCTTTGGTCTGTTCTACGATGATAACAAATTGTTCGACAATACCGACTGGTCCTATCTGCAAGAGGCCGCTGGCTTTATCTATCGTCGGGCACCAAATGCTTCGGTAAACGCGAATGATACCAGCATCCGTCCGGGCAAGGTTGGCTTTTTCAATGACATCCAACGCCAAGATAAGCAGTTAGCGGTTTATGGCGAGGCTTCATTTGATATCGTTCCAGAAAAGCTGATTTTCACCGGTGGTCTTCGTTATTATGACGAAGAGGCCTCGATCAACGGTTCGTCGAACGGCAGCTTTGGTGGATCGCGGGGCGTATATAACGCTACTACCGGAACATATTCGTCCGCAGCTACGCCACCCACGACGTATAATGTAAGCGCCAACCTCAACGTGCTTTATGCTGACGCATCTCCAGCGAAGTATAGCGGCACTTTGTACAAAGCCAATTTGACCTATCGACTGAACGACACTTCCTTAGTGTACGCGACTTACTCAGATGGTTTCCGTCCAGGTGGTTTCAACCGTCGTCCGTGCCGCGTACCAAGTGCGATTTGTCCGACCAATGCTGACTTTGTGCGCTTGGGTACATATGTACCTGACAAGGTTCAAAACTATGAAGTTGGTGGTAAATTCTCGCTACTTGATCGCCGTTTGCAGGTAAACTTCGCTGCGTATCAGATCGACTGGAGCAATATCCAAATTACTGTTTTCGATCAGAATATCTCGAACCAAACATTTACCACGAACTTGCTTGATGCGCGGATCAGAGGTCTGGAAGGCGACGTAACGTGGCGTACCACCCCAGAATTGACGTTTAACAGCGCATTTTCGTACAATGACTCTGAAATGACGAAGTACCGGAAAAGCTCGAAGGTGCTCCGTCCACTTGGTGGCCCGCTTGCTTTGAGCCCCAAATTCCAGTTCAATGCGCGTTTGCATTGGGAAAAGGAACTGTCCTCGGGTCTTGCTCCGTTCGCGCAAATTGGCATTCATTATGTCGGCAAGAGCATCTCTGACGTCATCGACAATGTCGACATTCGCTATCAATCGTCGAACCCTACGCTGGGCTATGCGGCATCGATTCCTGTCACCTATAACGGCGTAACTGTCCGTCCCGGTGACGTGATTGCGCCGGTAAAGGCTGCACAGAACCTTGGTTCCTACACCACGGCCGGCGCAGCAATCGGTGTCTCGAAAGACGAGTGGCGTCTGGAGTTGTTTGGTGACAACCTGACCGACGAGCGTCCCGAGCTTTACAAGAGCGGGAACGATGGTGAGCTGCGGACGACGACATCGCGTCCTCGCACAATCGGACTGCGTTTCTCGTACAAGATTTAAGCAACAAGGTGGGCGCCCCTAGGAAACTAGGGGCGCTTTGCCATATCTGCATTTCTGCATTGCGTTACGCGTGCGAATTGCTGCAGGGTTCGTGCAATCGTTCGTCACAATATGGGAGAGTAGGTGACAATGCTGGCCGAGGCCTCGTCGGATAATATTGACGCCAACTTGCGTGAAGCGCGGTCGCATTTGCAAAATGCCCGATTAGCTGAAGCAGAGGCCGTGTGCGTTGGTATACTCAAAAACGCATCCGATAACATTGATGCCCTATACACTTTGGCCGTAGCACAGCGGATGCAGCGGCAAGTGCCAGCGGCACTCGCGACGCTGGATAAATTGATTGCCGTTGATTCAGGTTATGGCCGTGCGTGGCAAGAGCGTGGGCACTGCTTTCGTGATACCGGTCGTGTCGAAGAAGCTGTCGCTGCCTATCAACGCGCCGTGACGCATAATGGTGCGCTTGTCGCGAGCTGGCGCATTCTTTCCGAATTACATGATAAGGCAGGACGCGAAGGGCCCGCTAACTTTGCCCATGCGCAATATACACATCTTTCTGCGCTTCCGCCCGAGTTGCTGAGCGTCGCGAGCTTTATTCAAGAAGGGCGCATTTACAAGGCCGAGCAATTGTGTCGCGCCTTCCTTCAGCGCAACGGCCACCATGTGGAGGCGATGCGCTTACTTGCTGATATTGGCATGAAGTTTAATGCTTATGACGAGGCAGAGTTTCTACTCGAATCCTGCAAGATTCTGGAGCCAGAAAATGTCAGCGCACATTTTGACTATGTGAAAGTTTTGCGAAAGCGCCAAAAATTTGAACTAGCGCTGAGCGAAGCGTCGGAACTGCGCGCAAAAGAACCAGGTAATCCCGAGTTTGAAATGCTGTACGCCAATGAAAATTTGGCCGTCGGCAATTTTGATGAAGCGATGCTGATTTATGAGGCGCTTCTCGGGTCTATGCCCAATAACCCGGGCATTAATCTGACCTACGGCCATGCGCTGAAAACCGTTGGGCGACAAAATGAGGCAATTTCCGCCTATCGCCGAGCCTATCAAGTGCGGCCGGACTGCGGCGATGCCTATTGGAGCCTCGCCAATCTGAAGACTTACCAGTTCGATGACATTGAAATCGCGCAGATGCGCGATCGGCAGGCTTCGCCCATAACGGCGCTGGATGACCGGTATCATTTGTGTTTTGCGCTCGGCAAGGCGCTGGAAGATCGCCGCGATTATGACGCGTCGTTCGAATATTATGAGCTGGGTAATCGATTGAAACGCGAGGAGTTGAAATATAATCCAAGCAGGTTGACGAACGAAATGCGGCTGCAACGCGAGCTGGTAACGCCTGAACTGCTTGAGAAATTTTCAGGGGCAGGCTGTACTGCCGCTGACCCGATTTTCATCGTCGGGCTGCCGCGTGCGGGCTCCACCTTGCTGGAACAAATCCTCGCCTCGCACAGCCAAGTGGAAGGGACGATGGAGCTCCCGAATATCTTTGCTTTGGCGTTCCGCCTTGACCGGCAAAGAGTTGTGGGGGAGGAGCCCGAGTATCCCGCGAATTTGGTGGATTTGACGCATGAAGATGTAACCCGTTTCGGCGAAGAGTTTATCCGCGACACGCAGGTCTATCGCAAAGGCGGCACGCCCTTCTTCATCGATAAAATGCCGAACAATTTCCGTCACATTGGCCTGATCAACATGATTTTGCCGAACGCTAAGATTATCGATGCGCGGCGCGGGGCCATGGGGTGTTGCTTCAGCGGGTTTAAGCAACTCTTCGCGGAAGGTCAGGAATTCACCTACGGGCTAGAGGAAATCGGTCAATATTATGCCGACTATGTGCAGCTCATGGATCATTGGGACAATGTGCTGCCCGGGAAAATACTGCGCGTCCGTTACGAGGAAGTCGTTGCCGATCTGGAAACCCAGGTCCGGCGTTTACTCGATTATTGCGGGCTTCCTTTTGAAGAGGCCTGCCTCAATTTCCACCAGACCGAGCGTGCGGTGCGGACCGCGAGCTCGGAACAGGTGCGACAACCGATTTTCAAAAGCGGCGTCGATCAGTGGGAAAATTTCAGTGATTTCCTTGATCCGCTGCGCACTAAACTAGGGCCAGAACTGGCCGCAACCTGAGGGGAATGACGATGGCGAACAACAAGCAGACCGCACCAGTTAGTGACGATGAAGTGTCCTCACTGGGGCAGCGTTGGTATGTCCTCATCATCATGATGCTGGTGTACACGATCAGCATCGCGGACCGTTATGTTTTGTCCACATTGCTTGGACCGATTAGCGAAGAATTGAAACTGAGCGATACGGAAACGGCATGGCTTGGCCTGCCGCTTGCGCTTTTCTATGTGATAATGGGCATCCCCTTGTCATGGCTGTGTGACCGGACCAACCGCCGCAACTTGCTGGCGGCCTCGGTTGCCGTTTGGTCATTTATGACGGCGATTACAGGCTATACGCGTGGTTATTTCGACTTGCTGCTGGCCCGTGTGGGCGTTGGCATCGGGGAGGCTGGCGGCACGCCTGCGTGCAATTCGATCATTGCTGACTATTTCCCCGCCGACCGACGCTCCATGGCGATGACAGTGTTCGCACTTGGCGCGCCCATCGGGGCGTGGCTCGGTTCGGACATTGCGGGCCTTGTCTCTACATTGCATGGGTGGCGCGCGGCTTTCTTGGTGCTGGGTGTGCCCGGTATCATTTTGGCGCTGATCATCATGGTAACGATTAAGGAACCCAAGCGCGGACGCCTTGACCTAGTGCAGGAAGATAAAGCGCCAACCGTCATGGAAACGCTAAAATTCCTCTGGTCGCAAAAATCGGCTGTGCATGCGATGACGGGCAGCGGCCTGTCGGCGCTTTGGGGTTGGGGTTTGATGTGGTTCACACCGTTATTCTTGCAGCGCACTTATGGCATGGATGAAGGCGAAGCTGGCGGCATGTTGGGCTGGATTTATCTTATCGGCGGTATTGGTGCGTCTTTATTGACAGCATGGGTGGTGGCGCGCCCTGCTTATACCGATCCACGTAAAATAGCCCGTCTTTTGGCGCTGGTTACGGCATTGGCCACTATCCCGTCATTCCTCGCATATTATACACGGGATCTGGGGCTGGCGCAGGTCATGTGGTGGTTGTTTATTCCAGCAATCTATTTCTACATCGGACCGGCATTTGCACTGTGTCAGAACTTGGCTGCACCGAAAATGCGGTCTATGGCCGTGGCGATATCCTTGCTTGTTGCCAATGTGCTGAACCTGATAATAGCACCTGCAATTGTTGGTGGCCTAAGCGACTTTTTTGACGCTGCAGGTGGTGGCAATGCAGATTCTCTGCGTCTTGCGCAGCTCATTCTCGCGCCAACCGGTTTCTGGGCAGCCTGGCATTATTGGCGGGCCGAAAAATACATTATTGAAGATCAAAAGAGAGCCATTGGATATGTCTAATTCGCCACTGAAGTCTTATATCAATGGCGCATGGGTCTTGCCTGCGACATCCATGGCAACGGTGGACGCGGTAAATCCTGCTACCGAAGAAGTCTGCGCCGTTGTCGCGGTTTGCGGGCATGACGATGCTGACAGGGCGGTGCATGCGGCACGGGCGGCATTTGATGGCTATGCCGCGACCACGCTGGAACACCGGATTGCGTTGGTGGAAAAGCTGATCACTATTTTTGAGCGACGCTATGACGAAATGGTAACCGCCATATCGACCGAAATGGGCGCGCCTTATGACCTGTCTTATGATGCGCAGGCGGAAAGTGGCCCCGGCCATTTGAAAGCGACGGTTAAGGCCGTGCGTGAAATGGCGTGGGACTATGATGTCGGCACAGATGGCATTGTCACGCATGAACCAATCGGTGTCTGCGTGCTCATCACGCCTTGGAACTGGCCAATAAATCAGATTGTGTGCAAGGTGGGGCCTGCGCTCATTACCGGCTGTACGATGGTGTTGAAACCCAGCGAAATGGCACCATTGTCAGCACAACTCTTTGCCGAAATGGTGGAAGAGGCAGGATTTCCAAAAGGCGTGTTCAACATGATCCACGGCACGGGCGCGTCGGTCGGCGATACGCTGACCAGCCACCCCGAAGTCGACATGATCTCCTTCACCGGATCGACACGGGCGGGTATTCAAATTGCGAAAAATGCCGCTGATACCGTGAAGCGTGTTGCCCAGGAACTGGGTGGTAAATCGGCCAATATCGTCTTTGCTGACAGCGATTTGGAGGCGGCGGTCACGCGCGGCGTTCTGCATTGCTATGGCAATACCGGCCAATCTTGCAACGCACCGACGCGTATGCTTGTGGAGCAATCGGTCTATGACGAAGCCGTGGCCATTGCCGCCCGTGTTGCGAAAGCCGCAGTGCTTGGCGACCCGATGGCTAAAGGGCCACATTATGGCCCAGTTGTCAGCAAGGCACATTATGACAAGATACAGGGACTTATTCAGGTCGGGATTGATGAAGGTGCACAGCTTGTCGCCGGAGGCACTGGCCGGGCAGAGGGTTTTGATCGCGGCTATTATGTGAAGCCTACGGTCTTTGCCGGCGTCCATAACAAAATGCGTATTGCGCAAGAAGAAGTGTTCGGGCCTGTGCTCGTGTTGATCCCTTTTAGGGATGAAGTGGACGCCATCGCGATAGCTAATGACTCCCCATATGGCCTTTATGCATATGTGCAAACCAGCGACATGGATCGTGCGCGCCGCGTGGCGCGGTTGATGCGCGCGGGTGGTGTGAGCATTAATGGCACGAGCCAGGATTATATGGCGCCATTTGGCGGCTATAAACAATCGGGCAATGGTCGCGAATATGGCGAATTTGGCGTCCGCGATTTTCTGGAAATTAAATCTATTAGCGGGTTCCGCACCGCATGAAGCTGACTGACATTGAAACCTTCGTCGTAGGCAATCCGCCGCCACATTTTGGCGGACGCTATTTTGTCTTCGTTAAGATAACGACCGACAGCGGTGTGTCGGGCATTGGTGAGGCCTATTGCGTGCCGTTCGAACCACATCTCGTCGCCAAAATGATAGAGGATGTGTTCGCGCGTTATGTTGCGGGCAATGACCCGCACGACATAGAGAATATGTGGCGCAGAGTGTATTCCAGCGGCTTTACCCAGCATCCCGATTTGACATTGATGGGGGTTTTGTCGGCGCTCGAAATGGCCTGTTGGGACATCATCGGCAAAGAGGCCAATAAGCCTGTGTACAAGTTGCTGGGCGGGCAAGTCCATGAACGGCTGCGCGCTTACACCTATATCTATCCGCGACCCGGCGACAAAACAGACGTGTATCACGACCCCGATCTGGCGGCGGAGCGTTCGGCGGAATATTTAGCGCAAGGCTTCACCGCTTTGAAATTTGATCCAGCAGGGCCTTATTCGGCGTTTGACGGACGGCAATTGTCGTTGGAAGCGCTTGATCTGTGCGAACGCTTTGCAAAATCTTTGCGCGAAGCGGTCGGCATGAAGGCAGACCTGTTGTTTGGCACGCACGGACAAATGACGGCGGCGGGCGCCATTCGTCTTGCGAAGCGGCTGGAGCCTTATGATCCTTTGTGGTTGGAAGAACCCGTACCACCCGATGCGCCTGAAGAAATGGCGAAGGTTGCAAGGGCAACATCGATACCCGTTGCAACGGGTGAACGATTGACCACCAAATATGATTTCGCGCGGTTGTTACGCGCAGGCGCAGCGGCGATTTTGCAAATGAATCTTGGTCGGGTCGGCGGCATATTAGAAGCAAAGAAGATAGCCGCCATGGCGGAGATCGATCATGTGCAGATCGCGCCACATTTATACTGCGGACCAATTGTGGGTGCGGCCAATATCCAAATTGCGACCTGCTCACCCAACTTCCTCATCCTTGAGAGCATTGAAACTTGGGGCGGGTTCCATACCGAAATTTTGAAATCGCCGATCCGGTTTGAAGAGGGGCATGTCATTCCATCGACTGCACCGGGCTTAGGGGTCGAATTGAACGAAGATGTGGCACGCGCCAACCCATATACGGGTAACATGCTCCATCTCGAGATGACACAGCACCCCGTTCAGTGACGGAAGAATTCGACTATATCATCGTCGGCGCAGGCACGGCGGGTTGTGTGCTGGCCAATCGCTTAACCGAAGACGGCAAATATAGCGTCTTGTTGCTCGAAGCGGGCGGCAGCGACCGGTCCATCTGGATTCAGATGCCCATCGGTTATGGCCGCACTTTTTTTGATAAGCGGATTAATTGGATGTATGATACCGAGCCCGTTGAGGCGCTTGGCGGTAGGCGAAGCTATTGGCCGCGCGGCAAGGTGATTGGCGGTTCGGGTTCAATCAATGCGATGGTCTATGTGCGCGGGCAGCCGCGTGACTTTGATGACTGGGAAGCCTTGGGCAACCAAGGCTGGGGCTGGGACGATGTACTGCCCTATTTCAAAAAGTCAGAGGATTTCGACTGGCACAGCGCGCATCACGGCAAAGGCGGACCGCAGCATGTCACCGATATATCGCCATTTGCGCACCCGATCTGTCGCAGCTTTATCGAGTCCGCGCAGGCATTGGGCTTTCCCGCCAGCAATGACTTTAATGGCGGCCGGCCAGAGGGCGTGGGCTATTATCAAATCAACACGCGCGGCGGTTGGCGTGCCTCGACGGCGAATGCGTTTTTGCATCCTGCGCGAAAGCGCAAGACATTGAAGCTTCAGACCTTAGCGCATGTGTCGCAGATATTATTTGATGGGCAGCGCGCGGTAGGGGTGGCTTACACCTGCAAAGGCGTGCGCAAAGAGGCGAAGGCACGGCGCGAAGTCATCCTTTCGGGTGGCGCGATCAACTCGCCCCAATTGTTAATGCTGTCGGGCGTCGGACCCGCAGACCATTTGAAGAATGTCGGCATTACGCCATTGGTGGATGCAAAAGCGGTGGGCCGCAATTTGCAGGACCATATTGCCGTGTCCTATTTCTATAAGGTCCGCACGGCAACGCTGAACGATGTGCTTCACCCGTTTTTTGGCAAGTTGCGTGCGGGCTTGCGTTATGTCGCCGACCGCGCAGGCCCATTGTCGTTGAGCGTTAATCAAAGTGGCGGTTTCGTGCGCAGTGATGCGACCAAAGAGCACCCCAATTTGCAGCTTTATTTTAGCCCAGTGAGTTACACTAAGACGCCCTTGTCGGAACGCAAACTGCTGAATCCTGATCCATTTTCGGCATTTTTGCTGTCGCACAACCCCTGCCGTCCGACCAGTCGGGGACATATTGAACTTAACGGTTCGGACCCTTCCGGAGATCCTTCCATCCACCCAAACTATCTGGCGACGCAGGCAGACATTGACGACGTCTTGGCTGGCAACCGCATTCTCCGTCAGCTTGCGGCTACAAAGCCGCTTGCCGATATCATTACCGAGGAGCTTATTCCCGGTAGCGATGTGGATGGTGATGAAGCCCTGCTGGCTGATTTCCGGGCGCGTGCTGACACGGTGTATCATCCCACCAGCACTTGTGTGATGGGGACAGACCCGGCCACTTCGGTCGTTGATGCCCGCTTACGCGTGCATGGCATTGAGGGATTGCGGGTTGTCGATGCGTCAGTTTTCCCGACTATCACGTCGGGGAATACCAACGCGCCAACCGTCATGGTCGCAGAAAAGGGTGCGGCGATGATTTTGGAAGATGCGAATTTGATGCGTTAATTTTATTTACCAGTCCTTTTTTGCTGTGCTATTCCATCAGATCTGCGCGAATCCGGGGAGGGAGTGGCCATGCATCCGAAGATTGATCTTAAGCAATTGCCGCCTCTGAAAGCACTTAAAGGCTTTGAAGCAGCGACGCGTCACCAAAGTATCCGCGATGCCGCCGATGAGCTTTGTCTGACGCATCCTGCGGTCAGCCATCAAGTTCAACTCATCGAAGATGCACTTGGCGTCACTTTGTTCGTCCAAGAAGGACGCCACATCGTCTCGACCGAAGAAGGCAAAGTGCTGTACCCTTATGTGCGGGCCGCTTTTGAATCCTTGCTCGAGGGCGTCGAAGAAGTGCATCGCAATGCGCTTGATAAGCCGCTTCGGGTACAAACCTATGTGACCGCGTCCATCCGCTGGCTTGCAAGGCGCGTGCCCCAATTTCTGGCTGACCATCCCGAAATCAAACTGACGCTCAATACGTGCGCGGTTGAATGGGAATTTGATGATGTGCATGCTGATGTCGGACTGGTCTATTGCGCTATCGAGCCGGACCCGGCCAAATTTCATTGGGTGCCGCTGTATGAATATGCGCTGTTCCCGGTATGCAGTCCTGAGGTGGCAGAAGCCATGGGACAGTATCCCGCTCCCCAACAATTGATGACCAAACCTCTTGTGGCCATTTACACGGAGGTACAAAATTGGGAGACCTGGTTTGCTTCTGTGGGTGCCGAGTTCGAACCATCTGTACCGTATCTGATGGTGGATACCTTGGCGGTTGCACTTGAAATGGCGCTGAATGGCGAAGGAATTGCCTTGGTTAACGGCCCGTTTGTGGATCAGGATATGGCGGCAGGACGGCTGGTGCAGCCTATCGCCCATAAAGCCGTATGTCCCGGCGCATGGGGATTAATCTGCCGCAAGGATATGCGCGAAAACCCACGAATCCGGACGTTCATGGATTGGGTTGCCAAAAATGTCGCCGATAGCCAGTCGTCGAAGGATGCCGATAGCTAGACCCTGACCCTAAGGCCTGACCCTTAGCGTTTGGGAACGACTTCGTACCCGCGCTCTTCGGGCTCATCATCGACCATTTGGTCGGGAAAGCCCGTGCCAAGAACCTTCAGGCCCAGGGGCTCTTCATAACGACGGATGATGTTCGGCGAAAATTCGCGCGACCCGTAATTGGCCTCTGCTTCTTTGAAGAGACGCACGATCAGCGGGGACATTTCCACCGGAACACCGGCTTCCTGTGCAATCTTGTCAAACAAGCCAATATCCTTCGACACTAGATCCATGGTAAAATTGATATCCCGGCTGCCGTTGAGGATGACTTGGCTTTCCGTTTCATGGACAAAGCTGTTGCCCGATGAGATTTTGATCGCCTCATAAGTGGTGTTCATATCCAGCCCGATGGCCTTGCACGTGGTCAAGGCCTCGGCGAGCGCAACCAGATGCACCGTGCACAGATAATTGGTCATGACCTTCAACTGAGAGGCTGTGCCAAGATCACCCGTGTGCAAGATGCGACGGCCCATTGTGGTCAGAACAGGCAGAACAAATTCAAAGGCCGCGCGCGGGCCACCAGCGAAAATCGCGATATTGCCGGTATCGGCACGATGGCATCCACCCGAAACCGGGCACTCCATAAACATGGCGCCGCGCGCTTCGACCAGCGCACCCAAGCGGATGATTTCGCTGTAGTCGGTCGTGCTCATTTCCAGCCAGACTTGGCCGGGGCGCATGATTTGCAAAAAGCCATCTGGGCCTTCGGCGACGGCTGCGCTGGCCGCAGGGGAGGGCAGGCAGGTGACGATCAGGTCAACATTCTCTCCCAATTCCTTGGGCGATGCAGCGGCCTTCGCGCCGCGTGCAACATATTCGGTGACTAAAGTGTCATCAAGATCACGGACAGTCACATCATGTCCGTTACGGATCAGGCTTCCCGCCAGTTTTCCGCCGACATTGCCAAGCCCAATAAATCCGATTTTCATGATTACACCCAATTGTTTTTCAAGAAGCGTTGCCCGCCGATTGAAAAGGTAGAGCGCCGTCGATGCGCGGCCACAATTGAAAAATTTGGCCGATTGGGTGAATTATTTTGCTATTTTTAAGCGTGTGAAAGCTTGGCTGGCTGCTTTAGCGCACGTCGTAACCCAGCTTTGCAGACAAGGCCTCGGCCAGTTTTGAGCGTGCAAGCGCGCACACAAGTTTACGGTCAGCAAGCACGCCGGGGTCGAACGGTTCGAGGAAATGCACACCAACATCGTAGGTGCCGGGCCGCGTAAACGCGCGCCAGGCACTTTCCCAGCCCGTTTCTTCACCGAGCCAAGCTATCTCTGGGCCGTCATCACCAAAATCGAGCAAAACAGGTTGGATCATCATTGGTTTGGGCGGTGGAGCCAATGTCGCAAACAGTGACTGTTTGAACGGCAAAAGCCCAAGGCCATCGGAGGTTGTGCCTTCCGGAAACAGCGTCACTGACCAGTTTTCTGCAATCGCTTCGCGCAATTCGGCCACTTGCTGGGCGACATTTTGCTTTTCTGTACGGCTGATGAAAATCGTGCGGTTCAGCTTTGCCAGCCAGCCAATGATTGGCCAATCCCTAACGCCGTCCTGCGCCACAAAAGAGGAGCCGGTAATCCCCGCTAAAATCGGAATATCGTGCCACGAGATATGATTGGCGACAAAGAATACATCTCTGCGCAATGGATTTCCGTAAACCGTTACGCGTGCGCCCAGTGCGCGCGCGCAGATGCGCAGGAACAGCATGGCCCATGGCGATGGTATTTTCAGCACATGCCATACAAGGTGAAGCGGTAACAATATCGCCAATGGTAAAGCGATCCAAAGCACACGGACTGCACACAGGACATAGGCCTGTATATCTAACTTCCGGATCGCAATGGAAATTGTCGTCATTAGGCTTCGCTTTGCTGTTAAGACAACATCTCAGATAAATGGGCGATAGATGACAACTATGACTATGCTATGACGGTCCAGGAGATCGCTATTTGCCTCATGTGGTCATCAAAAGCCATGCAAATTCCTTCACCGTTTTTTTAACCGAAGTGCATCCCAGCTGGCATCCGCGACCCATCCACCGTCCACAGGCAGGCTAACGCCGTTTATAAAGCTGTCTTCACGTGCCAGAAACGCTATGGCGCGCGCAACATCCTCGGGTTTTGCAAAACGCCCCATGGGCACGCGGTTGATAATGTCTGCGTCCGAATAGGCGCCCGAACCTTGGTCCGCCTCGTCCATTTCGGTTTTTATCCAGCCGGGACATACAGCGTTTACACGCACGCCGCGATTGCCCCATTCGGCGGCAAGCGTGCGTGTTAATCCGATCAAACCATGTTTGGAGGCGTTATAGGCCGAACGATCGATAACGCCGTGCAAGCCGGCAATCGAGGCGACGTTGACAATATTGCCCTGCCCACGCGCTAGCATTTTCTTACCAAATTCCCGGCACAACAAAAACGGTCCGGTCAGATTAATGTTTATGACGCGTTGCCATTGGTCGAGGCTTGTGTCTTCGGCAGGGCATATCATACTGATACCTGCGTTGTTAACAAGGACATCTAATGCCGTGTGATCGCACGCCACTTTTTCGGCCAGTTCGGTCACGAAAGCTTCTGAGGAAATGTCACCCGACAAAGCGGACACGCTACCCCCAGGTGCCGATAGCTTTGCTATTTGCGTATCAAGCGGCTGCACATCTGTCAGAACGACATGATATCCCATCCCAGCAAACATCTTCGCGGTGGCAAAGCCAACCCCTTGTGCCGCACCTGTAATCAACGCAACCCGCATAACTTACCTTTACATCATAGTTTCACACCACTGTCCTTACAGACAGCGACAGCTATGATCCAAAAATTTTTTTAACCGATCCCGTCATATTCCCCATTTGTGCCTGACCTTAAACCCGCCCTAAGGTTCGTCGGAGTTAATGCCTTAAGGAGCACGGCTGTCATGCAAACATCGGCGCGGGTTGTCATCATTGGCGGCGGCATAATGGGAGCTTCGTTGCTTTACCATCTTGCTGAGCTTGGCTGGACAGATTGTTTGTTGATTGAAAAGGATGAGCTGACTTCCGGCTCGACTTGGCACGCCGCCGGGCAATGCCCGAACATTACCGGCAGCTACAACCTCGCCAAAATGCATGCTTACAGCAATCAGCTCTATCCCAAGCTTGAAGGGCTGACGGGGCAATATGTAAGCTGGCATACCTCGGGCGGCATTCGCCTTGCCACGAACGAGCGCGAGTTGGCGTGGATGCGCTATATCGAAGGTTTTTCCAAAATCATTGGCTTTGATATGGAAATCATCCCGCCAGAGGAAATCCTGCGCCATAATCCGTTTATGACGCTGGATGGGGTTATTGCCGGCGCACGTACCACCCAGGACGGACATGCTGATCCATCGGGTATCTGTAATGCGCTTGCCATTGGTGCAAAAAATATGGGCGCAAAGATTGTCCGCAAAAACCGCGTGACTGGACTGACCCAATTGCCGTCCGGCGAATGGGATGTTGAGACCGAGAAAGGTACGATCCGCGCCGAAATCGTAGTGAACGCGGCAGGCTGCTACGCGCGGCAGATCGCCCAGATGGCGGGTATCGATATTCCGGTGACCAATATGGAACATCATTATGTTGTCACCGATCCTATTCCTGCGTTTAAGGATCGCGAAGAAGAAATCCCCGTGATGCGCTGTCCGCATGTATCGGGCTATTTTCGGCAGGAACAGAAAAGCGGCCTGATAGGCGTGTACGAAAACACAGGTTTGGTCGAGGCGTGGGCACCGCGCGGTGGGCACCCCGAATGGGATTCGACCAGCGAGCTGTTCCCTGAAGATTTGGAGCGGATTGCTCCATGGCTTGAGCGCGCGATTGAGCGGATGCCGATATTTGGTGAGGTTGGCCTAAGGCGCTTCGTCAATGGCGCTATTCCGCATACCCCAGATGGCGGACCATTATTGGGGCCAGCGGTGGGCCTCAAGAATTTCTGGCATTGCTGCGGCACCAGCTTTGGCATCGCGCAAGGCGGCGGTGCCGGCAAATATATGGCGCAATGGATGGTGTTTGGTGATGCCGACATCAACATGACCGAATTCGACCCGCGTCGTTATGGCCCGTATGCCGATGAAGATTATAGCCGCGACAAGGTGTTCCTGGATTATCGGATGACGTTCACCACCCGGCTTCCCGGCGAAGAAGAGCCGGATGGCCGCCCGCAAAAGACGAGCGCGCTTTATGAAAAGCTGAAGGCGGCAGGCGCTGTCTATGGCGAAACCTATGGCTGGGAACGGCCCAAATATTTCGCGCTTGACGGCGCTGAGGAACAAGGTGGCTACCAACGCACCAATAGCTTCGAAGCGGTCGCCGCCGAAGTGAAGGCTGTGGCCGAAGGCGTTGGCGTGCTCGATCTGTCCGGCTTTGCCAAATATGACGTAAGCGGACCCGATGCGGAGGCATTCCTCAACCGTATTTGCGCCAACCGCATGCCCAAAAAATTGGGCGGTATCGGCTTGGTGCACCCCTTGTCAATTCAAGGTCGTATTTACGGCGAAATGACGGTCACGCGCTTTGCCGATGATCATTTTTACTGCCTGTCGGCGGCTGCTGCAGAGCAACGCGATTGGGATTTGCTGATCCAAAGCAAATTGCCGCATGAGGATGTCACCATCCGCAATTTGACGATGGACTTGGGCGTTTTGGTGATGAACGGCCCGCGTTCGCGCGATGTGCTAGCAAAGCTGACCGATGCGGACTTAACGAATGACGGTTTCCGCTGGTTAAGTGGTCAGGAAATCTCAATCGCAGGCATAAAAATGCGCGCGCTTCGTGTGTCATATGCGGGGGAGCTTGGGTGGGAGCTGCATCCAGCTATGGACGATCTTGCGGCGTTGTATGATGCCGTTTGGGATGCTGGGCAGGAATATGGCATCGTCAATTACGGCCTTTACGCTGCAAACACGATGCGGGTGGAAAAAGGCTATAAGGCCTGGGGGTCGGAACTCACCAATGAATTGACGATGATTGAGGCGGACATGCCGCGCTTCATCAATTTCAACAAGGATGACTTTGTTGGCAAGCAGGCAACGCTGGATGCGCCGGACCGTTTCCGCATTGTCTATGGTGAGGTGGATGCCTCCAATGTCGACGTGCGCGGCGCGGAGCCATGTTTGGTCGGAGACCAATGCATCGGTCTGACAACGTCAGGTGGTTATGGGCATCGTGTGGGTAAGAGCCTTTTCTTTGCCTGCGTACCGCTTGAAAATGCCGCGCCCGGATCCCGTTTTGATATCATGCTGCAGGGTGAACGGCGGGTTGGAACGGTGCTGGAGCATCCGGCATATGATGCCGATAACGCAAAAATGAAGGTGTGATATAGTGGCTGAACTTCCCAAAAAGGCGAAAGTCGTCATCGTTGGCGGCGGCGTTATTGGCTGCTCGATTGCCTATCACTTGACCAAGATTGGCTGGGACGACGTTGTTTTGCTGGAACGCAAGCAGCTCACCAGCGGCACGACCTGGCACGCGGCTGGCCTGGTGGGGCAGCTGCGCCCCTCCATCAACATGACTAAGCTCGCCAAATATACGGGCGAGCTTTATCGCGGGCTGGAAGCAGAAACAGGCCAAGCCACAGGCTATCGGCAGTGCGGCTCCATTTCGATGGCGACCAATGCGGAGCGGTTTGAAGAACTGAAACGCAGCGCTTCGATGGCAAAGGTGTTTGATCTGCCCGTCAATGTCGTGACGCCTCAGGAAATCAAAGAGCTCGCGAACATCGTCAATGTTGATGATGTGGTCGGCGGCATACATATCCCCAGCGATGGCTATGCCAATGCCGTGGATATCACGCAGGCGCTTGCAAAGGGCGCACGCACGGGCGGCGCTAAAATATTTGAAAATACCAAGGTCACGAAAATTCGCCACAATGTGGAGCGCGTGACGGGTGTTGATACCGATGATGGATCGATTGATGCCGATTATGTCGTGATCTGCGGCGGCATGTGGACACGCGATCTGGCGGCGAGCATCGGCGTGGCCGCACCCTTGCATGCGTGCGAGCATTATTATGTTCTGTTCGAAGGTGTGGAGGGGATCGACAAAACGCTCCCCGTGCTGCGCGACTATGATTATTGCGGCTATTATAAATATGATGCGGGCAAGTTGTTGGTTGGGGCTTTTGAACCCAATGCGCGGCCCTGGGGCATGGACGGCATTTCCGAAGACTTCTGCTTTGATGAAATTGCAGGCAGCTTTGAACATTTCGAGCCCTTGTTGATGGATGCCATGCGCCGCGTGCCTGCGCTTGAAAAAGCGGGCATCCAGAAATTCTTCTGCGGGCCGGAAAGCTTCACGCCTGATGTGCGTTACCATCTGGGCGAAAGTGCCGAGCTGAAGGGCTGCTTTGTCGCCGCGGGCCTCAACTCCATCGGCCTGCAATCCGCAGGCGGTGTTGGCAAGGTTATGGCCGATTGGATCCGTGACGGCATTCCGCCCGCGGACCTGTGGACGGTCGATATTCGGCGCAACATGCCGTTCCAGATCAACCGCAAATATCTGCGCGAACGCGTGACGGAGAGCCTTGGGCTGCTCTACGCGACGCATTATCCCTTCAAGCAGTATGAAACCGCGCGCGGCGTCCGTCGTTCCGCCATTCATGATCGATTGGTTGCAGCCGGGGCCTGCCATGGCGAGGCTTTTGGCTGGGAACGTCCCAATTGGTATGGCGCACCGGGCAGCACGCCCAAATATGAATATAGCTATGGTCGCCAAAACTGGTTTGAGGCCAATGCCGAAGAGTGCAAAGCGGTGCGTGAGGCCGTCGGCTTGTTTGACCAAAGCTCCTTTGCCAAATTCCGGCTGGAAGGGCGCGATGCCTGCGCTGTTCTGAACCGCGTGTGCGCCAATGATGTTGATGTGGCACCGGGCAAGCTAATCTATACCCAATGGTTGAACGACAAGGGTGGTATTGAGGCGGATTTGACGGTCACCCGACTGTCGCAGACAGCTTATCTCATCGTCACTGGGGCCGAGACAGAAACGAAGGATTTCAACTGGCTGTCGCGGCATATCCCAGAGGGTGCCCATGCCATTTTGACCAATGTGTCCTCCGCCATGGGCGTGATCTCGATCATGGGGCCAAATGCGCGTGCGCTGCTCCAATCGATTTGTCCCAATGATTTGTCGCATGAGGCCTTTCCCTTTGCGACGAGCCAAGAAATTGAGCTGGGCTATGCCATCGTGCGTGCTTCGCGCATCACCTATGTCGGCGAATTGGGCTGGGAACTCTATATCCCGACCGAATTCATGACGGGTGTCTATGATGAGATTGTCGCAGCAGGAACGGCCTTTGGCCTCAAGCATTGCGGTTATCACGCGCTCAACGCGCTGCGCATGGAAAAGGCCTATCGCCATTGGGGCCATGACATCACCGATGAAGATACGCCCTTGGAAGCTGGCCTCGGCTTTGCCGTGAAGATGGACAAGCCCGGCGGCTTCATCGGCCGAGAGGCGCTGGCGAAGCAGAAGGAAGAAGGGCTGAAGCAAAAGCTCGTTCAGTTCCTGCTGAAATCGCCCGAGCCGATGCTCTATCATAATGAGCCGATTTGGCAGGGGGATCGTATCGCTGGCTATATCCGCTCTGGCATGTACGCCCATACGCTCGGCGCGTCCTGTGGCCTTGGCTATGTGACCGCGGCAGATGGCGACGTGGTCGGCCCGATTGGGGCAGATGATTACGAAATCGAAATTGCGGGTGTGCGTTACCCAGTAACCGCGTCGCTCAAGCCCCTTTATGACCCTTCAAATGCACGGATCAAAATCTAATGACCGAAACATCACATGGAACCATGCAACGGCTGGCCGCACAAACGCGGATGGGTTACAGCTTTGATCAGGAATTCTATACTAGCGACGCGGTGTTCAAGGCGGATTTCGAGCAAGTCATTAGCCAGAAATGGCTCCTAGCCGGCCATGTGTCGCGTATCCCCGACAAGGGCGACTATTTCCTGTTTCGGGTTGGCAATGAACAGATCATTGTCATTCGTGAAAATGCCGACAGCGTCCGTGCTTTCTTTAACGTGTGCCGCCACCGTGGATCGACGATCTGCCAATCCGAAAGTGGCAATGCACCGCGTTTGGTGTGCCCCTATCACGCGTGGACCTTTGGCCTTGATGGGCGGCTGATTTCGGCGCGGCTGATGCCCGAAGATTTCGATAAGGCAGAAAACAGCCTTTTTGCATGCCATATCCGTGTGTTCCACGGCCTGATCTTCATCAATATGAGCGAGGATGAGCCAGTCGATTTTGAAGCCACCTTCGGCGATATGGGAGCCATTCTCGATTATCACGGCTTTGCCGACGCGCGGATCGCGCATGCAGGCAGCTACCCCACGACCGCCAACTGGAAACTGGTCGTCGAGAATTTCTTTGAATGCTATCATTGTGTGCCATCGCATCCAGAATTCTGCTCAATGCATGCATCTGAATCTATCGTGGCCGTAGGTGCTGGTCCAAGTTCGGGTCCAGCGGACGCAATCGCCGACTTTGCGCCAAAGTTACAGGCTTGGGAAGAAAGCGCTGCTGCCGCAGGCCGACCCATCGGCACTATTGATGATGCACCCGATAGCAGCCATCTCCGCCTGCTGATGCAACGCATGAACAAAGACGGCTGGGCCTCGGAAACGCAAGATGGTTCTGCGCCAGCGCCGCTGATGGGCAAGCGCACGAAAGCGGATGGCGGACGGATGCACTTAAGCTTCAGTCCGTTTAGCCAAATTGTTGCAGATGATCATTTTGCCATCCTGTTCCAATTCACCCCGCGTGGCGCATTGGCAACCGATGTCGAGATGATTTGGCTGGTGGATGGACGCGCTAATGAGGCGGAAGTTGATATTGAAAAAATGATCTGGGGTTATCACGCCACAACGACGCAGGACAAAGTCATAACCGAAAACAATCAGGAAGGTATCATGTCCAGCCGCTATCGTCCAGGTCGCTATTCTGATCAGGAAGGCAGCGTGCTTAGCTTCCAAAAATGGTATCTCAACCAATTCGGGCTGGAACGCGCCGAGTGACAATAGCCGCCAACATGCGCGCGGTTCTGCTGACCGGCCATGGTGGCTATGACAAGCTTGATGTTCGGGACGACGTTCCGGTGCCTACGCCAGGGCCGAATGATGTTTTGATCCGCGTTGCGGCGGCGGGTGTCAACAATACCGACATTAACACCCGCATCGGTTGGTATTCAAAGTCGGTGGCAGAAGCCACAGGCGCTGGCGCGGTATCTGGAATAGACGGCGCTGGCGATGATGGCTGGTCAGGTGCTGCCTTCCAATTTCCGCGTATTCAAGGCGCTGATGCCTGCGGCCGGATTGTCGCGGTGGGCGATAATGTTGACCCAGCACGCATAGGTGAACGCGTATTGGTTGAACCTGTCTTTCGCGGCGCGGGCCGCTTCGACATTCTCTATTTTGGTTCTGAAGTCGATGGCGGCTTTGCGGATTATACGTGCGTCCCGTCCATGCATGCGCATCGCGTTCATTCTGCGTTATCTGACGTTGAACTGGCGAGCTTCCCCTGTGCTTATGGGACAGCTGAAAACATCCTGACGCGGATTGATTTGCAGGCGGGCGAGCGCGTGCTGATCACTGGCGCGTCGGGTGGTGTTGGCTCCGCCGCGGTACAACTGGCAAAAAGGCGTGGTGCGGAAGTGATCGCCATGGCCGCCGATACAAAGGCAGAAATGGTTCAGTCACTGGGCGCATCTCGGGTGGAACCGCGCGATACCAATCTTGAAGCTTTGTTTGGGCTGGAATATTTTGACGCTGCGGTAGATATTGTTGGCGGCCTGCAGTTCGGCGCCATTCTAAACGTCCTGAAACGCGGCGGTCGCTATGGCGTTTCAGGTGCGATATCGGGGCCCATTGTCGATCTTGATCTGCGGACTTTGTACCTTAAGGATTTGCGCCTGATTGGCTGCACCGTTCTGGAACCTGGCGTGTTTCCTAACCTTGTGTCATATATCGAGCGCGACGAAATCGTGCCAGTGGTGGCAGCGACATATGACCTATCTGACATCGTAAAAGCGCAGGAAGCGTTTTTGACGAAGCAGCATGTCGGGAAGATTGTCCTGTCGCTTTAGGCGCGCACAGCCTAGTCGACCGTTTCGATCAATTCACTGATCCGTCCGACAATTTCATCGATATGGGATTTTTGCAGGATGAGCGGCGGTGACAGCGCAATAATGTCGCCTGTCGCGCGTACGAGCACACCATTGTCGAAGCATTTGTGGAACAATTGCATGCCGCGCTTGCCAACGCCTGCGGCATGTGGCGCAAGTTCAATAGCCGCAACGATGCCCATGTTGCGGATGTCGATGACATGTTTTTTGCCCTTCAGGCTGTGCACCGCATCCTGCCAATAGCCATGGAGCGAGCTTGCATGTTCAAAAATGGCTTCCGACTTGTAAAGGTCCAACGTTGCCAGAGCAGCAGCCGCGGCCAAGGGGTGACCGGAATAAGTGTAGCCGTGGAACAATTCGATACCGTCAGGCCCGCCTTCGACAACGCCGTCATGGATGTGGCGGCTAACGGCGACAGCGCCCATCGGTACTGCGGCGTTTGTAAGGCCCTTTGCCATCGTAATGATGTCGGGGGTGACGCCCAAAGTTTCGGATGCTGTCGTACCACCGACACGGCCAAAAGCCGTGATAACTTCGTCAAAGATAAGTACGATGCCATGTTTGCGCGTAATCTCGCGCAATTTTTCGAGATAGCCAATGGGCGGCACCAGCACGCCGGTTGAGCCAGCCATGGGCTCAACAATAACCGTAGCAATTGTCTCCGCGCCATGCAGCGCGATTATGGATTCCAGATTATCGGCCAAATGCGCGCCCCATTCAGGACGGCCCATCGTAAAGGCGTTATGTTCCAGATTATGGGTGTGCGGCAGATGGTCAACGCCCGTCAGCAATGCGCCAAATTGCCGCCGGTTATTGACGATGCCGCCAACCGAAATACCGCCAAAGCCAACGCCATTATAGCCGCGCTCGCGTCCGATTAAGCGAGTACGCGTACCTTGGCCAATCGCACGTTGATAAGCGAGCGCAATTTTAAGAGCCGTATCGACCGATTCTGAACCCGAATTGGTAAAGAATATGCGGTCCAGACCTTCTGGCATCAATGTTGCGAGGCGCGAAGCCAGTTCAAACGCCAGTGGATGGCCCAGTTGGAAGGGCGGCGCATAATCAAGCTCTGCGGCGCATTTCTGAATCGCTTCGACAATAGTGGGGCGGCAATGGCCTGCATTGACTGCCCAAAGCCCTGCGGTGCCATCAAGGATCTGCCGTCCATCATCGCTGGTATAATGCATGTCCTTCGCAGATTTCAGCTGCCGCGGCGTCGTCTTGAACGCGCGGTTCGCCGTAAACGGCATCCAAAATGCAGCAAGGGGGTCATTTTCCAGTTTCATCACGTCACTCCACCAACAGGTCTTTAGCCCTTATGCGACCGTATTACCGTCATTCTCGATTGAAAAGATTGTTGTGTCCGGAAAATTTTAGTTGGGTCTCACATGTCGACCGCCACGCGGTCATGTGCGCGGCTCCAACGTGGGAACGGACGTTTTGTAAATGACAGGCCGAAGCGCAAAGCTGGTGGTCACATTGGCAACGCCCTTCACTCGAGTCAGCCGATGGCGCAGAAAATCCTCAAATTGTGTCAAGGATGCGACCAATATGCGCAATTGATAATCTGCCTCACCTGTCATCAGATAACATTCCATGACCTCTGGAAAGCCGGCCACGGCTGTCTCAAAATCTTCCAAATGACGATCATCCTGTTGATCAAGGCGCACGCGGACAAATGCTGTGACGGCGAGGCCGACCTTATCAGGATCAACCAAAGCAACATAATGTGTGATAGTGCCATCCGCTTCCAACTGGCGTACTCGGCGCAGACAGGGACTGGGCGATAAGCCCACCCGTTCGGACAGCTCCTGATTGGACATTCGGCCATCTGATTGAAGGCAGTCGATAATCTTACGGTCAATTGCATCTAGTACATTTTTTGGCATATCTTAAACCTAATTTTCATAATTTAAGCATGATCTATCAAATAATATGGCAAATACCGATAACATACGCAAGGACATGCTGGGATGTGCTGGCTAAAATCTTGCCTTGATTTAAGCGGAAAACAGCCATGGCCAATATTGTCGCTGACAAGCGTGAAGAAAAAATAGCAACAATCGAAACGCTCGACGCGCGGCTGCGTTGGCTGGCCTCGTGGACCGTGCACAACGCCAACCATATCCGGCCAAAGCGTGATGGGTTGAAGGTCGGGGGGCATCAGGCAAGCTGCGCGTCGATGACGGCGATTATGGCGGCACTGTACTTTCATGCGCTCCGCCCAAATGATAAGGTTTCCGTCAAGCCACATGCAGGGCCAGTGCTGCAAGCCATCCATTATCTTTTGGGCAATCAATCGCTGGAACAATTGCAGCAGTTTCGTGCCCTTGGCGGAGCGCAAAGCTATCCATCGCGGACAAAGGATAAAATCCCAGTGGATTTTTCTACCGGCTCGGTCGGTTTGGGTGTGGCGATTACCGCCTTTTCAAGTCTGGTTCAGGACTATTTGATCGCGCATGGTTCGATAGACGAGGGCAATGTGGGCCGGATGATTTCGCTGATGGGCGATGCGGAGCTGGATGAAGGCAATATCTACGAATGCCTTATTGAAGGCTATAAGCATGACATTCGGAACTGCTGGTGGGTGGTCGACTATAACCGGCAATCGCTCGATAGCACGACGGCGGACCGGATGTTTCGGCGCTTTGACGATATTTTCGAGACCACGGGATGGCGGGTCATCACCTTAAAGCATGGCAAGTTACAACGTGCAGCTTTCGCACGGCCCGGTGGGAAATCGCTGGAGGACTGGATCGAAAATTGCCCCAATGCGGAATTTGCGGTTCTCACTTATCAGGGCGGTGCCGCTTGGCGAGCGCGCCTGACGGCAGATATTGGCGGCAAACCGCATGTGAAGAAACTGATCGATAGCTTTGATGACGACGGTCTGGCTGCGCTGATGACCAATTTGGGTGGGCATTGCATCGAAACATTGATGGATGCCTTTGACAGTGCCGATGATGAACGGCCCACCTTGTTCATTGCCTATACAGTCAAGGGTTATGGCCTTCCGCTGGCGGGGCATAAGGACAATCATTCGGGGATGATGAACCCCGGTCAGATTGATCAGCTTCGTATCTCAATGGGCATTGAAGCCGGCGAGGAGTGGGAGCCATTTGCTGGCCTCGGCGGCAATATGGCGGCTCGGCTCAAAAATTTCATCGGAGACAGCGTTCTTGCCGCCAAACCATTGGAGCCCGTAGCGCCGCAGATACATGTACCCGCCCGCTTCGCAGTTCCGTCGGGGGATGTACAATCAACGCAGGCGGCATTCGGCAACGTACTTCTCGATCTTGCCAAATCATCCGAAGAGCTAGCCGACCGGATCGTGACCACTGCGCCCGATGTCACGCAGACAACCAATCTCGGCGGATTTGTGAACCAGCGTGGGTTGTTTCGCCGGTCCGACGTGGCCGACATATTTCGCGAAGCGAAAATTCCATCCGCCCAGAAATGGGCGGCACATGCGGCCGGGCAGCATATTGAACTGGGGATTGCCGAAAACAATTTCTTCTTGCTGCTGGCGTCGCTTGGGCTGGCTGCACCGCATTTCGGTACACGCCTTATTCCGGTTGGAACGGTGTACGATCCGTTCATCGCCCGTGGCCTCGATGCGTTGAATTATGGTTGCTATTCAGATGCGCGTTTTCTGCTGGTCGGAACCCCGTCCGGTTTGACCTTAGGACCAGAGGGCGGCGCGCATCAGTCCATCAACACACCGTTGATTGGCATGGGACAACCAGGTCTTGCCTATTTTGAACCTGCTTATGCCGATGAAGTCGCCTTATTCATGCGGTGGTCGTTTGAATATCTGCAAAAGCCTGAGGGAAGCTCTGTCTATCTGCGGCTGAGTACGCGTCAGGTTCCGCAAGTCGAGCGCGCGGATACAGATTGGGAGGCAGATGCCCTGAAGGGCGGATATTGGTTGCGGCGACCAGCAGCAGGGGCTGAAGCGGCCATTATTTTTACAGGGGCCATCGCGCCTGAGGTGTTGGCAGCGTACGAACAAATGCTGGATGATATTCCCGGTTTAGGCGTTTTGAATGTCACCTCGCCCGATGTGCTGCATCGTGAATGGTCGGCAAGCAAGGCCGCACGCTGGACAGACCGGGACGCGCAAACTTGTCATGCAGAAGATTTGCTATCCATATTGGCGCCCAATGCAGGCATTGTGACGGTGATTGACGGTTCGCCCGGCGCTTTGTCTTGGTTGGGCGGCGTGCATGGTATGCGTGTCAGTCCGCTTGGCATGGATCGTTTCGGTCAGACAGGGGACTTGCCAGATTTATACGGTACATATCGCCTTGATGCTGCCGCGATTATTGATGCCATGGCCGAGCTGTTTTTAAAAAGGTGAGCCAGCGAAATTCAGACAAAATTGAGACAAGGTTTATTCGGCGGATTTTGCGCCAGCGCTGACCATTTCACCTGGTAGTGCGCGGAATGTGAATTCTGCTGGCTTGTCCAAATATTGCTTGGCCAATTGCCACAGGTCGTCCGCTGTGATCGATGTAAAATTGGTTTCACTGTTTCGAAAGCGGTTGAGCCTATCTGGGTTTGTCTGCGTCTCTGCCACGACGCCGAGCCAAGTGTTGTTTTGCTTTTTCCAATCGGCATAGCTTTCAAGAACGGGCTTGCGGGCACGTTCGAACAAGTCAGGATCAACGGGTGACTTTACCAACGCCGATATGACTTGGTCGACAGTCGCTCCTATGGTTGCAATATCTTTGGGGTCGCCTGCGGTGGATACGGAAAATGCACCCCGCTGAAGATACAAGTTGGACATATCTGAATTCGCGGAGACGCCATAAGTCGCCCCCCATTTTTCGCGCAATTCATCAGTCAAGCGCAGCGTCGCAACGCGGGCAAGAAGATCCATGGATTGGGTGGTTTTTTGGTCCTTATCGCCTGTGGTGGTCCATACACGGTGCCATGCCAACTGGTTGGCCTCGCCATTATGGGGTATGTCGAAACTTCCGCGCTTTGCGCTCCAGCTTGGTTGAAGTTGCGCGTTATGGTCCTTCCCGTCATCTGCGCGCGTCGGGAGGGCTCCAAAACTGCGCGCAACGGCGGCAATGGCTGCGTCCTCATCCAAGTCGCCGACCAATGCGATTTCCAAACGATTTTGCCGTAAAGCGTCGCCCAATGTTGCTTTTAGCATCGCGAAATCGGCACTCTGAATAGTTTCAAGAGGCGCTAGCGAAAAGCGTGGATCATCATCGGTCATGATTTTCGACATCGCGACCGCAAGCGCAGAGGCGGGGGTAGCATTCAACCGGGCATATAATTCGGGTAGCGGCCGGCGAAACAGGCGAAGCGCATTTTCTGAATAGCCCGGATGGGTGGTGTACGCGGCCATGACTTGCAACTGCCGTTCCAAATCGGCGGGTGCGATGGCACCGGCTGCGCCAAAATATCTGTCAGCAACACCGAATGCAGGCGACACCGTTGTTCCGGCCAAAATGGATCGCAAATCTTCGATATCATGCGCCTCTAGGCCGCCAGAAACATAAGTTGCCGACATTAGGGAGGCCAAAACCGCATTTTCCTTACCAAAATGTAGCTGGCCCCCATCAATGCGTAAGGAATAGCGGATTCGATTATCTTCAAAATCGGTTTTTTTGAGGTTCAGCAATACGCCATTGGTAAAGCGGATGGTGCGAATGCCCAAGTCTGCAATACTCTTGTCAGACACGACAGAGCCAGCGGGACCAAAGTCAGTATAAGCGAAGCTTGTCGCCGCGCGCGCCATTGGCGCAGTAACGGGCGTATTGCGGCTGGCAACATAAGCGGCCAATATGTCATCCTCGAAAACAGCCGCACTCCGCTTTGTTGTAAGGAAAATTTGCGGTCGCTCCATTTGGCGGAACCAAAATGCAAATTCGGAAGTGATGGCCGCCTTTGTTATAAATGGACGTATCTGACGCCACAATATCTGGCGATAACGGTCCGAGTTGTAAACGTCCTCATCCAGACTGACCAGGGCGTTCGCAATTGCTGCGCTTGATTCTGTGCCTTCATCCTTGGCGGCATTTTCATATTGGGCATCCAGACGCTTTACCTGTTCGGCAATTTCGGACTCTTCAAACCCATATTCCACGGCTTGGCGAACAGTTTGCTCGGTAAAGGTGAGCAATGACCGCCAGCTGCCGTCTTTGCCCGCGACGCCATAGCCGATGGTTGCATATTGGTCGCAAAGGCCGAAGTTAAAAGTCACGCCGCCACCTAAAAACGGCATGTCTTCTTCGTGGGATCGGCGCGCCATGCGGCGTGATATGATCGCGTTTGCGATACTCATTTTGAGTTCTATCATCGCGCGCCCTAATGTGTCAGGCCGCTTTTTATCCTGCAAAAATTGCTGAACACTAATGCTCTCGCTAATCTCTGGATGTACAAAGCTTTGCGCCGATACACCGCGTTTGGTGTCCAAGCGGCATTGGTCAATTGCGCCTAATGGCGGCGGGTCCACGCGCCAGTCGCCAAATTTTACAACCAATTCGCGTTCAATGGCAATCGGGTCTACCGGGCCGACGACAATGATTTTGATGCGGTCTGGGCGATAATATGTGCGATACAGTGCGCGCATCCGCTCGGCCGACGCGGTTTGTATGACCTCGGCTGTGCCAATAGGGTAGCGCGTTGCGTAAAAGCTATTCGGGTAAAAAAGGTTGTTTGCAGCACGCGCACTTTGAAAGCCAAAATTCTCCCGCGCGCTTTTTTCCGCCAGAATAACCCCGCGCTCACGGTCAACTGCTGCCGGATTAAACGATATCTCCCGCGCCGTCTCACGCATCAAAAACAGCGCACGTTCAATCAGACGCGAGTCGGCTTTAGGCAGATCAAGCTTATACTGTGTTTGCGTATAGCCCGTTGAGGCATTGGTATCAGCACCAAAGGACAGGCCAAGCCGTTCAAGCATTTTGACCATCTCACCCTCAGGGACATTAGCGCTGCCGTTAAAGGCCATATGTTCGATGAAATGGGCCAGACCCTGCTCATCCTGCGCTTCGGCTGCAGAGCCGAAGTCGATGGTCATGCGGACCAGCACCTGATTTTGCGGACGGTGATTGGGGCGAATGGCGTAACGCAAACCATTGGGTAGACGCCCGTAAATGATACTGGCATCAGGTTCGAGATCAGATGTCTCGGCATTCCAAGGTTGCGTCCGCTCTGTACCCACAGGCGCGGCGGAAGGCCCCGCAAAGGCGTCGGCGGATCCGCCAAAGACTATCGCGAGTCCAAAAATGAAGCGAAGCGCATTTTTCATACGCTTAGTTTCTTCCGCAGAAGTTTAGAAACTGCAATATCTTTCTGTGTAAATTATTGATTTACTTGCCTTTGCGTAATCGGTGGCTAACCATATCGAGGACGGCCCCTTCGCTTTCGTCCGGCATCAGGCCAAGGCGGCGAGCGACTTCTTGATAGGCTTCTGCTTCGCCACCAAGGTCTCGGCGGAACCGATCTTTGTCCAGCTTCTCGCCGGTTTCAATGTCCCACAATCGGCAACCATCGGGGCTGATTTCGTCGGCCAAGATGATCCGCGAAAAATCGCCATCGAACAAGCGTCCAAACTCAAGTTTGAAGTCTACTAGCCGTATGCCGATGGCCGCAAACATGCCGCACATGAAGTCATTGATGCGGATCGCCATGGACGAAATATCCTGCATTTCCTCCTGCGTTGCCCAACCAAAGCACGCGATATGCTCCTCTGCAACCAAAGGATCGCCAAGGCTATCGTCCTTATAACAATATTCTAGCAAGGTATGCGGAAGCGGTGTGCCTTCTTCGATACCGAGGCGTTTCGACAAGGTGCCCGCGGCCACGTTACGCACGATGACCTCGATCGGAACAATCTCAACCTGACGGATCAATTGTTCGCGCATATTGAGGCGGCGAATGAAGTGCGTCGGAATGCCAATATGGCTCAGCCGCGTAAAGACATGTTCCGACACGCGGTTGTTGATGACGCCTTTGCCAGCAATTGTACCCTTTTTCTGGGCATTGAACGCGGTTGCATCATCCTTGAAATATTGAATCAACGTGCCAGGTTCAGGACCTTCATAAAGAATTTTGGCCTTGCCTTCGTATATTTTGCGGCGGCGGGTCATATGCGGTCCCTGACTTTGCTTGAAATGATGCGCCCCGGTGGAGTTGGCCGTTGATGAGACTAACTCTGCCGGGGCGATTTCAACGCTATAATCCATTGCATGCGTCGGCGCAATTCGAGATAGGCAAATAGGACGGACACGAAAGGACATCATTTGGCCATCGATCTGGATTTACTGCTTCAGGCCTACGCCAATGGCATATTCCCGATGTCTGACGCCCGCGATGACCCTGATACTTTTTGGATTGAACCGGAGTTTCGGGCGATCATGCCGCTGAATGGCTTTCGTTTGTCAAAGTCGCTTGCCAAAACCATCCGGCAGGACCGGTTTGTGGTTACCGCCGATACCGCGTTTGCGCAGGTCATTGCCACTTGTGCCGAATCGCAAGCGGGCAGACGGGACACTTGGATTAATTCGGATATTGAAGAGGCATTCTGCCGCTTGCATGAAGAAGGGCATGCCCACAGCATCGAATGCTGGTCGGGAGGTCGCCTGGTAGGCGGGTTGTACGGGCTGGGCTTGGGACGCGCGTTTTTCGGCGAAAGCATGTTTTCGCGTGAAACCGACGCATCGAAGGTTGCTTTGGCGTGGCTCGTCGCAAGGTTGAAGATGGGCGGGTTCGAATTGCTCGATTGCCAGTTCATGACTGACCATTTGGCCAGCTTAGGGGCAATTGAAATAACTCAAAGAGCGTATCTCAAGTTGCTTAAAGCCGCGTTGACAAAAGCCGTTCAGATTTCGTCGGGACTGGTTTCCGCAGGCGCAGGTTCGGGGGGGGATTGGGGCGTGCTTGATGGCGCTTTATCCTCAGCGTCAGCTGCGGGAGGCTCATCTGAAGATTTGTTTTCTACAGGAGCTTCCTCGCCCGGGAAGCGCATTTTGCAAGCCTTGACCCAAACATCGTAAATTGGGTGCTCGACAACATTGGCGGCAGGATTTTCCTTGAACAGCCAACCCGAAAAAACATTACGCCATCTTTCCGCCTCAGTCGTGCCGGGGGGGCGCTCATTCACCAGTAATTGAACAAATGCACCTTCGTCAGGCTGGTTCTCCCAAGGTGCGGTTTTCTCGCAAGCTCTTAGTCGGATCACCACTTTATCAAAGCGAATAGCTTGGCCGGGTTTGAGTTCAACGTCGCGGGTTTGGCCATTCCGCTTGTTCAACAGACCCAGCACGGCAACGCGTTCCGCCATAGGGGTACCAATATTTGCGCCGGACATGGCCACAATTTTGTCTTTTGTGGAGATCGCCTCGCCGGATTTCGCTGGCGCAAGCGTTGCATCCTCTGAAGAACCGCATGCGACAAGCGTTGCCAATAAAGGCAACCATATCAAACCGCGCGCGCGGATCATGATGCGTCGGGACTCCACGCCTCGTAATCACCCGTTGCGCGTGCACGGTGGCCGCCACGTTCAATCGAACCCGCCGGACGATAGGCAGCGTCTGTTCCAGTCAGATTGGGTACGGCCGCAGTTTCATAGCCACGATGTGGTGGCAAATAGCTCTCCGGATCTCCGTCATGTGTGCCATGCAGCCAGCCATGCCAATCGGGCGAGACGCGGCTTGCATCATTGGGACCGTTATAGATTACCCAACGTCGTTTGCCGTCAGATGATTGATAATATCGGTTGCCTAAGGCGTCAGCGCCCACAGCTTTGCCTTTGCGCCAGCTGTAGATGGACGTGCCAATCGTCGCGCCTTCCCACCAAGTGAAGATTTTACTTAGAATACCCATGGCTCACGCGATTAGGACTAAGCATGATTCCGCGCAATCCTTATTTGGTTGTCCATTGCACCTTGTCGCCGGACACGATTCCCAGTTCAGCCGCGAGACCGCCACGCAATTCGAGTACAGCGGCAACTGGCTCGCCCGACACAACGGGGGTCATGGAATAAGGGACGGTTTTGTCTGCGATACTCTCAATCGTGCCATCGGCGCGCACGAAGATGATGTCCAAGGGAATCACTGTGTTTTTCATCCAGAAACTTGCAATGCGCGAATCTGGAAAGGGAAAAATCATGCCCGCATTGTCGGCGAGTTCCGTCCGGAACATAAGCCCCTTGGCTTGCTCTGCTGATGTTCTTGCAGCCTCAACGGTGAAGCTATGCGTTTTGGTGGCGCTGGTCACGCATAAGCTTATCTGTTGCAACCCCGCCGGTGACTGGCCTGCAGCCGCGCCTGGCGTGCAACCCGCTGCCGGGCTTTCGCCATTGGCTGGCATGTTACAGGCGGTGAGCGACAAGGCTATGGCAAAGGCGCTGCAACGGCTGAACTGGCTAAAACTCATTGACGATATTCCTCTTTTGATCCCGGCAATATGGATGGCAGTGTCTATGGTCTGTGTGGTGAACCAGCGTCCGTCACTGCCAACCGTGCCTCACCCCATTCCACCCAGCCAAGCCATTTTGGCGTCCGTTTCATATAATGTCCTTGCAGCGCATGACACACAAATCCAGCGTCCGATATCGCCTGTGTTACTGGCCGGGTCAAATGGCAACCACCTGCAACCCGTTTCCAGACCGGTTCGATACGCTTTTGCCACGTGGCGGCCGACGGATCCGGCGCACAGCCATGTTCGACGAACAACAATCGTCCATTTGGTCGGAGCACCCGCTTCGCCTCCGACAATGCCAAGCGTGGATCTTGTACCGAACAGAGCGTGAAAGTCGTCACAACAGTATCGAAGCTGGCATCGACAAAGGGAAGCGCCTCCGCAACGCCTGGCATAAAATTGGCCGTCAGACCCTTGCGTTCCAACGCACGTGTTGCACTGGCGAGCAATTCTACGGACGGATCAACGCCAGATAGCGAATGCACATTGCTCCAGTCATAATAATCAAGGTTTGGCGCGCCGCACCCAAGTTCAAGTACATCGCCAGAGGCGTGCGGCACCACTTTGGCTCTATCATGCATTACTGCAGTTTGCGTGCACGCGCAGCCGATTAATCGCGGCACGACATGCCGATCCCACCAATTGCTCATGCGAATTTGCCTCGGTGGTTCAGGAGCAATTTATGCTGCCTTAACTGTGCCAGAAAACTTGCGGTCCGACCCATGAAGTGCCCCCTTGTGAAGATTGCCCCAATAATATGCTCGGGTTGGTTGCGCGCAACCCATTTTTGCGGCTTAACTCGAAAGGCCCATTTCCTTCAGCATTTTCGGAATACGTTCCTTGAACGGGAAGAAACCTTTGGTCGCATGGGGCCAGAAATTTGCGTCCCAGGCACGCCGAACTTGAACAAGGGGGACACCCTCCGACGCCAATAAGGGCGCGATGCGGGCCAAGGCATCCGCAACGGGGCCAACCGGTGCATAAGCGGTGATGATCTGCTCTGCGCCTGCTTCGCGGGCTTGGGCCAGCAAGCTTGCAACGTCCAAATTGTTGAGCCATTTCGGTGGGCAGTTGAAATAGTTGCCAACGCGTGCGGCGGCGTCGCGTGCTGCCTCTGCGACAAAGGAACGTGCATTGTCCCCCCATAAGGTGTCAGGGTCGAATAAAACACCTGCGCCGTTGATCTGGGCGGTTGCGCCAAAGACGGATTCCGGGTGCAAGTCCTCTGGCGTTACCATTAAAAAGGCTGGCTTTTTCGCGTCGAAATAGGAAACTTGGGGTAGCGGCTGTGCCGCACATAGCGGCATCTCGGCTGGCATCGTTGCAATGGTTGCTAGCCCCTTTGGTGCAAATCGGCCATTGGTAAAGCGGGCGATGTTATCGGCGGAGGCAAGATAGGTTTTGCCGACTGTTTGTAGGCCTGCCACCCAACGCCAGGACAATATATTGCTCGCGGTGTCGGCGTCCACCAAATGCCTTAGGAAGAAATCTGCGCCCAGAGCCCACGGTAGGCGCAAGGTGAATATCCAGATTGACGCAAACCACATTCTTGCGTGGTTGTGGAGATAACCGGTCTCCAATAATTCGCGCGCCCAGTCGTCAAACCCTTCGATGCCCGTCTCGCCGGCCTCTGCACTTCGGATTGCCTGGATATTGGGGAAGCTGTTAAGTTGCCGGTCACGCTCTTGCAGATATTGTTTCCATACCGACGGCCGCATCTCGAGCCAGCCCTTCCAGTAAGTGCGCCACAGAACTTCCTGTACGTATTTTTCGGCTGCGAGCAGGCTGTGTTGGCCAAGCGTGGCACCAACGACTTCTTGTTTGGTTATCATGCGATAGCGTAGGTAGGGCGAAAGCATTGAAACAGCGCCTACTTGATCTGGCCCAGCGTCGGTATTGCGGCCAGACGCATAAGCCTGGCCAGCCCGTGGGGCAAACTGGGTGAGGCGTAACAGCGCAGCATTGCGTGTCGCGGGGAAGGTGTCGCCGATCACATTAGTCCAGTAACTTTTGCAGGCGCGGCCTGATGACGAGGAAGCGGGTGTAGAGCCGTTCGAATAGTTCAAGAACAAGCCGGTTGCGGGCGATGAAGCCAAGGGGTTTCAACAATGGAATGGCCCGCCACATGGCGGCGAAGGCGGCGGCGCCCGATAGGATGACGCCGTCTTCGCTGGCATGGAAGCGCGCCAACATCAATTGACGGTCAAGCGGACACACCGCATCCGCAGGCGCTATATCCAGAAAGTCGATAGAGCGCCGCACATCGAGTCGGCGCATCAACGCAATCTCGCGCATGCACATGGGGCATGCTCCGTCATACCAGACAATCACTTTGGCCATATCGCCGATTATCATATAGGACATGTACCTGTCAGGCTGGGCAATAGGCGGTAGCTTAGCACCACAAAAAAGGGCGCTGTTTCCAGCGCCCTTCAGATTTTGAGATCAGGAGAATTTAATCCGCTTTTTCGTAATATTGCGGTGCCGCCTCATTCAAGATGACGAGAATTTTCTGAAGTGCCGCTTTTTCATCGGTCTTTTCCATGGCGGCAAGTTCGCGCGCCAGACGGCTGGATGCGGCTTCAAAAATCTGCCGCTCGGAATAGCTTTGCTCTGGCTGGTCATCGGGACGGAACAGATCGCGCGTCACTTCGGCGATCGATACCAGGTCGCCTGAGTTGATCTTCGCTTCATATTCTTGCGCACGACGAGACCACATGGTGCGTTTCACCTTGGGCTTGCCAGTCAGGGTGTGCATCGCTTCTTTCAGCGTCTTGTCGCTTGAAAGCTTGCGCATACCAACGCCCTCAGCCTTGTTAAAAGGCACACGCAGCGTCATTTTTTCCTTCTCAAAACGCAGCACATAAAGCTGAAGCTGCATCCCTGCGATTTCGGAATCCTGAAGTTCAATTACGCGGCCAACCCCATGCTTGGGATATACCACATAATCGCCTACATCAAATATCGCCGCGGTGGACGTCATATTACGACCTTTCTGATTATTCGGGAGAAGTAGCTTGTTCAGGCAACGGAGCGTCACCCATCAGACTTTTTAAGTTCGTCCCTTACGTCATGAAACTGCCGCTACCTGAATTGGATGCGCAGTCTTCGACCAATGTTGGCCTGTCGCAAACGAGTGTAACAGATTCGCAACAAAAACTCAATGACCGCTTTACAACATGTCAGTAGCGCTCATTAAATTGCGCTTAACTTCCGGACGCGATCATCGACGTCATGCATGTCGGCGCTGATCGGTGTAATGTCTGCCGCGTTCATCCAGCTTAAATCCATGTAGCCAAGAACCCGTTCGTCATGGCTGCGGATTGTCACAGGCAGGATGGGTTGGCGGTCACGATCATCTACCAGCACCGGATTGGACAAAACACCTGTCCCCCATTTTTCGCCCCATTGGCGCAAAGCGATCATGGTCGGCAGCAGGTCGAGCCCTTTTTCCGTCAGACGATATTCAACCTTGCGCCGGTCGTCTGGGCAGGGGGTGCGGTGCAATATGCCGCTTTCGGTCAAGCGGGTCAGGCGGTTGGCCAATATGTTGCGCGCGATGCTGATTTCCGAGAGAAATTCCTCAAAATGCCGAACGCCATTAAAGGCTGCGCGCAATATCATGAATGACCAGCGTTCACCCATTGCCTCTAGCGCCATGGGGAGGCCGCATTCAGCGAGCTGTTGTAAAGGTTCCCGCAATTCGCCCATCAAACATCCCCTCTGAAGCAGATTGCGACCCTTATTCCAAATAATCAACCCAAATTGCAAAATTAAGTTGCAAATAGAAACTTATAACAATAAGTTGTGATTCGCAACTGATTTACCAGAAGCGCAAAATGCTTGCGAGGGCTCACAGTTCCAGTCGGCATTTTGATTTTTAGCACAGCTAAAGGAATATATGATGACTCTCTCCCAAATCTCCGCCCGTATGGGCGCGCTTGTTACCGCTGCTGCTTTGAGCGCAACCCTTTTGTTTGCAGCGCCGCAGGCACATGCCGCCGCCAACAATAGCTATTACAAAGCCGAACTGGCGCAGCCGACCACGGCCAAGCCAGAGCTGTTGGGCAGCGTATATGTAAGGTGCGAAGGCACCAGCTGCCGCGCGCCAATAGCGTCGACTGCGCCAAAGAATATGTGCGTCAGCATAGCGCGTGAATTCGGCGCAGTTACTGCCTTCACCGCCGGTGAGCGTGTGTTCACGGCTGAAGAAATTGCGGCATGCAATGGCGATAATGCAAAGGCCATTGCCAAGAACTAAGCCGGCACCGGAGTTTTTTTGGTTCCGCTATCTCCTCCCCCCCTTGCTGCTTTTTTCGGGCAGCGTCAGGAACCGAATGCAAACTGCGCTGGAGGCATAGTCCCTCGGCGCAGTTTTTATCGTCGCGCGGCTAAGCTTCAATCCGTCCAATTGATCCTGACCCTGGCCCAAAAACATTTTCCTGTTGCATCGCAACGTAAAAGACCCAAGTTGGTTCGATGATGCGGCAATATGAACTGGTTGAGCGGGTGCGGGCATACACACCTGACGTCGATGAAGATCGGTTGAACCGAGCCTATGTTTTTACGGTACAAATGCATGGCACGCAGAAGCGCGCATCTGGCGACCCATATTTCAGCCACCCTGTAGAGGTGGCCGGGCTGATGACTGACCTCAAAATGGATGAGGACACGATTATCACCGCGTTGCTCCATGACACCGTGGAAGACACGCTGACCTCTATTGAAGATATTGAAAAGCGGTTCGGCCCTGAGGTCGCGCGCTTGGTTGATGGTGTTACTAAGCTGTCAAAGATTGAAGCGCAGACCGAGGATGAGCGCGCGGCGGAAAATTTGCGCAAATTCTTGCTCGCAATCTCCGATGATATCCGCGTGCTTTTGGTCAAATTGGCCGACCGGCTGCACAATATGCGGACGCTGCATTTCATCAAAAGCCCCGAAAAGCGACGCCGGATCGCTAGGGAAACGATGGATATTTATGCCCCGCTGGCTGAACGGATTGGCATGTATGAGTATATGCGCGAGATGCAGTTGCTCGCCTTTGAACAATTGGAACCTGCCGCCTATCAGACGATTACGGGCCGCTTGAAGCAAATCCGCGAGAAGGCGGATATCGAGATTGACCAGATCAACCACACCATTGCTTGGGAAATGGAACAGGCCGGCCTGAAAATCAGAATTTCGGGCCGCGAAAAGCACCCCTATTCGATCTGGAAAAAGATGCAGGAACGCCATGTCGCGTTTGAACAACTGACCGACATCAATGCCTTTCGCGTCATTACGGAAACCACTGAGGATTGTTACCGCGCCTTGGGCGTACTGCATCGGCGTTGGCAGATGGTGCCTGGACGTTTCAAAGACTTTATCTCCACACCCAAGCGCAACGGATATAAATCGATCCATACGACGATTATGTTCGCTAAAAATATGCGGGTAGAGGTGCAGGTCCGGAGCGCCGAGATGCATCGTAACTCCGAACATGGCTTTGCGGCACATTGGGCTTATAAACAGGATGACAAGCCAGATGGACAAGCGGGCTGGCTGCGGGATCTGATTGAGATACTCGAGACAAGCCAAGACGCCGAAGACATGCTCGAAAACACGCGGATGGCGATGTATCAGGACCGCATTTTTGCCTTTACGCCAAAAGGCGCTCTGCACCAATTGCCGAAGGGTTCAACGGTCGTTGATTTCGCTTATGCTGTGCATACCGACCTTGGAGACAAAACCGTTGGTGGCAAGGTCAATGGCCGTCATGTGCCGTTACGTACGCAGTTGCGCAATGGTGACATGGTCGAAATTCTGAAGTCAAAGGCGCAAGAGCCCCAACAAGCATGGATGAATTTCGTGACCACGGGCAAGGCACGCGCCGCGATCCGTCGCCATGTCCGACACCGGGAACGTGATGAGCTGGTCGTGATTGGGCGCAAGCTGTATGAAGAAATCGCCGCGCGTATGCCGGGCAAGATCGGCAAAAAGGCCCTTACGGCGGCGTTGGCGCGGTTGAAGCTGGAGGATGAGGACGAGCTTATGCATCGCATTGGCTTGGGTAAAATCAACGACCGCACATTGATGGAGGCGTTGGTCCCCGGTTTCGACGCCGATGGCATCGATGTCGATTTTCCGGGGCAGGAAAGCGCCATCTCTATCCGTGGATTGACCCCGGGCGTGGGGTATCATCTTGGCGAATGTTGCCACCCTATTCCCGGCGACCGGATTGTCGGGCTGCGACTGACGGGGCAACCAGTTGAGGTACATACCATTGAATGTGATCGGTTGGCGACGGGAACACACGCCGACTGGGTTGACTTAAGCTGGGGGCAGGGCAGCGACGGCGCGTCGGCGCGCTTGCGCGTTATCATTCACAACAGACCCGGCACATTGGGGGAAATTGCAGGGATATTCGGCTATCACAAGGCCAATATCATCCACCTGCGGATGACCGCGCGGGATGTTGAATTCCACACATTTGAGGTGGATTTGGAAGTGCATGATCTGCAACACCTCATGCGCATCATCTCTGCGCTTCGCGCATCAGAGGCGGTGGCGACAGCAGACCGCGTCTACGACTAAAATCAAACGTCGCTAAGGTCGTCACCGGGTTCGGCATACACAAACCGTTTCGCCAATTCAAAACTATGTCCGGCGCGCAGGAAAGCGTTCAATTGTTTAATCCTTTTCTCCGGTGGTGCGGCTTCCTGTGCAAAGGGACCAAGCCGTTTTCGTTTGGCGAAGTTTTCGGCAGCGGTAAAAATGCTCTCTTCCATATGTGCTTTGGCATTTATGGCATCGGCGTCACCGATTCCGATGGCCCGCAAATCCTCGTTTAGCCGTCGTCCGCCAAAGCCCCGGCGGACAAAGGACCTGCTGCGGGCCTCGGCAAATTGGGCGTCGTTGATATAGCCCAATGATGTGAATTGCTCTGTCAATCCGGCAAGGTCGGCGCAACGTTCATCATCCCAACCCCGTTCGCGTATTTTGCGCGTTAAATAGACAGCAAATTTTGACTGTGTGGTGGCATATTTGCCGACATAATGCAGCGCCAATTGACGCAGGCTTCCCGCATTCAACGGTGGAGCGGGCTTTTTGACAGGGCGGGGTTGGTTCACGCCCTATTCTTGCCACAGTCGGGCCGAAATTTGAACTGCTATCCTCTGCTAAAGAAAGAAGCTATCAAAGGTGAAACGGGCCGCTGCCCAATCACATTATGGGAATTATGATGAGCGCACTCGCCTCCACGCCAACGCAGGACAGCTTGCAGCGCCGCTTTTCCGACTTTGCAACGCTTGGTGAGGCCCTTGATTACGCCGCCTTGGGTCAGCGCGGATTGAACTTCCATGACATGCGTGGCCAATTGGCCCGGCCTTATCCCTACAGCGAAATGCGGGAAGATGCGTTGAAAATGGCGTATCGGTTGATCAGCCACGGCATAACTAAGGATGATCGCGTTGCCTTGGTCGCGGAAACCGGCCCCGATTTTGCGGCGTTGTTTTTCGGCTGTGTCTATGCGGGCGCATGGCCGGTGCCGCTGCCATTACCGACATCGTTTGGCGGCAAGGAAAGCTATGTCGATCAATTGTCGGTGCAGTTGAAAAGCTGTGATCCCAAAATATTGTTTTTCCCGGCTGAATTAGCCGACATGGCCAATGATGCTGCGCGGGCTTGTCAGGTCGAAGGCTTGGATTGGGAAAGCTTCAGCGACCGGATTGCGTTGGAAGCGGAACTGCCTGCGGCAGACACGGACGAAATTTGCTATCTACAATATTCGAGCGGATCGACCCGTTTTCCGCATGGCGTCGCGGTGACGCATAAGGCATTGTTAAACAATCTTTCGGCGCACTCGCATGGCATGGAAGTGACCGAAAATGACCGCTGCGTTTCGTGGTTGCCATGGTATCATGACATGGGTCTCGTCGGTTGTTTTCTGTCGCCAGTGGCGAACCAGGTGTCGACCGATTACATGAAGACGGAGGATTTTGCCCGTCGCCCGCTGGCGTGGCTTGACGTCATCAGCGCCGCCGATGGCACGGTGATCAGTTACTCGCCGACATTCGGCTATGACATTTGCGCGCGGCGGATTTCAAGCCAGAGCCACGTGAACGACCGCTTTGACCTGTCGAAATGGCGGCTTGCGGGCAATGGTGCGGACATGATCCGGCCTGATGTGATGCAGGCATTTGTGGACGCCTTTGGCGATGCCGGGTTCAAGGCATCGGCGTTCTTGCCGAGCTACGGCCTTGCCGAAACCACGCTTGCGGTATCCATCATGCCGCCAGGTGAGGGTATTCAAGTTGAGCTGGTTGAAGAGACCGAGCTTACGGGACACCCCGGCGCGACAGACCGCCCGGTTCGGTATCGTGCCATCGTAAACTGTGGCCGTGCCGTAAAAGACATGACCATCGAGATCCGCGACGAAAACAACACATCAGTTCCGGACCGAATAATTGGCAAAGTGTGGTGCACGGGCCCGTCCTTGATGAAGGAATATTTCCGCGACAAGGAATCTACAGATGCTTGCTTGGTCGATGGATGGCTCGACACCGGCGATATGGGCTATCTGTCAAACGGCTATATCTACATCGTTGGCCGTGCCAAGGACATGATCATCATCAATGGCAAAAACCATTGGCCGCAGGACATTGAATGGGCTGTGGAGCAATTGCCGGGCTTCAAGGCCGGGGACATTGCAGCCTTTGCCGTGACAACACCGGGCGGCGAAGAAACGCCTGCCGTGCTGGTGCAATGTCGCACTACGGATGAGGTAGAGCGGGTCAAGCTGCGTGAGCAGATCCGCGACAAGGTTCGTTCAGTCACCGGCATGAACTGCGTTGTCGAATTGGTCCCGCCGCGCACTTTGCCTCGGACTAGCTCCGGCAAGATGAGCCGGGCCAAGGCGCGCATTCTTTACCTGTCGGGTGAAATTCAACCTTATGCCATCGCGGCGTAAGGCGTCCGGCGGACGTCCTAGGGTGGCTTATAGAATTTCGTGGACCTCTTCCTGAGGTCGGCACAGCCTGACGCCTTTATCCGTTTCGACAAAAGGGCGTTCTACCAAAATCGGATGGGCCACCATCGCATCTAATATCCGGTCTAACGATGCTTCGTCGATAAGACCCAATTCTTCTGCGGGAGATCCGCGCGTGCGCAATGCTTCGCGCGGCGTCAGGCCAGCATCCTGGAACAGTTGTTCAAGCTTTTTGCGGGTAAAGGGTTGCTTGCGATACTCGATGACTGAAACCACGACGCCTTCGGTTTTTTGGAGGATTGCTAGTGTCTTGCACGAGGTTCCGCACTCCGGATTATGCCAAATGGTTGCTTGCATCATTGAAAAACTCCTTCAGTCCAATCTTGATAGCGCAAACAATCGCCCACATGCAAAAGCCATCCAACGATTTTTACAATTTTCAATTGCATATGATAACGATTCTCAATAGTGAACCAAAAAAGATTGCGAGTCATTCGCAATAAATAAAAAGGTTCACTATGCCTCGCCTGTCCCCGGCCATTATCGCTTTGTTGTCCGCTTCGGCATTGGGGCAACCCGCCTTCGCCGAAGAAGCGTTTGACGTCGAAGCTTATGATGACAGCCGAACGATCATTGTGACGGGCCTGAGCGATGGCTATCTTGCGACCAATTCAGTTACCGCGACCAAAACCGACACTCCGCTAATGGACATTCCTCAGACGATCAACGTGGTTACCCGCGACCAGTTGGATGATCAGGCGCATCACTCGCTTGCGGACATATTGCGCTATGTTCCCGGAACTACTGTGGGCCAAGGCGAAGGCAACCGCGACCAGATTACTTTGCGCGGGCAAAACACCACCGCTGACTTTTTCTTGGATGGTGTGCGCGACGACGTCCAATATTATCGCGGGCTTTACAACATCGAGCGGGTCGAAATATTGAAAGGGCCTTATGCCCTGATCTTCGGTCGCGGCGGTGGCGGCGGTATCATCAACCGCGTGCAGAAATCACCGTTGAGCGATGATTTTGTATATGCCGGTCAAGCGAGCATCAACAGCATGGGCGCATATGATATTTCGGCGGATGTCAACGCGCCGTTAAGCGGTTCTGCCGCCGTGCGTATCAACGCAGTTTACGAGACCTTCAACAACCATCGCGATTTTGTTGGTGGTGCGCGTTATGCGTGGAACCCTTATGTTGCGTTCAAACTGAATGACGCATGGAAGCTTGGCCTGTCCTATGAATATGTGCATGATGATCGCACAACCGACCGAGGCATCCCGTCAATCGCCGCTGGTGCCGGTCAGCCCAACCGCCCGATTGCTGGCTACCGGGACCAATTTTTTGGCGTTCCTGGCGTCAACGATACCAAGTTGGAGGCGCACATCGCTAAACTGCGGATTGACGGTGCGTTAAATTCAAGTCTGAGCTTTAGCGGCACAATATTGTATGGTGACTATGATAAAGTTTATCTGAACGTCTATCCCAATGGTGCTGCGACGGCGCAGAATGGTACCGTTGCTTTGGCCGGTTATAGTGATCCAACTCAACGTGAAAATTTCATCGCGCAAGCCAATTTGGTATGGGATTTGGAAACGGGTGCGCTGATGCATAAAATCCTAGTCGGCACCGAATATGGAGATCAAAAATCGGTCAACCAGCGTTTCAACGGCGTGCTCTCTACTTCAACGTTGAGTCTTACCAATCCCATATTCCCCTCGGTCAGTTTCAACGCATTGTCACGCGATACTGCATCCGACGTAAGATTTTTCTCTGCTTATGTTCAGGACCAGATCAGCCTTGGCGACCATGTCGATGTAGTGGCTGGTCTGCGGTATGACAATTTCGACATTGGAGGTACTGACCTGTTTCCAGCGGTTGACTGGCCTTTTGCCCGGAAGGACGAAAAGGTCAGTCCGCGCCTTGGCCTGATTTTCAAGCCGCAGGAAAATATCTCTTTGTACAGCAGCTACAGCCAGTCTTTCCTGCCACGCTCCGGCGACCAGTTTTTGGCGCTGACGGTGACGCAGGAAAATCTCGCGCCGGAAAAGTTCACCAATTACGAGCTTGGGGCGAAATGGGATGTGCAGCCCAATCTGAACCTGACGCTGGCTGTGTTTCAGTTGGAACGCAGCAACGCGACGACGCCTGATCCAAGCAATCCGGTTGCCAGCATCAATATCGGCATGACACGAACCCAAGGCGTTGAGCTGGCGGCTACGGGTAAAATTACATCATCATGGCAAGTCCATGGCGGCTACAGCTATCAAGATGCAAAGCTCGCTGGCAATGACAGCGTGCGTTTGGGGCAGGTTCCCAAGCATCAGGCGAGCCTATGGAACCGTTATGACTTGAATGACCGATTTGCTGGCGGCCTCGGCATCGTTCACCAATCTAGCCAGTTTGCTGCGATCCGGACCGCTGCAAACACCACAAAATTGCCTGCGTTTACGCGCGTCGATGCGGCCTTTTATTATGACCTAAGCGATACGTTACAGTTGCAGTTAAACATCGAAAACCTGCTGGACACCAATTATTTTTCAGACGCGCATAACAACAACAACATCTCGACCGGCGCGCCAATCAACGGACGCTTCACGATTAAGGCAACGTTTTAGCTAGCGACGACCGCGGCGGCATGCGCTTTGGCATTGTGAACATAATGCGCAACGCCAAGCCGCATGCCCATGACGGCAGCATCGTCAAGGTCACGAACAAAGCGCGCAGGCGACCCCGCCCATAATTGCCGTGTCCCGATCCGTTTGCCTTGAGTCAGCATGGCACCGGCGGCGAGCATAGCATCGCTTTCGATCACTGCGCCGTTCATCACGGTGGAGGACAGGCCAACAAATGCGCGATCATGCAAGACGCAACCGTGCAGCATGACATTATGGCCAACCAACGCATCGTCGCCAATGATGGTCGGGAAACCATCCTCAACGCCGGGTGCCGGGCCATCGCAATGGATGATGCTGCCGTCCTGAATATTCGTTCGGGCACCGATAACTACGCGGTTTACTTCTGCGCGGATGACGCAATTATACCATATGCTTGCTTCTGCACCTATGGTGACATCTCCAATGATCCGGCAGCCCGGCGCAATAAAGGCGGTTTCGTGGATCATCGGAGTCTTGCCGTTCAAGGTAATGATGCTGATGTCGTTGCGCATGTGTGTCATTGGGTTTCCATAGATGAATATGCTGGGGTAAGCGGATTAAGCCCTAAGCAAACGCGCGGCCACCGCAGCATGATAGGTCAATATTCCCGAACATCCTGCGCGTTTGAACGCCATGAGCGTTTCCAGCACGAGCGCATCACGGTCACCTACGCCAGCCGCAGCGGCCGCCTCGATCATGGCATATTCGCCCGATACCTGATACGCGAACACAGGTACGTCAAAGCGCTCACGCACCCGGCGGACGATATCGAGATAAGGCAGGCCGGGCTTCACCATGACGCTATCTGCACCTTCGGCAATATCCATGGCCACTTCGCGCATGGCTTCGTCGGTGTTGGCCGGGTCCATTTGGTAACATTTTTTATTACCTTTTAGCAGGCCGCGTGAGCCTACCGCATCACGGAACGGCCCGTAAAAGGCGCTCGCATATTTGGCGGCATAGGACATGATCTGGACATTATGGTGTCCGTTCATTTCCAATGCTTTGCGAATAGCACCAACGCGGCCATCCATCATGTCGCTAGGCGCGATAATGTCTGCCCCGGCATTGGCTTGGTTAATGGCTTGGTCAACAAGCACAGCGACGGTGTCATCATTGACGACATAGCCGTCATCATCGATTAGTCCGTCTTGTCCATGGGTAGTGTAAGGGTCGAGCGCGACATCGGTCAAAACGCCAATCTTTTCCCCATGCGCTTGTTTGATAGCGCGAATGGCCCGGCACATGAGGTTATCGGGATTGAAGGCTTCTGCGCCATCTTCTGTTCGGCGATCGGCTGGTGTGTTCGGGAATAAAGCTATGCAGGGTATGCCCAATTCTATGGCTTCAGCCGCGCGCAGGACAATTTCGTCCACGGACCAGCGCGAGACACCGGGCAGCGTCGCAATCGGCTCCTCCACACCTTCGCCTTCGGTTACGAACAAGGGCCAGATGAGATCGGCAGGGGACAGCATATTTTCGCGCACCATCGCGCGGCTCCAGCCCGTGACACGGGTGCGACGCAGGCGGCTGTTTGGGAAAGAAGATGTATCGCTCATCCAAAACACTTAGCGGCGATACTTTCTTTCCTCAACGCCTTATCCGCCGGTCGGCATCTGGCTGTCACGAAGTGTCAGGCGGTCAATTTCTCGTTTTGGTGCTTCGTCTTTTTTAGCCGCCGTTTGCAATGGCGTAAGCGCCGCGCCTGGCGTAACGGACTTCAGATTTTGAAGCGTGCCCTTGAAGCGGGTGAGATCACGCCCGGACAGTTGCGCGCGCTGCGTGAACTTCACGGACATTGGGTTGATCGCGCGCCCGTTGCGATAAAGCTCATAATGCAAATGTGGTCCTGTCGACAGACCCGTGGAGCCGACATAGCCGATTATTTGTCCCCGCCGGACCTTGCTGCCGGGGCGCGCTGCTATCCGGCTCATATGACCATAGCCACTCGCAAGACCGCCACTGTGTTTGAGCCGCACAAAATTGCCGTAGCCCCCATTGCGTCCAGCAAAAGTCACGACGCCGTCGGTCACCGCAAAAATGGGCTGGCCATAAGCTGCTTTGAAATCGAGGCCAGCATGCATCCGCATATAGCCCAAAATCGGGTGCCGTCTGGGTCCAAAACCCGAGTTCATGGGGCCATTCACTGGGCGGCTGAGGGCGCCTTTCGATTCACCGATGCCCGATGCCTCAAACCATTGGGCGCTGCCGCCCAGCGTCCATTTCAGCATCTGGATGTTGGATTTTCCATCGCGGTCCAAGCCAGCATATAACAGATCGCCCACTTTGACTTCGCCGGTTTCAGCCCGTTTGTAACCAATGATGATGTCAAATTGGTCAGTCGGCCGGATGCTAGATAAGGATGTGCGTCCGGAAATGACTTTCAGATAATCTTGGATAGCCCGCGCCGGAGCGCCAGCGGCCCGCGCCGAACGGGTAATGCCCGCACTACCCACAGTCCCGCGAATACGCAGCGGCGTATTGTCGACGTTTATGGGCATTTTGCTCAACCGTAAACTTTCGCCTTCACGATTGATTTCCAGATTGAGGTCGAAGCGCGCGCGAAAGGCCACCGATTCAAGCGGTCTTGGTTGATTTTTCGACGGTCGCGTCCCAAGGATAATGTCAACGGGAGTGCCAGGCTCGATGTCCGACAAAGCGGTTACGTTCGACACCATATTGACGACATCGGTTGCCTCACTGCCGCTAACCCCCGAACGTTGGAGCACTCGGGCAAAACTGTCGCCGCGCCCCAAAGATGCCGTGAGTTCGATGCGCGGCCGTTCCGGGCTGTCGGCCAGCGCTACAACGGCGTCGGTGGCGGCCATGCGCTTGCCGCTATCGCTGCCATAGCCGATGGGCATGATCATTTGTGCGCGCGCCTCTTCAAACTCTGCCTTCGTGGGCATTGAAGGCTGTAGCCCGAAAATCGGTCCGTAATCCGGCAGAAGCGCAAGCGCGGCGACGCTTAATGCGGTTAAGGTGCCAAGGCCACGGAACCAGCTAACCGACCCGACATCTTCACCAAGGTCTTTCACGAAATCTATTTCTGCAAGGCGACTGAACCATTTGGCGTCAGCAATTTTTGTGTCGCGACTATGGCGCGTTGCTATACCCACTGCCTCGGGTAGAGTTGCCTCTTGGACCCAACCTGGCGCAACAAAGTGCGCCTCTCTACCATTAAACATAAGGCGTATAATCCACGACCGTCTTCCCATCCCCACGGGCGCTCTTTGAGCACTCCTGTGGCGTACGATGGTTAAAGTCAAATTAACAGAAGCCTTGCCTTTGTCGAACTGCGGTAAACGGTGCAAATTCGCGGACAAGCGTTGGAATTCTGGCAAAAGCGCGCAAATCGAAATTTATCAGCTTCATAATGTATAACGCAATGCTATGACTTATTCTGTCAAGGGGAGCAGGACATGTACGACAAACGGGTTGAATTTTTCTACGATCTTTCAAGTCCATGGACGTACATTGCATTCCATAATCTTGATGCCCTTACTGCCCGCACCGGCGCGTCTGTGTGCTTGCGTCCTATATTGGTCGGCGGCGTTTTCAATGCCGTCAATCCGTCCGTGTATGCCGCACGAGACGCGGCCGATAACCCCAAGTTCAAGCACAGTTGGCAGGTTATGCGGGATTGGGCAAAGCTGGCGGGCGTCGAAGTGAACTTTCCGAGCATTTATCATCCGGCAAAAAGCATCAACGCGATGCGCATGGCATGTTCACTCGCAAGCGATCAGTTGGCGCTAAAGGCCTTCACAAAAGCCGCCTTTGAAAGCTATTTTGGGGCTCAGGAAAATCTTGACGACTCCGATGTATTGGTCGCGGTGGCGAACAAGGCTGGTCTTGACGGAGAAGCGATGCGTGTCGCTTCACAGACCGATGCAGTGAAATCCCTGCTGCGCGCGAATACCGACGAGGTCATAGCGCGCGGTGGATATGGATCGCCGACGATATTTGTGGGCACCGACAAGATGTATTTTGGCAATGATCAATTGCCGCTAGTGGAATTTGCACTGAAAAGGAGCGAAGCATGAACGACCGCGTATCCATTTCCATCGACAATCATGTCGCTGACGTCCGCCTGACGCGTGCGGATAAGATGAACGCGCTTGATCCGGCGATGTTTCAAGGGATCATAGCCGCAGGTGAAGAGCTTGCCAGCATGAACGGCGTGCGTGCGGTGGTGTTGTCGGGCGAAGGACGCAGTTTCTGCGCAGGCCTCGACATGGCGAGCATGGCAAGCGGTGGCGCAAGCGCGAGTAGCGGGATGGGTAGCCTGACCGACCGGACGCATGGCAATGCCAATACATTCCAACAGGTCGCCATGCTCTGGCGCAAATTGCCGATGCCAGTGATCGCAGCGGTGCATGGGGTTTGCTTCGGAGGCGGGCTGCAAGTTGCGAGCGGCCCAGACATCCGCGTGATCGCGCCTGATGCAAGACTTGCGGTGATGGAAATGAAATGGGGCCTTATCCCCGATATGGGCGGCTATGCTTTGTGGCGCGGGATGGTGCGCGAAGATATTCTGCGTGAACTAACATACACTAATCGTGAATTTTCAGGGGCTGAGGCGCTTACTTTGGGTTTTGCGACGTTCGTGGACGAAAACCCGCACAGCCGCGCCATGGCCATTGCTCGCGAGATTGCCGACCGCAATCCGCACGCGATGGGCGAGGCAAAGGCGCTGTTCAATGAATATGCCGACATGGACGAAGACGCGATATTGATGGCGGAAAGCGTCCGCCAAGCGCGTGTTATCCGCACACCCAACCAGATCGAATCCGTGATGGCCGGAATGCAAAAGCGGGCAGGGGTTTTTACCGATTAGAGCCTGACCCTAAGGGAGCTTAACGTGCAACCGTTCAAATTCCGCGCGCAATTCTTGCGGTAAGGGCGTTGGGCCGTTCGCATCGGTCAGCACGATAGTTGTGATGCAGGTTGCCTTGCATTCCCCGCCTTGAAACGCGGCAGAGGCGATGTCCCAACTGCTGCTTCCTGTCCGCAATATGCCGCTGGCAATTTCTACATGCTCGGGGAAATGCGCCTCCGCAATATACTCAATCGCGACGCTGACGATCAGCCAGCGTTGGCCAGGCGCACGGCGTTCGACCGCAATCGCGTGGTTGAACATGCCGCGGCCATGCTCGAATAATCCAGCCATCGAGACATTGTTGATGTGGCCCAGAAGGTCGAGATCGGCAAAGCGCGTTTCGGTGCTGTGTTTGAACGGATAGCTTGTAGGATCAAGCTGCCAGCTTTGCGGCTTGGGCATATAAAGGAACCTTGTAAAATATAGTCACCCTGAAACGAGTTCAGGGTGACTGAGTATTCTGAGACTATAGATTGTACTAAAGGCCCCGACCGATCAATTCTTTCATGATCTCATTCGTGCCGCCGAAAATACGGGTTACGCGCGCCGCGCGCCACATGCGGGCGATAGGATATTCATTCATATATCCTGCGCCGCCATGTAATTGCAGACAGGCATCGACAACTTCCCATTGCAGTTCGGTATGCCACAATTTTGCAGCGGCACCTTCCTCCGCGGTAAGTTCTCTCTTGTAGTGGCGGTTTAATGCCCAATCGAGATGCGCCCAGCCGACCTGCAACTTGGATTTGATGTTGGCAAGGATGAAACGGGTGTTCTGGAAATCAAGCAATGGCTTGCCGAAAACCATCCGGTCGCGGCAAAAGGCTACAGTTTCATCAAACGCTTTTTGAGTGCTCGCCATTGAAGACACAGCAATCGACAGACGCTCTTGCGGCAATTCGCTCATCAGATAGATGAAGCCCTTGCCCTCTTCGCCCAAGCAGTTGGTCATGGGTACGCGGACATCTTCGAAGAACAATTCCGACGTGTCGGCCTCATCCATGCCAATTTTATCAAGGTTGCGGCCGCGCTTGAAACCTTCACGCTCCGCTTCGACCAATACAATGGACATGCCCTTATAGGCTGGCTGAATTTCAGTATCGGTTTTGACGCAGACCAGGATCAGGTCGGCGTTTTGGCCATTGGTGATGTAGGTTTTGCTGCCATTGATGACATAATGATTGCCATCCTTCTTGGCAGTAGTCTTCATGCTTTGAAGATCACTTCCAGTGCCGGGCTCAGTCATCGCAATCGCGGTGATTACTTCGCCAGCGATCATCTTGGGCAACCAATGCTTCTTCTGTTCTTCGCTGCCATAGCTGGTGATATAGTTTACGACGATATCGGACTGCAGTGAGAAGCCAGTCGCCGCGCCGCCATAATAAGCCGATTCTTCGTCGACAATTGCGTTGTAGCCGAAGTCGAGGCCCAGGCCGCCATATTCGACGGGCGCAGTTGGGCACAACATCCCGATTTCGCCAGCTTTGGGCCAGATGGATTTGGGAACGATACCATTTTCCTGCCACTGCTTCGCGTAAGGCGCGACTTCCTTCAAAAGGAACTGACGCACTGACTGGCGAAACGCCTCATGATCTTCATTATAGGCACTGCGTGGAATGGTATCGAGTGACATGGAAGAATCCCCTGCAAATTTTTTCTGTGGCTTAACTCTATCAATGGCAGTAAGTTGACGCACACGTCAAGACGAATTTAATCGTTCGATTAAACAGGTTCGCCTGCGTCACGTGCGCGCTCGACGATTGTCTGCTCGGCCTTTGGCACATTGCGATAGGCAGCAATCAATAAGGCTAAGGCAATCGGTGCGACGGCAATGAGTGACAAGATACCAACGCGCAAATCGCCGACCAGCTTGCCATCGACCATATTTCCGGCAAGGTCAGAAATCTGTCCAACCATATAAGGACCGAACGACAAGCCAACGAGCGTAGTGCCCAAGAAAAAAGCTGCCGTTGCCGTGCCACGCATGCGTGGCAGGACAAGATCTTGTGTTGTAGCTGCGGCCGCACCAAGTGCCGTCGCCCCGAGGATACCGGCCAAGAAGTTCATGACGTAGAACAAGACCGCGTTATCTGTGATGAAGCCGATTGCAATAGGGATGATTGGTCCCACAACGCCCATAATGATGACCAATATGCGCCCAGCGGGATTTTTCTTCCGTAAGCCATCTGCGATCGCTCCGCCGATAATGACGCCCAAAAAGCCACTGAGCGCGCCGCTGGCACCAAGAATAAAGGCCAGCTGCTGCTTGGGCAAACCCAGCACAGTTTCAGCATAAGGCGCGGACCAGAAGGCAAGCGCGTAGGATGTCAAGGCTACCAAACCGTACCCAATTGTTGTATAGATAAATGCAGGCGTGCCCCAAATCAGGCGGAAAGTCGCAGGGTCCTTGGCGCGGAGCGTCGATGCCCACGAGAAGACCGCGTAATAGCCAAAGCCAACGGCGGACCATTGCGGGAAATTGCCAGTGAGTTGGATCATCCAATAAGCAAAGGCCGCTATGGCTGCGCCCGTTGCCACGTTGATGGCCAGCGCGGCAGGCCCACGCTGCCACGCGCCCAACAAAGTGAATGGTGGCACGATCATCGACAAGTCGCCAACAAACGCTCGGAACGGCGCAGGGTGGGCGGGTGTACTTAGGCCGTCCATTGCCCCGCGTTTTGGTTCGCGTAGGCTTGCGACCCATAAGCCTACCAAGACGCCTGGAATACCAACGGCGAGAAACGCCGCTTGCCAGCCCACCAGTCCAAGTGGTCCACCTTGCGGATAGGCTTGGTTCCAGCCTTGGACGATGAGTGCGCCAATGAACAACGACACGCCGCCGCCAATATACAGGCCGGAAGAATAAATTGCGAGTGCGGTCGCGCGCTGACGCTTCGGGAAATAATCGGAAATCAGGGAATAAGCTGTGGGGCTTGCGGTCGCCTCGCCGACGCCAACGCCCATGCGTGCGATGGTCAATTCGGCTTGATTGCGCGCAAAGCCTGACACGGCAGTCATGACAGACCATAAGGCAAGGCCGATAGATAGGAGCTTCACCCGGCTCCAATTGTCCGCAAGGCGGCCGAGAGGAATGCCGAACAATGCGTAAAATACTGCAAAAGCCGCCCCGCCCAAAAAGCCCATATCGGCATCGCTCAGGCCAAGATCGGCCTTAATATCGACCGCTAAGATGCTAAGGATTTGTCGGTCGATTAAGTTGAGAATGTAGACGACGACC
>JAIOYN010000002.1 GCA_021741065.1 Sphingomonadaceae bacterium | reverse complement strand
CAAATTACATTCCATGAAAAATTGGGCAGCGTTGCCAATAAGGTTGAACGCGTGGAGAAGCTTGCCCGTTGGTTGGTGGACGAGGGTATCGTCAAGGGCGCGACTGCAGACGCCGCCGAACGCGCAGCGCGTTTGTGCAAGGCGGATCTCGTCACCGGCATGGTCGGTGAATTCCCCGAATTGCAGGGTATCATGGGCGGCTATTACGCCCGTGCGCAAGGTGAGAGCGACGCCGTCGCCGACGCCATTCGCGACCATTATAAACCCGTCGGGCAGGGCGACGATGTCCCCAATGCGGCGGTAACGGTGGCGGTGAGTTTGGCGGATAAGCTGGATACGTTGGCCCAGTTTTTCGCGGCCGGAATGCCGCCCACAGGTTCGAAGGATCCGTTTGCGTTACGCCGCGCTGCGATAGGGTTCCTATCTTTGCTACTTCAGAACGATTTACGCTGTTCACTAAAGGACATGCTTGTTGCGAGCGAAGCAGGAGGCAGCTTCGATACACTTGAAGAATTTTTGATCGACCGACTGAAAGTCCAACAACGCGAAGCGGGCGTGCGGCACGACCTCATCGATGCGGTGTTTAGCCTTGGCGGTGAGGATGATCTTGTCCGGCTGCTGGCGCGGGTGAAGGCTTTGCAGGCCTATATCACGACCGCTGAGGGTGCGAACCTATTGGCGGCGTATAAGCGTGCGGCGAATATATTTAAGCAGGCCGACGGTGCAGAAAAAACGTCCGTCGCCCCAGCGCAGGCTGGGGCCCATCACGTGTCTCAATCTGAAACGACAGACGAGATAGGCTCCAGCCTACGCTGGAGCGACGCGGATTTGGGTAGCGAGGAAAGTGCCCTCCGCAACGCGCTCGACGCCGCTGAACCTAAGGCCACGGCCGCCTTATCGGTTGAAGATTTTGAAGGCGCAATGGCCGCGTTGGCGACTTTGCGAGCACCCATTGATGCCTTTTTTGAAGCTGTGATGGTCAACGATCCGGATCCAGCCAAGCGGGCGTTTCGTTTGGGCTTACTCGCGCGGTTCCGCGTTGCAGTCACACAAGTGGCCGATTTTTCGAAGATTGAGGGATAGGGTCGGACGTCGCGCTGAACAAGTTCAGCATGGCGGCGTATGATCTAAATCAATGCCATCGGGGCCGAATAGGCATTTGGGTTGTTTCCTGTTCAAAGGAACATCCCCATGGCCGTCATGCACCGCATCCGTATTTTTCATAGCTTTCTCGCACTGACCGTATTGGCCGCTTATTTTTCGGCGGAAATGGGTCTTGTTCACGCCTGGCTTGGTTATGGCGTGGCTGCCCTCATATTGCTCCGGCTGATTTGGGCCTTGAGCGGCGCGCCACAATTGGGGCTTGCGCGTTTCTACCCCTCGTTCAAGGATTTGCATCTAAAGGGTATCATGACCCATCCGGCCATCAGCCAAGTCCTGTTGGCGGGAATCGCCCTTTCGGTGATTGGTGCCACGGGCACGGGTATCATGATGGAAAAGGGGCGGGCGTTGCAGCCCAGCGCGCTTAGTTCCTTGTCCCTCTCGGGCGAGCATGAAAGCGCTGGCCGCGAAGATGAATCCGGCGAAATGTACGAAGAAGCGCATGAATATCTCGCAAATCTGGCGATTGCCATGGTCGTGCTCCATGTCTTGTATCTGCTATCATTCAAATGGCCCTTGGCGCGCTTTATGTTATTCGCCAACAAAACCTGAAAATAACCGCCATCCAGACTTGACTCCGATGCGCTGCACTGCACAACGGCGTCCAAGTAATAAAGCCAAGTAAAAGGAATGGCTGCGGGATGACCCAATATGTGTATCGGTTCGGTGGTGGCGTTTCGGATGGTGACGAAACCGTTCGCGGCAATAAAAACATCTTGGGCGGCAAGGGCGCGAATTTGGATGGCATGGCGTCGATTGGCCTGCCTGTCCCGCCGGGATTCACGATTACGACCGAAATGTGCACAGCTTATTATGCCAATGGCCAAAGCTTCCCCGACAGCGTTCGGGCCGAAGTCGCCAATGGCCTCGCGCATATTGAGCAGGTAACGGGCAAATCCTTTGGCGATTCTGCCAATCCCTTGTTGGTATCGGTGCGTTCTGGCGCGCGGGTGTCGATGCCGGGGATGATGGATACGGTGTTGAACCTCGGTCTTAATGACCAAACTGTAGAAGGGCTTGCCGCTTCGTCGGGCGATGCGCGCTTTGCGTGGGATAGCTATCGCCGCTTCATCCAAATGTATGCCGATGTGGTCTTGGAACTCGATCACGGTGCGTTTGAAGAGGCGCTGGAAATCGCCAAGGAAGATCGGGGCTTCTATCTCGATACCGAATTGTCCGCCGATGATTTGAAGGCTTTGGTTGCCGAATATAAGCGCCTTGTGGCTGCCGAATGGGGCAAGCAATTTCCGCAAGATGTGTATGACCAATTATGGGGCGCTGTCGGCGCGGTGTTTGGATCATGGGAATCGGACCGAGCAAAAGTCTATCGCCGCCTGAACAATATTCCGGGCAACTGGGGCACTGCGGTCAATGTGCAGGCAATGGTCTTTGGCAATATGGGTGAGACATCGGCGACGGGTGTTGCCTTCACCCGTGACCCGGCAACGGGCGAGAACGCCTTTTACGGCGAATATCTGATCAATGCGCAGGGTGAGGATGTTGTCGCAGGGATACGTACCCCGCAATATCTGACCAAGGCCGCCCGCGAACGCGCCGGCGCAAAGCCGTTGTCGATGGAAGAGGCGATGCCGACGGTATATGCAGAGCTAGCGCGCGTGTTTGAAATTCTGGAAACGCATTATCGCGATATGCAGGATATTGAATTCACCGTTGAGCGGGAGAAATTGTGGATGCTGCAAACCCGTTCGGGCAAGCGCACCGCGAAGGCAGCCTTGAAAATTGCCGTCGATATGGCGCAAGCAGGTATGATTACGACCGATGAGGCCGTTTTGCGCATTGATCCGATGGCGCTCGATCAGTTGCTGCACCCGACGCTGGATCCGCAAGCACCGCGCGATGTGCTGACCTCTGGCTTGCCGGCGTCGCCTGGCGCGGCATCTGGGGAGATTGTCTTTGATGCCGACACCGCCGAACGGTTCAACGAATTGGGCAAGGCGGTCATATTGGTCCGTATTGAAACCAGCCCCGAAGATATTCACGGCATGCACGCCGCCAAGGGCATATTGACCGCGCGCGGCGGAATGACCAGCCATGCTGCCGTTGTGGCACGTGGCATGGGTCGCCCTTGCGTATCGGGCGCAGGTAGCTTGCAAATCAATGCTGCTGCGAAAGTTTTGCGCATATCTGGGCGCACTCTGAACGAGGGCGATATCATCACCTTGGATGGTTCGACCGGCGAAGTGATGGCGGGCGAAGTGCCGACGATTCAGCCCGAATTGGTGGGCGATTTCGGTACATTGATGGTCTGGGCCGATGCAGGGCGCCGGATGAAGGTTCGCGCCAATGCCGAAACCCCGACCGACGCGCAAACCGCGCGCGATTTTGGTGCGGAGGGCATTGGCCTGTGCCGGACCGAGCATATGTTCTTTGACGCCGCACGCATTACCGCCGTGCGTCAGATGATCCTTGCGGATGATGAAAAGGGCCGCCGGGTCGCGCTCGACAAATTATTGCCTGAACAGCGCAAGGATTTTGCCGCGATTTTCGAAGTCATGGCCGGTCTTCCCGTTACCATTCGTTTGCTTGACCCGCCCTTGCATGAATTCCTACCGCATCAGGAAAGCGAATTTGCCGAGGTTGCGGCAGCAGCGGGCGTAGGCATTGAGGTGTTGAAACAACGTGCGTCCGAACTGCACGAATTTAATCCCATGCTGGGCCATCGCGGATGCCGCTTGGGCGTAACTTATCCCGAAATCTACGAGATGCAGGCGCGCGCGATATTTGAAGCCGCGTGCAGCCTTGCCGTCGCACCCGTGCCCGAAATCATGATCCCACTTGTCGGCACGCGCCGCGAGCTGGAATTGATGAAGGACGTGGTCGACAAGGCCGCCGAAGCCGTCTTTGCCGAACAGGGCAAGAGGATTGACTATCTTGTCGGCACCATGATCGAGCTGCCCCGTGCGGCGTTGATGGCCGATGAAATTGCCGAAGTCGGTAGCTTCTTCAGCTTTGGCACCAACGACCTGACGCAAACGACTTTGGGCGTCAGCCGCGATGACGCCGCCCGCTTCCTGACGCATTATGTCGACAAGGGCATCTACGCCCGCGATCCCTTCGTCAGCCTGGATGTCGAAGGCGTTGGTCAATTGATCGAGATTGCCGCCAATAAAGGCCGCGCCACCCGCCGTGATATCAAGCTTGGCATTTGCGGCGAACATGGCGGCGATCCGGCATCGATCACCTTCTGTGAAAAAGTTGGCCTCGATTATGTCAGCGCCTCGCCCTATCGCGTACCCATCGCACGGCTTGCTGCGGCGCAAGCGGCACTTGCCAATGGGTAAGGTAACTGGCTAGCATTCGATCTTGAGGAGAGGGATTATGAAGGCTTGGCAAAGATATGTCATTGTTATGGCACTCGGGCTCGTCGGTGGCACCGCCTTTGCGGTACATCAGGTGCGCGGCGGCTTAAACGATGGCCTCGTCCTCAACGGACCTTGGGAGACAGGAAAAAGCTTCGGCACATTGGAGGCAAGCACGCTCACCCGCGCCAAGGTCGCTTTATCAGGCCTGATGGCCCTGCCTGCCAAAGAGGCGATGTATTTCACCGCCAGCCGCGACAGCAATGGCCGCAAGCTGGACGGCCGCTGCAGTTATGATGTGCGCGGCGGAAAGCTGGATGGCCGCTGGTGGAGCGTTACCTTGTATGAAGGTGAAGGTTGGCTTGTTAAAAATGCCGCCAACCGTTGGTCGGTTGCAGCAAGCGCAGTGACCGCAGACGCACAAGGGCGATGGGCGTTCGCGGTATCGCCGGATGCGCAGGCTGGCAATTGGCTGCCAACGGGATCAGCAAAGGCTTTTAACCTCACCCTGCGGCTATATCATCCCTCGCCGGAGGTCATCGATAGTCCTGAAAAAGCAAAACTCCCCGTCATTGAACGTAAAGGATGTGCATGATGCGGCGCTGGATTTTTCCGATATTGGCGGGCGGCCTTGTCGCTTTGGGTGCATATCAAGCGACCTTATTAGCAACGCCTTATGCGTTGATGTATGCGGCGCTTCAAAAGATCGGTGGTGACGGTGCGTCGAACCGTTTTGTCTTTTCAAAAATGGCGACTGCCGACAATCAACCGATCGTCCGGCCAAGCCCGGATTTATCTTACTCGACTTGTGTGTTTGACCTGTCGAAGGGGCCGGTTTTGATAGATGTCTCACCTGTTCCCGGGCGCTATTGGTCCGTCAGCATCTTCGATGCGCGAACGGATGTTGCCGCCGTGCGGAGCGATCGCGATACCAAAGGCGAACCCGCCCGTCTGGCATTGATCAAGCAGGGGCAAATAGCGCCAGCGGGATATGAACCTGTGCTTTTGGGTTATGACCGGGGCCTTGCACTGGTGCGCATATTGCTTGCCAATCCATCTGAATTTCCGGCCGTGGACGCAATCCGCCGGAAATCGACGTGCAAGCAGGTTTAAACGTCAAATTAGGTCTTGCACAACTTTGCAGCCGTCCCTAATAGCGGCGCTCCAGTGCACCCGTAGCTCAGCTGGATAGAGCATCAGACTACGAATCTGAGGGCCGGGCGTTCGAATCGCTCCGGGTGCACCACTTACGTACCAAACCACTAACAGGGATTTTCCCGGTTAGTGCGGTACCAACAGCCTTCTCAAGGCTGGTCTTCTCTCCGATAATGCGGATGTTTTCATCACCCACTTCGAGGCGGGATATGACTGCGCGCAGGTAAGCTTTACGGGCGTGGATATCGCCTTGTCCGTCGCCCGAGTTTTCCGCCGACACTTGTGGCGTTGCTGCGTGAGCCATAGGCTCAGGCTTTGCGTATACCCACGATGGCAGGTCTTGGCTGCTATCCAATGTTGAAGCGGCAGGCACACGCACCGGCTTTTTGGTATTTTTGTTAAACATACGCGAATGTCGCACATGCCAAATATCAGGTCATCGGCATAACCTAAGGATTGTTGTGGGGGGTTTTGCGACAAGCGTAGCCTTGAGAAGATTTGGAACCGCCTTCATTGGCTAAACGGTTTGTTGTCGTTGCCCGCTCAGGCTCTATTCTGGCAACAACATATCGTGATGCCGCGCAACCATGTCCGCCTCCTGCACCTTCAATACCACTATATTCTGCCCTTCACTGAACCTGCTGCGCTTCATGAGCCCGACACCTTGCGTGCCGGGCTCTAATCATTTCGGGTCACATTCCAGAAGAGTACGTCAAACGGGACACACGCAATTCGCTTGCGTTGTATCCAATTCCTTAATATCGTCGGCTGTAATAAAACAAACGATTGTTTAAAATAATCAATACTAGTGTTGACTAATCAACATAGGCGTTGCATTATAGAGAAAGTGTTATGGTTCGGGGACATTCGGCTAATCGAGGAGTGGTGCTATGATAGACGATATGTTTGTGCTTGATGCTGTCGCGCACGCCTATAATCATCTCCCCGAAAATTGGGAGGATCCGGTGCTGGGGAAGGCGATGGTTGATCTCGCTTATGCACTTGCAGCTGATCCGCCTGATCCTCAATATGCTATGAGCCGTGAAAATTATCTTCGTGACTGGACAGTAGAGGATGCCGCAAATCTGTTATTTGGTGAAAGTAACACGGATGTTGCAGTCGTCCATCCGCTCGCCATTTCATCGTTCAAAGACGGCTATTCGTCGGTGCCCAAAGCAGCTGAGGCGATTAGCCGCTATCCCTCGCGTTTCATCGGTGCCTATGCCTGTGTTGATCCGCTCAAAGGGGCGGAGGCAATTCGGGCGCTGGATGAACAGACTGATCTGTTCAAGCCACTCGGTCTGAAGTTGTATCCCACCAGCTGGGATGGAAGGGGGCCGATTTCGTGGCGGATGGATGACCCCAAATTAATCTATCCGCTCTACGAGCGTGCGGCCAAACTTGGCTTAAAACATGTTGCTATACACAAAGCAGTGCCAATCGGACCCTTCGCCGTGGGCGACGCTTACAATCCCAGCGATCTTGAGAATGCGGCGACCGATTTCCCTGACCTCACGTTTGAGATCGTACATGGCGGCTTGGCATTTCTGGACGAGACTGCTTGGTTGCTCGGCCGCTTTGCCAATGTTTATATTAACATGGAAATCCACAATATCATCGTCGAGCGCCGCCCGAAGGTGTTTGAACAGATTTTGCTTGGTCTATGCAAAGTGGGCGGCACTAGTGTTCTGGACCGGATGTTCTGGGGTTCAGGCGGAACGCTCCATCATCCCCAAGCCGGGCTTGAGGCCTTTGCCAAGTTTGCATTCTCTGAAGAGAGCCTCGATAGTGCCGGTCTGTTTATGCCCATGAAACAGATTACGCGGGCGAATAAGGAGAATATGCTGAGCGGTACGTTCGCGCGACTGCACGGGATTGATCTTGATGCGTGCAAGCGGGCGATTGCAGGTGATGAATTCAGTCGCCCGGCGGACGCTGCGTTACCAAAGCCATATTCGACAATTACAATGTCCTCGCCTGCTGACGCGAGGCTCGAAAATGCTTGACGCGAAGTACTCTGCCATCATCGCTGCGCTTGACGAGATCAAGGACCCATGCAGCGTGGCCAGCGGTGTACCTATGGGGCTCGGTGAAATGGGGCTGATCGGCGCGCTTGAGGTAAGCGACCTTGGCGCCGTCTCTATCGAGTTGCGGCTGACCTCGCCTTTTTGTCACATGATAGGCTTCTTTAAAACGGAAGCGCATGCTCGGCTCATGGCGTTGCCAGGCGTCACCAGCGTGTCCTTGAGTGCCGACAACGGCTTGGATTGGACACCTGAAATGATCAGTAGCGCCTCAAAGGAGCGACGCTCTGCCATGCTCCAAAGCCGATATTCAACCAGTTAGATGCGATAATTTGTAAAAGAAAAATAGGGAGGTAGTGTTATGACAATACAGAAATCAAAATTTGCCTATGTGGCTGCCGCTTTTGCCGCATTCCAATGTTCAACTGCAATTGCGCAAAGCGCGCCTCAGTCGGCTAATTCAGATGAGGCCTATAATGATGGCGATATAATCGTGACCGCGCAGCGGCGCTCGGAATCACTCGAGCGGACGCCGGTTGCGATTTCGGTGGTCAGCGGCGAACTCCTGTCAAAGCAGGCCATCGTTTCTGAAGCAGACCTCCAGATTGCAACGCCCGGACTGACGATCAAGGCAGGGCAAAGCGGAAATCAGTTGAATTACTCCATTCGAGGTCAGACCGTCGACGCTTTCACCAGTTCAAGACCGTCGGTGCTTCCCTACTTTAACGAGGTGCAGGTCGGCAGTGTTGGCGCATCGTCCTTCTATGACCTGGATTCAATTCAGGTCTTGAAGGGTCCTCAAGGGACATTGTTTGGCCGCAACTCGACTGGTGGTGCCGTTCTCTTCACGTCGGCGAAACCGACGAATGAAATGGGCGGCTACATATCGGTCCGCGCGGGCAATTTTTCTCATTTTCAGGCCGAAGGCGCGATCAATGTGCCGATCGTCGACGAAAAAGTATTGCTGCGCGTCGCAGGCTATCTCCAGCGTCGCGATGGCTTTCAGTTTAATCTGTATAACCAACAGAGGGTTGGCGATGTAAAGCGGGAAAACGTCCGGGGTAGCCTGACAATCAAGCCGAATGATACTATCGAGAATAATCTCGTCGTCGCCTACAGCCATACCGGTGGCGGCAGCACGACAGGCGTAATTCGGAATGTAAATCCAAATCCCGCGACATCGTTCGTGCCGGCTGCGCTGCTTTATAGCCCGAACTTGGGTGCGGCGCTTGGCGGCGTTCCTGGTGCGTGGAACTCCTATCTCGCCCTCCACCCAAAGGCTGATCCTTTGGGCCTTGCTGGGGCCGCTGCAAAGCAAAACGCTCGTGGTCCTTATATTGTTGATCAGGATGGGGCCAACTTCATCCGAGCTAACTCAGTGGTGATGTCGAACATCACGACCTTCGATATTGGCGATGATACACAAATTAAGAACGTCCTCGGTTATGTACGCCAAAAGTCCCTAGAAGGTGGCGAATTTGATGGCTCCAACCTGACGATCGACAGCAACGGCGTTTTTGGTCAGAACAATGATGATATCGGACGCGGGGGAACAATTAGGCAATTCAGCGAGGAACTCCAGTTGAATGGCAAAGCATTCAACAAGGCACTGACCTATGTGGTTGGTATCTATTTCTCCGATGAGAGCGATAATAGCCGGTCGCTCAGTAAGATTGTTTGTCTGGAACCTTTTATCCCATGCACGAACCAGTACAATTCTGGCCGGACGACAAACAAGACATTTGCAGGCTATGGCCAAGGCACGCTCGATCTGAGTGAAATGACGGGACTAGATGGCCTTAGCTTGACTGCTGGTGCGCGCTATTCCTCTGAAAAAGTGACGTTTGAACATACGCGAGATGACTTTTTCATCACCAACCCTAGGCCAGAATATGTTAAGGGAGCGCAGGAGGAGACGTTCAAAAACTTCAGCTGGTCGCTGGGCATTGAACAACAGTTTAACAGCAATGTCCTAGCCTATTTCAAGACGAGGAAGGGCTTTCGGAGCGGTGGTTTCAACTTCTATGCGCCGCCGTTGGCAGGTACTGGCAATAATGCCGGCGCTGCATATGGTCAAGAATCCGCCCAGGATTTTGAACTTGGACTAAAACTTAAGGGCGATCTCGGCACGGCACCAACGCGTCTGAACCTTGCCCTTTACACAATGAAGATAGAAGACATTCAGCGCGCTAACTATGTTTCAATCAATGGCTCACTCGCTGGTTTGACAGTTAATGTGCCGGAATCGAAAGTAAGTGGGTTTGAATTAGACGGGTCGATCAATCCGGCGTCGTGGCTCAACATGGGCGGCAGTCTCAACTACACCAAAGCGCGGTTTACTGACGGGCGTGTCAAGGTTTTTGCCAACCCGCTCGTCAATTTCGGGCCTTATCCCGATACGCCCAGATGGAGCGCCTCGGCCTATGCCGAAGTGACTGTACCGTTGAGCGATAGCATTGAGGCGTCAATTCGAGGTGATGTCTATCACCAGACTAAGACATTTTTTGGCTCGACGAACGATACAATCAACCCTTTCAGTGACATCTCGGGCTATACGCTCGCCAACTTCCGTTTAGGGATTGAAAGCATGGATGCTGGCTGGTCACTTGCCGGGATAGTGAAGAACGCCTTTAAAAAGACATATTATGTGGGTGGCATTGCCTTCTACAGCCTGTTCTCGCTGAATACCGTTGTACCGGGTGAGCCGCGGACATTCCTAATCGAAGCGAAGTATAAGTTTTAAGATAACGATATGGGCCGATCGGGCCTGGTAAGGGAGATTTTTTATGTCTGATCGGCTTCGTTTTGGTGCATTTGTGCCGCCACATCATTTACCGGTGAATTACAATCCGACCTATGCGCTGCAGCGCGACACCGAGATTGTGCAGTTGATGGACAGTATCGGGTTTGATGAAGCATGGATTGGTGAGCATCACTCGGGCGGTGCAGAGCCGATTGGTGATCCGATGATGTTCATTGCGCATGTCGCGGCGCAGACAAAACACATCCGGCTTGGCACAGGCGTTGTTTCGCTGCCTTATCACAATCCACTCTGGATCGCAGATCGCCTTGCGATGCTGGATCATCTTACACGTGGTCGGGTTATGCTTGGCTTGGGGCCAGGGGCGCTGGCCACGGATGCTGCCATGCTTGGTATTCATCCGTCGGAGCAGCGTGATGCGCTGGAAGAGGATACAGCAGTTCTCATGCACCTGCTCACCAGCGATGAGCCGATCTCGATCGAAACCAAGCGTTATAAACTGGTAAACGCCCGAATTCAGCTTGATTTCTATCAGGACCCCCATCCAGAAGTGCTTGCCGCTGCGATCGTGTCACCTTCGGGGCCGCGCCTGGCCGGTCAGCATGGCATCGGATTGATCTCAATCGGCGCGACGATGAAAGCGGGCGTCGATGTACTCGCGATGCATTGGGATGTTGCAGAAGCGCGGGCGAAGGAATGCAACAAGACAGTGGATCGTGACAAATGGCGGCTGGTCGGGCTGATGCACCTCGCCGAGACCAGAGATCAAGCGCTCAAAGATGTCGCCTTTGGTCTGCGCGAGTTCTGTGACTATTTGCAACACACCACCCCGACACCCCAGATGGTGCCGACAGGAAGCTCGCTCGATGATTACATAGAATGGGCCTTATCGTCTGGATCAGCGGTCATAGGTACCTACGAGGATGCCATTGAGCAGATCGAGAATCTGCAAGATTTGTCTAATGGCGGCTTCGGCGCTTTTCTGCTCTTCGATCACAACTGGGCCAACTGGAATGCTAAAAAGCACCATTATCATTTGTTTGGTGAATATGTGATCCCGCATTTCAAGAAGACCAATCGCCGTCTTAAATCCAGTGAACTCTATGCTCGCGCCGTGCGCGACGAACTAGCCAAGGCACAGTCCGATGCGATCGGCGCGTTCGCGTCCAAGCACGCTGCATCCGCTCCCAAGAAATAGTGTTCTGGGAAGAGCTATGAGGGGAGTGTTATCAGTCGTTCGGCTGGTAAATGATCTCATCAGCGAGCGCGCGCCAATTTGAATAAACAAACACTTGTTTTTTGACTCAACTACGGTCTAAATCGGAGTTTGAGAAGTGCAACGGGAGAGCAGACGTGGGAAGACTTTCAGGCAAGGTAGCCATCATAACTGGTGCATCGCAGGGTATGGGCGAAGCGCATGCTAAGATGTTCGTCGCTGAAGGGGCGAAGGTGATCCTGACCGACGTCAACGAAAAAGATGGGCAGGCGCTGGCCGACAGCCTTGGCGAGAATGCGATGTTTATCAAGCAGGACGTTCGGTTCGCGCCTGAATGGAAGGCTGTTGTCGACCAGGGTGAAGCAAAGTTCGGCACCATCAACGTGCTCATTAACAATGCTGGCATCATTGGTACCATTGCCCATACGGTCGATTTCTCACAGGCCGACTATCAGCTGGTATGCGACATAAACCAACTGGGCGTCTATCTTGGGATGCAGGCGGTTATCCCTTCGATGATCAAAGCTGGTGGCGGAGCCATTGTGAATATTTCGTCTATTGCCGGGATGATTGCGTGCATGGGGTCGCCCAATTTGGCTTATGTCGGCAGCAAGTTCGCCGTGCGCGGGATGACCAAGCAGGTCGCCGCTGAATATGGCCCAAACAACGTTCGCTGCAATTCAGTTCATCCCGGTTATATCCTGACCCCGATGATGGTCGCGGCTACGGATGAAAATGGCGGCGGCGCGGGCGATGTGATACCGCTCAAGAGGATGGCCAAGCCGAGTGAAGTGTCCCAGCTGGTTCTGTTCCTAGCTTCTGACGAATCTTCGTTCATTACCGGCATGGAACATGTCATCGACGGTGGTATGACCGCCTGCTAAGGCAGCCCGCGATGAAGGCCTATCAATACCGCATGGGCGAGCCGATTGCCGCGCTGCAGATCGTCGATCTCCCGATGCCGAGCTTTGGGCCAGGGCAAGTGCTGATAAAGATGCATGCGGCATCGCTCAACTTTCGTGATCTGTTGGTCGTGACGGGGCAGTTCCCGCGCGTTCAGCAGGAAGTGATCATTCCGCTGTCCGATGGTGCTGGTGAAGTGGTCGAAGTTGGTAGCCGCGTTACGACACTCAAGCGCGGTGACCGAGTGACGCCGCTTTACTGCCAGAGCTGGATGGCGGGCGAGATGCAGGACAGCGATACGGCCTGGTCGCTCGGCGGCTGCATTGACGGCGTCGCGGCTGAGTATCTCACGTTTGACGAGATGGGCGTTCTCAAATTCCCCGATCATTTGAGTTATGAAGAGGCGGCGACTTTGCCCTGCGCAGGCCTCACCGTTTGGAATAGCCTTCACGGGCCGTGTCCGCTCTCAGCCGGAGACACCCTTTTAACGCTCGGAACGGGTGGCGTTTCGATCCACGCGTTGCAAATGGCCCGAGCGGCAGGAGCTGAAGTGATCGTCACTTCTTCAAGTGACGAAAAGTTGGCGCGCGCCAAAGCGCTTGGTGCGGACCATGTTATCAACTATGTTACGACGCCTGATTGGGATGTCGCCGTGCGCGAGATTACCGGTGGGCGGGGTGTTGACCATGTCATTGAAAATGGCGGCGGCGCGACGCTGCTTCGCTCAATAAAGAGCACCAAGCGCGGCGGCTGGATACACATTATCGGCCTCATCGCGCCCGGCGAGATTGACCCGGTCCACATCTTGCAGACCGGCGTCACGCTGCGGGGCAAGGAAGTCGGATCACGCGTGATGTTCGCCGCGATGAACCGCTCACTTTCACATTCGAAGATCAGGCCGGTGGTCGATAAACTTTTCGCCTTTGACCAGTTGCCCGAAGCATTGGTCGAGCTTGGCGCGGGCAATCATTTTGGTAAGCTGGTGTTATCAATCGCCTGACACAATCGCATTTGGAGAAGCGACCTTTGGGCGACGGAAGGTTTACAGCGCACCCACGGGCTTGGAAGTCCGCCAATCGGTCTATTCCCAATGGCACATTGGCACGCCCGGCACCGGCGAGCGTAAAACCCGCACGCTGTCATGTCCCAAGCCTCCCAGATAGACTGATTTCAAATCTGGCCCGCCGAAAGCGATGCTGGACAGGTTTGCAAGCTGGGATCCCCGGCTCCGGGAGATTTGATCCCAAGTCAGCTTCCCTTTGGCATAGGATGACGCGATGTCGGCCAGTGCCGGATCAGGATCTTCCAGCAAGATGGTCCAAGTCAGATCTCGAGCGACCCGGATCAGGCGGTTCGAGATCACGCAGGTAATCCATAGACCCCCTTCCGAATCGAAAGCCATGCCATCGGGATAAATGTCTTGCGGGAAGCTAAGCTGAACTGGACTGCTCAACGTGCCGTCCAACGCAATGTCATATCTGGTGGTCCGGCAGGCGAAAGTTTCATTGACGAAGAGGTACTCGCTCCCAGGTGAGACACGCACTTCGTTGGTCCAGTTCAGTCCATCTACTGCAACGGATAAATGGCCGTCCTTCAACAGCAATATTTTGCCCGTGTTTGCAGCAGAGGTGAAATGTTCATGCTTGCGCTCGGTCGAGCTGATCGTGATCCAGGTTCGCTCGCCGTCAACAAGCACAAAGTTTGTCGGCGGAATTGGTTGACCTGCAACTTCAGTCGCAAAAGGACTAACGTGCCCGCGCGGACTAACTCGCCAGACGCCGCCTGCACGAGCCATATTCGTGATCAGAAAATCGCCGTCAGGCAAGAGGGCAATACCATTGGGTCGGAAGCCTTGCGCGATTAAATCCACCTCGACTGCTGGACCGGTAGTTCCGTTTGGCGCAATCCGGGCAATGCCAAGCGTCCAGTCGCCTGTGTAGAGCGATCCATCTGGCGCGGCCAATACGCATTCCGGCCGGTTCAAACCGCTTCCGATCTCCGACAGGTCGGCAATTGAAAATGGCTCTATCTTAGTCATGGATGCGCGCTCAATTTTCGGCTCATCACAGCGCCAGATAGCCGCCGTCGACGGGAATCGTCACACCTGTCACATATGAGGACATGTTGGAGGCGAGAAAGACGGCGGGGCCGACGATCTCCTCAGTCTCGCCAACGCGCCCGAGCGGCAGACGCTGAATAAACTTGTCGCCTGCTTCACCTGTCACGGTCATGAGGTCGCTTTTCATCCGGCCAGGTGCCAGTCCGTTGGCGCGGCCACCGGTCGGCCCAAGGTCTCGTGCAAAATATTGCACCAGAGAGCGGATGGCGGCCTTCGTCGCACCGTAAGCTGCGCTTGATCTCGGCGCAGAGAATCCGGCAATCGAAGAGAGAAAGATCACGCTCGCTCCGGGGTGCTTCAAGCCAGGCAGGAGAGCGACGGTGATGTCCCACTGAGCGGTCAGGTTTATGCTGACCACCTGATCCCATTTTTGCATCTGGTCGGGATCTTGTGGACGGATGCGGGGCGCAATGCCCGCGTTATTCACAAGAACATCGATCCGTTCAAACTGATCTATCATACGCTCGCCGAACGCCTTGACGGCTTCGCGATCACCGATGTCCAGAACCTCGGACGTGGCCGAACCACCAGACGCGTTGATTTGCGCCACAAGCTCAGATGCTGCTTCACTGTTTCGATCTACTACAACCGCATGCGCGCCTTCGGCTGCCATGGCAGTTGCGATCGCCGAACCCAAGCCCCGCGCCCCGCCCGTGATGACCGCCGTTTTGCCCTCAAGTAGAGCCATCCTTTTTCTTCCCTTGCATTAAAGTAGCACATGCAGCCTATTTGCCTCGCCAGGAAGGCAAGACAGGGCGCGATCATGTCATGATGTATCCCTTATAGCCGTTTTCTCGCACATCGTCACAGTATTCCCGAAACTTGGGGTTGCCGCCGACGAACAACAGCGCTTCGCGTTTGTCGCGGCCCTCAATGTTCTTGTTGATCCCAGTGAACCAGGAATTTGTCTGACCTAACAGCATCTTGCCCATCAATTTGGCGCAATACTCGCTATAACTCTCCGCGGCGGCGATTTCCGGTTCGATGCGCTGAACGCCGCCATTTTTCGCCTCAGCGATCATGTCACTTAACCAATCCACGGCGAGAGCTGAACATCGCGGAATGTTGCAGAAGGTTGCTCCACTATGTGGGCCCACCAACATGAAGAAATTTGGAAATCCGGGGCACTGCATGCCCATGTAGGTTTTGATGCCCTTCGCCCATTCGTCCTTGAGTGCAACGCCTCCAGTGCCGCGTATGTCGATACGGTTCCATGCGCCTTTCACTGCATCAAAGCCCGTCGCATAGAGAATAGCATCAAGCTCATGCAAAGCGTCAGTGGTCTGGATGCCGTCGGGCGTGATCCGTGTGATGGGTGTTGTGTTTAAATCGACAACTGACACATTGTCCTGATTGTAGACCTCATAATAATTGGTCTCCAAAGGTACGCGGCGCGTTCCGAACCCGTGGTCTTTGGGGATCAGCAACTCAGCGATATGTTGATTTTTCACACGCTGACGAATTTTTTTTGCAACGAAGTCTGAAAGATATTGATTTGCTTCAGGGTCTGAAAGCCCATCCTGAAAAGTACCTAGCCAAAGTGAGAAACCAGGCCCCTTGTACAATTCTTCCAATTTTGCGTCGCGTTCCTCTTTAGGAACCTCGAAAAGGTTTCGAGGATCAAATTCATGCGGAAAGCCTGCGATCGATGCGTCACATTTAGCAGTGAATTCGTTGTAGTGCGACTTGATATAATCCATCCGCTCCTGCGTCATCGGCCCATTGCCCAAGGGCGTGCACCAATTCGGTTCGAGCAGAAACACGGTGAGGTGCTTCGCCACCTTGGCCATTTCCTGGATTAATTGAACGCCGGTCGAACCTGTACCGATCACTGCGACGCGCTTGTTAGAGAAGTCGAGCTTGGCGGGCCCAAAACCAATTGGGTCTCGCGGCCATGCAGCAGTATGATAGCTTTCGCCTTTAAAGGTGTTGATGCCAGAAATACGAGGCATCTGTGTTGCAGACAAAGGCCCTAGTGCCGAGAAAACGAAGCGTGCGGTCACGGGTGCCCGGTGCCCCTGCTGGAATTCAAGCAACCATGCATTTGAAACATCGTCAAAAGTCGCCTTGTGCACTTTAGCGTTAAAGATGAAGTCCTTTCGAATATCCATAATCTCGGCTGCACGGTGTATGTACCGGAGAACTTCAGGCTGAGCAGCGAACCGCTCGGACCAGCTCCATTCCTGCATTAGTTGTTCGTTCCAGAAGTAGCCGTAGACTTCGCTTTCAGAGTCGATGCGGCAGCCCGGGTAGCGATTGTGATGCCAAACACCTCCGATATCTTCCGCGGCTTCGACGCCAAGCACCCGATAACCCATCTCGCGGAGCCGGTAGGCTTGGTAAAGACCCGTCAGTCCTGCGCCAATCACAACGGCGTCAAAGTCAAGTTCGGTTGTCATTAAGGCTCCTTTTGCTTATCTCACACGGAAGGTCGGCGCTATCTTCAGGTCGGCGCTATCTTCCTTCGCCGCTCGTGTCATTCAGTCTCTTGACTTAACATCTCAAAATGATTTAAACAAACGATTGTTTTTGTCAACTCAGATGGAAAAGGATGCGCTGCCATGAATGAGACCCGTGCCGATATGGAGGCTGATCCCGAGGTCGCCCCAGAAGTGTTGAAAGCTCGGTTCGGGCGGGACATAGCGCGCGACTTTGATCTTGATGATCCGATGTTTAACGACCGATTTGATGAAGTGCTCACTTTCATGGTCAATAAATGCCCTATCTCTTACAGCAAGGCTGGTACCGGCTATCACTTGGTCAACACCAATGAACAAGTGCGGCGCGTCGCACAGGATTGGCGTACATTCAGTAGCGCCAAGGGCTATATGCCCAATCGGCCAGAGGGCCTTCCTTATCTGATGCCTGAAGAGTCTGACCCGCCGATGCACACTAACTGGCGGCACAAGCTCAATCCGCATATGAGCCCGAAGGTTATCGCCACCTATGAGGACGTCATCCGCAAGGATTGCAATGTCTTGATAGATACCTTCATCGAAAAGGGTGAGTGCGAGTTTATAAGCGAGTTCGGTGCGCTTCTGCCTGGTTGGGCTTTTTTCAAGAACGTGCTCGGTGTGCCGATCGACGATCTTGCGATGCTCGTTGAAGGCGTGGAACAAGGCACGTTTGCGCTGCCCGCAGAAGAGCGCCCAGCGCACATGGCGCGCGTGTTTACCTATCTCGATACGCATCTTAGGTGGCGCGCGACCCAGCCGAAACGCGGCGACGTCATCGACACCATCCTTGAAGGCGTCATTTATGATGATGGCACCGAAGCGCCCTGGGATCATAAAGTAAGCATTCTTGTCGATCTGACCTTTGGCGGCATTGCGACAACCACCTTCGTCATGTCCTCTGCCATTCATTATCTTGCGATGCATCCTGAGGTGCGCCAGCAGCTAATTGATGATCCTTCGCTCATTGAGAATGCGATTGAAGAATTCAGCCGCGTCTTCCCGCCGGTGATTGCACTTGGTCGGACCTGCACCCGCGACGTGGAAGTGGCGGGTACCGAAATGAAGGAGGGTGATTTCGTGATGCTCACCTGGGGTGCAGCCTCACGTGATCCGCGTGCGATGGAAGAGCCTGAAAAGATTGATATCAAGCGCGAGACAATCCTTCATTCGACCTTTGGCGTTGGTCCGCACCGGTGTATTGGCTCGAACCTCGCCCGGCTCGAACTGACTGCGACTATAGAAGAATGGCTCCGGCGCATCCCCGAATTCTCAGTGCGGGAAGGTACTGCGCCGGTCTATGTCACCGGCTTTCTGCGCTCAATGCGTGAACTTCAACTGGTGTGGCCGAAATGAGCGCCAAGGTACATCATGGTCCGGCCCCGCGCCTCGAGCAGTATAAGGATCGGTATGAGAATATCGAGCTATACCGTACCGATGAGGGCGTGCTCGTGATGAGGTTCCATACCGATGGTGGGCCACTGGTGTGGAGCGCGCTTGCGCATGAAGAGCTCGGCTATTGCTTCACCGATGTCGGCGCAGATCGCGAGAACAAGGTCGTGGTGATGACCGGCACGGGCGCGAACTGGTGCGCCGATATCAATGCAGGCAGCTTCAAGCTTAGTACTGCCGGCGAATGGGATCTAACCTTCTATGATGGACGGCGGTTGCTTAATAACCTGCTCGACATAGAAGTGCCCGTGATTAGCGCTATCAACGGCCCTGCACGCATCCATCCGGAAATCCCGGTGATGTCTGACATTGTAATCGCCAGCGATACTGCGTTGTTTCAGGATGCGCCCCATTTCATGTCCGGGATTGTTCCTGGTGACGGGGCACATGTAGTTTGGCCGCACCTGCTCGGGCCAAATCGGGGTCGATATTTCCTGATCATGGGGCAAGAGATCGACGCGGCAAAGGCACTCGATTGGGGGGTGGTCAACGAAGTCGTCACCGCGGACCAATTGAAAGCCCGGACGATGGAGATCGCGAATATGATCGCAGCTAAGCCGATCTTGACACGGCGCTATACCCGCGTTGCGCTCACCCAGCGGTACAAGCGCTTGATGCACGAAGGGCTGAGCCTTGGCCTAGGACTTGAAGCTTTGGCAGCGACCGATGCTTTGCCCACCGAAGGCCGTATGAAAGACGCGCAATAAGCGCCGACAAGGAGAATATAGGATGCGTGTTAAAATCGACGGTGAACATTGCACCGGTCACGGCCGCTGCGCAAAATATGCCCCCAACGTCTTCATTCTTGACGACGACGGTTACAATGCCGATCGCAGTAACGAAATCGACGTGCCTGCGGGCGAAGAGGAAAATGCCAAACGCGGGATGAAATCTTGCCCGGAGCGGGCTATTACTTTGGTAGCGGAATAGCATTTTACGCCATTTCAAAATGCTCCATGTTCGCTGCCCCAGCGAAGAATGGCCCGACAAGTGCCTTGAATTCCTCAAATGCAGGGGTCTTTGTGAGCGCAACGTGCGACGCGACCGAATCCCATTCCAATAGCAGGATGAACTTCCCGGGATTTTCCACTCCGCGTCCGACACGAACAGATGCGCAGCCGGGAGCTGAAGCGAGGATTGCCCCTCCCCGTGCGGCCATTGCAGCGGCAAAGGCTTCTTCCATGCCTTCTTTCACGGGCACTTCAGCACGTTCGATGAACATCATGTCTCTCCTTGGATGCGCTCAATAGCAAGCTTTGCGAGTTTGAATTTCTGCGGGCGACCTGTGACAGTCAGGGGAATATCGCTAGCTGCAAAATACAGCACATGGCGGGGCACCTTAAACCGTGCGAGCTTTGCAGCGCATGTCGCGAGAAGCGCGTCGGCATCGGGACGATCAATCCCGCGCTGTACAATGCAGAGGCAGCCAGTTTCACCCGCTCGTGGATCCGGCACGCCGATGACCAACGCTTGCTCAATCTGTGGATGATCGTCGAACAACATCTCAATTTCGCGCGGCATCACCATTTCGCCATTACAACGATAGGTTTCCTTGATCCGTCCGGTTAGTGTCACATAGTTATCTGTGCTAACCCGTCCGAGGTCGCCCGTCCGAAGCCAGCCATCCACAGTAAAGGCGGCCGCTGTTTCTTCTGGCTTTTTGTAATAGCCGCGCGTGACGATGGGGCCGGTCACAACAAGCTCGCCCTCCATATCAGGGGGCAGGTCGGTGAGCGTTTCAGGGTCAATCGTTTTATAGACCGCAACGCGCCCGCCCAACGCAGGATCGCCTGCGACGCTTGCGGGTTTGAGGCAGCCATGCGTGGTCAGCAGCTTTACATCGTCATCCTCGACCACATTTGATGTCGCCGACGCTGATGTCTCAGTCATGCCGTAGCCCATCCGCATTTCTCGCGGACGAAGGGCTTCGCGGATATCGCTCCATATCCCCGGTGGATTGACCCCCCCGCTGTTGAACATGACCTTTAGATGGGTTGAATCGAAGCCGCGCGTGCGCGCAACCTCAATCAATTTCGATGTCATCATCGGCACAGCGACCAGCTCAGTCGCGCGATGGCGTTCCGCTGCATTCAGCATCTCTGCCGCATCGAAAACAAGGTGCGGGATGATCGCACCGCCGACGAAAAGCACCGCGAGGAGGCACTCGGCATAACCAAAGACATGATACATCGGCATGGCAAACAGCATCCGCCGGTTCTCTTCGAACGCGCCCGCAATCACCGACGAAAAGGCCGCGCGGAGAACCATGTCGTGGGTCAGCATCACGCCCTTGGAACGCCCGGTCGTTCCCGAAGTGTAGAGGATATCACTCAGTGCTGTGCCATCTGCCGCCGCCTCCCGTGCGCTGAGCTCCGCATCGCTGTCTGGTGTGGCACTAGCAATCAGGGCATCGATTCCCGCAAGCGAAAAGACATGACGAATTTTGGGCAGTGCCGGCCTGATTTGGTTCAAGTCTGCAAGATAATCGTGCCCACGGAATTCCTCCATCGTGATCAGCATCGCCGCATCAGACTGATCTAGCACATAGGCAAGTTCTTGCCCGCGCAATAGGAAATTGACCGGAATGCAGACCGCACCAGCCCGTGCGATGGCGAACTTGATTGCAGTGAATTCAGGGTAGTTGGCCATATCGAGGGCGACATGTTCGCCAGCCTTAAGGCCGTGAGCGATAAGGCCTGAGGCGATCTGTCGCGACCAGGCCTGCACCTCACCATAATTCCATGTGCGTGCATCAGTGATGATCAGGGGTCGATCTGCCCAACACTCAGCCGCACGGTCCAGCCTGCAGGAAATGGACAACACCTCCCATTTAGGGTAACGGGCCTCAAGCAGATTACGGCGTTTTTGCGGAGCCATCTTTTCCTCTCGTCTCTGTGCGATTGACTACACAGCATAATTGTCATAACAAACATTTGTTTATTAGCAAACTTGGAATAGGACGATCGCAGATGGATTTCCGCTTTAGTGATGAGCAGCGGATGTGGAACGACACCGTTCAGGATTTCATGGCCCGCGAGGTTGGTCAAGATTATACGCTCCAACATGATTTGTCGCGGGAGTTTCCCGAAGATGTATTTCGCAAGATGGCTGACCTTGGCTGGCTCGGCCTGCTTGTGCCGGAGAAACTTGGCGGCATGCAGACCGACCCGGTCATGTTTGCGATCTTCTGCGAAGCAATTGGTAAATATAGCTTAGATACCGCCGCCTGTATCATGACCTCGATGTTCACTGTTCAGAATATCTGCACTCACGGCACGCCTGAGCAGCAGGCGCAATACATTGCACCCTTCCTGCGTGGCGATGCTAAATTTTCAATTTCCATAAGCGAGCCCCAATCGGGATCTGACGCAGCAGGCGGTCGCTCCACAGCTCGGCTCGACGGCGACGAATGGGTGCTCAATGGCAATAAGGTCTGGTGTTCAGGTGCCCAGTTGCCCGGCGCAACCATCGCCATTCTGGCGCGTACAAGCCAAGAGCGTTATGACGGCTTCTCTTTATTTTTGGTGCCCAACACAACGCCGGGGTTGCATATCAAGAAGATGAATACTCTTGTTCGTAAGAGTCTCGGCACCACCGAGTTCTTTATGGACGACATGCGGATCCCGAAGTCGGCGTTGCTCGGGGAAGTTGGCAAGGGCTGGCGTTATATCGGCGAGCATCTCGATCTAGAGAGACTGAGCATCGCTGCCTCGCAGGTCGGAAATGCGCGCACAGCGCTGGATGACACCAAAAAATATTTGAGCGAACGTGACGCATTTGGCAAGAAGCTCTCATCCTATCAGGTGCTTAAACACCGTATGGCTGACGACGAAACCGAACTCGCGGCGGCGCGGCTGTTGGTCTATTATGCCGCTGACAAACTGGCACGCGGCGAACCCGCCAATGCCGATGTGGCCAAAGCCAAACTGTTCACTGCCAAGACACTGTTTCAGATTGCCTTCAACGGAATGCAAGCACTTGGCGGCTATGCTCAACTGCCTGAATATCATATGGAGCGCTACTTTCGCGAAGCCAAGCATGGCATGGTTGGCGGGGGCACAAATGAAATTTTGCGCAGCATTATCGCGAAGTCGATGGGGCTGGGGCGGGAGGGTTAAGGAGTAGACTAAGCGTGGCAACTGTTATCGATCCGGCTAGCGGCCCGCGAGAAGCCATCATGGACGCGGCAGTGCACTTGTTTGGCAAGCAAGGGTTTAGCGGCACATCGATGCGGGACATTGCGAAAGCAGTCGGGGTTCTGCCAGGAAGCCTCTATGCGCACATCGCGAGCAAAGAGGCGATGCTCGTCGATATTGTTGACGATGGAATTCGCAGGTTTCTCGACGCTGTTCGGCCGCACATTGTATCGGGCGCGACACCCGCGGAGAGGCTCCGTGCAATGGTGATCGCCCATGTATCCGTCGTCGCTGATAATCCCGAACGCTCACTCGTTGTTTTCCATCAATGGCGCTTTTTGGGAGATGACAACATTCAAGCCGCTATTGGCAAACGCCGTGATTACGAGCAGGCGTTCATCGGTGTGATCGAGGATGGCATCAAATCTGGAACATTTCGAGCGACTCTGAACCGCCGTATCGCTGTGCTGTCGATACTCGGCGCGCTAAACTGGACCCCGGAATGGCTCACGCCCAATGGAGCGCTTTCACCCGAGGAAGTTGGCGGGGTCATCGCGGACACTCTATTTATGGGCTTGCGCGGTTAAAGCGAATTTTTGTGCGCGCGCTTGACAGATAATGGTTCCTATCATATCGAAAAACAAATGATTGTTTTGAGGTTTAGATGACACGGCGCGCCTTCTCTGATCCGCAGGTAAAATGCTTTGAAGATTTCGAACTTGGCGACACGATGACGACGCGAGGTCGCACAGTCGATATTGGCGATATAACCAGTTTTGCCGGGCTGACGGGTGATCATTACCAACTTCACACCGATGCTACGTTCATGGAAGGCTCGCGCTTTGGCCAACGCATCGCGCATGGTCCGCTGACTTTCTCGCTCGCAGTCGGCTTGATTGGGGGCAGCGGATTTTATGGCGACGCCATTGCCGCGCTTGTCGAAATAACGGGCCTCAAGGCGACTAAGCCGGTGTTCGCGGGCGACACTCTTCACGTCGTTGCCGAAGTTACGGGGCATGAAACGACGGGCGGAAAACATGGCATACTGGCGGTCACCTATTCAGTGCGCAATCAATCGGGAGACGAGGTGATGACGTTTCTCCAGACCATGCTGGCAAAGCGGAGAGTTTGAATGACAGAAAATTGGCAATTGCATGTCGACGCGGGTCAGGAGAATGACCCCGTGTTCGTGGGCGTTGGAGAAATCCCGACCGGAAAGTTTCCGGATCGCAGCTTCATTGAGGGCCTCACAAGCGTCGCCGTCATGGCACTCAGGGATGCGGGGATGGTGCCAAGGGATATCGACACGATCCTGCTGATCCCGTGCCTGCACAGCGGCGCGGATCAGGCCGATCTGGTCTTCTCGCGCATGGCAGAAGAGCTGGGAATCCACGGCTCATGCAAGTCGAGCTTCATGGTGCATTCCGGCGGGTCGACCAGCGACAACGCGGTGCGCGCAGCCCACGGACTGATCGCAACAGGTCACGCAAAAAACGTGTTAGTGCTCCAATGTGAACGCTGGGGTTCAGCTGACCTTAATGAGATGATCACCATGTTGTCGAAAAACGGCATCCCCGGCGAATGGGAATTGCCGACGGGCATCCAGTTCAATGCCATCGGCGCTATGATAATGCGGCGCTATATGCACGCGTCGGGCAGCACGGCGGAGGAACTGGCGTCGGTCTGTGTCACATTGCGCAAATGGGCGAACCTCAACGAAAATGCGATGTTCTACACCAAGCCACTGACGGTTGAGCAGATACTCGCCTCGCGCATGGTCGCTGACCCGCTGCACAGTTTTGAATGCCCGCCAATGGCCGACGGGGCCTGCGCTTTTGTGATGACGAGCGCTGGTGTCGCGAAAAAACGTGGCATCAGCAGCGGCGTCAGAGTTGCGGGCTCTGGGGGCTGCGTCAGCCATTACTGTTTGAGCCAAGAATCTGATCAAGCTGTGCTTGGCTGGCCCTTGGCGGCGGAGCGGGCGTGGAACCAATCGGGCTGGGGTCCTAAGGACGCGGACATTGGCGAAATCTATGACAGCTATGCTGCAGTCACGGCGATCGCACTGGAGGGAATCGGCGTCGCCGAAAAGGGAGAAGGAGCGCGCTGGTTTGCTGCGGGCCATGGTGATCCTGGCGGTAAGTTGCCGATGAATACCAATGGCGGGCTGCTTTCGGCGGGGCATACGGGCGTTGGCGGCGGCACGGCCTTGCTGGTCGAAGGTATCCGCCAATTGCTGCACCGTGCGCCTGCAAAGCGTCAGGTTGAAGGCTGCGAACGTGCGATCATTGGCGGCACAGGCGGCTCCTACATGGATGCGCAGATCCTTTTGCTCGAACGCACGAAATTAGGGGCCTGAACGATGAAAACACCTGTTATCGTATCCGATTTCCGTGCAGGCCTTGCTGGCGGAGACCTGCTGATCCAGAATTGTCATGACTGCGGCAAACCCAATATGTGGCCGCGCTATGCCTGTCCGCATTGCCAGTCTGATAATCTCGGCTGGGTAAAATCGTCGGGCAAGGCCGTATTGCACAGCTTCTGCGTCTTGCGCCAAGGTGCGCCCGAAGGGTTTGAGGGTGATTTGCCTTATGCCATTGGCGTGGTGAAACTGCCCGAGGGTGTTCAACTACTTGTCCGGCTAGAGGCGACTGGGGAGAATGACTGGTCGGCTTATGGGTGCGACGATGAGGTTGAGTTTGTTGCTGTCGACCCCGGCGAGATCGAGCGTCGTCCATGTGCCACATTCCGCCGCGTAGGTTGATGAACAGTTTCTCTTTCCTCGAAAAATCAGCGCGACAATGGCCCGATACGGTGGCCTTGCTGCAGGGCGAGGAGAGTCATACCTACGCTCATTTCCGAGACCGGTCGCTTGCAATCGGCGGGAACCTCCTGGCGCTCGGGTGCAAGACAGGCGATCGGGTTGCCTTTTGCCTAGCAAATTCGCCCCGGATTCTGGAAGTCGTTTTCGGGTGCTTTGCGGCAGGGCTGGTTGTTGTACCAATTAACGCGCGGCTCCACGCTCGTGAAATGGCCTATATCGTCGAGAATTCGGGTGCAAAGATCTTGGTTCACGGCCCGGAGTTTGCCGAAGGCATCGCTTTGCATGCCGACCTGTTCGGCGGTCTGACTCACCAGATTTCGACCGACGCATTCAACACTCTGCTCAACCCGGCCAATAGGCTCCCCTGTGCGGTTGAGGCCGCGCCTGAAGACATTTGCTGGTTGTTTTATACCTCTGGCACCACTGGGAAGCCCAAAGGCGCAATCTGGAACCACCGTATGATTCGCGTGGTGATCATGAACTATCTTGCTGATCTCCATAACATCCAGCCCGGAGAAATGGTGCTGCATTGCGCGCCCATGTCGCACGGTAGCGGGATCGTTGCACTCCCGGCCGTTGCGCGCGGGGCAACAAACGCGATCACCACGTCGGCAAGCTTTGATGTCGAGGAACTGCTGAGCACTATTGAGCTGCTCAAAGTGTCGCACATAGCGTTCATGGCGCCAACCCAGATCATCAAGATGCTCGAAGATCATGTGCCCGCTCGCCATAATCTCTCAAGCCTGAAGGCAATCTGCTATGGCGGAGCGCCGATTTATGTTGAACAACTCAAACAGGCGATCGCGACATTTGGCCCCGTTTTTGTCCAGCTCTACGGGCAGGGCGAAGCGCCAATCACGATTACTGGGTTGACGGCAGCGGCACATCAGAAACTGCTCGACGCGAACGACCTTCGCATAGGCTCTGCAGGGCAAGTGCGAACAGATGTGGAAGCGCACTGCGTTGATGCTGACGACAATCCGCTGCCACCCGGACAAGCGGGAGAAGTTGTTGCGCGCGGTGATGTTGTGATGCCGGGATATTGGAAAGATCCGCAGGCCAGTGCTGAAGCTTTGCGCGGCGGTTGGCTGCACACAGGGGATATCGGCTATTTTGACGCGCAAGGCTATCTCTTCCTGCTCGACCGCGCGAAGGATATGGTGATAAGCGGCGGCAACAACGTTTACCCCCGCGAGGTGGAAGAGGTGATCATCCTTCATGAGAAGGTCGCCAATTGTGTCGTGTTCGGTATTCCCGATGACTATTGGGGCGAGGCGGTTCATGCTGTCGTTGTTCCAAAGCCCGGTGAGATGCTCACTGCACAAGAGATTATCGCGTTTTGCGGGGACCATATGGCGGGCTATAAAAAGCCTAAGGCAGTTGATTTTGTCGATGAGCTTCCGGTGAGTGGCTATGGCAAAATCCTCCGCCGCGAAGTGCGCGAGGCCTATTGGGCTGGTCATGAGAGTCGCATCGGCGGCGGCGCTTCGGCAGCAAGGGCATTAGTGTGAAGGGTGTCGCCATCGCCGGGATCGGTATGACCCAATTTGGCAAGCAAGTAGGGCGTGGTGTGCGCAGCTTGGCGCTCGCCGCGATTGAGGAGGCGATTGCCGATAGCGGTCTAGCCTCGGATCGGATCGATCGCATCTACTTCGGCAATGCTATTTCTGGGATTATTTCGCAGCAAGAGATGGTTCGGGGGCAAGTCGCGCTTCGCCATCAGGTGCTTGGAAAAGTGCCTTTGTTCAACATCGAAAATGCCTGTGCTTCCGGCGGATCGGCATTCAGCCTTGCGTGTGAAGCGGTGGCAAGCGGCGCAGTCGAAGTCGCACTTGTGGTGGGCGCGGAACAGATGAACCATGTTGACCGCAGCCGCCCGTTCAACGCGCTGCGCGGATCCACGGACATTGAAGAGATCGGCGAATCAGAGCCCGGACAGATAAGCGCGAATTCGCTGCTGATGGATTTTTATGCGGCGGTCGCACAGAGATATCTCGATGAGTCTGGCGCTGAGCTCTCTGATTTCGCGCGTGTCGCGGTCAAGAACCGGAAAAATGCGACGATGAACCTGCTAGCTCATCTGCGCACACCGCAGTCTCTCGAAGATGTGCTGGCGAGTCGGATGATTGTGGCACCCCTTTCTCTGCCCATGTGCTCGCCTGTCACTGACGGTGCGGCGGCGATTATCGTTTGTTCGGACAAGGTGGGGGCATCGATTGGTCATCCGGTGGTCCAGGTAAAGGCTTCGGCAGTCGCATCGGGCGCATCGGGCAATCCGGTCGGCGATGCGGCGGCCAAGGCCTATACGGATTCATCAGTGGGCTCGCAGGATTTCGACGTGATCGAACTGCATGACGCAGCGGCGCCAGCAGAGCTGATGCAGTATCATGAGATCGGGCTGTGCGCCAAAGGCGACGGCTTTAGGCTGATCCGCGACGGTGTTACTGATCTGGGCGGAGCCACCCCAGTGAATACAAGCGGCGGATTGCTGAGCCGCGGCCATCCGCTTGGCGCGACCGGATGCGCACAAATTGTCGAGCTGGTTCATCAGCTTCGCGGTACAGCTGGCGCGCGTCAGGTCGAAGGTGCACGGCTGGCGCTCGCGGTCAATGGCGGCGGCTGGCTGGACGGAACATATGCGCTTGCGATAGCCACTGTGCTCGCGCGTAGCTAAGGATAGCTCATGACTTACGAAACCATCCTGCTTGACCGGCCTGCTCCGGGCGTAGCAATTATCACGCTTAACCGCCCGGATCGCGGCAATGGTGTGGTTCCTGAAATGGCGCGTGATCTGCTTGCCGCGCTTGAGGCGCTCGAAGATGACAAGTCAGTGCGCGTGCTTGTTATGACGGGAGCGGGCAAACAATTTTGTGCGGGCGCTGACTTGGTCGAGTTCCAAAAATTTCTCGCCGAAGATCATGCTCGTGAGCAAGAGCCGTATAATGCCAGGGTGCTTTGGCCTGTCACCCAGCGTTTGGTGTCCTGTCGCCTGCCTGTGATCGCCGCGATCAATGGTGGGGCGACTGCGGGGGGGCTTGATCTAGCACTCGCGTGCGACGTCCGCATTGCTTCCACCAAAGCCAAAATGGGAGAGACCTATATAAAGCTTGGCCTCAACCCGGGCAATGGCGGCACATATTTCTTGCCGCGATTGGTCGGGAGCGGCTTGGCAGCAGAGCTGGCGCTGACGGGTGATCTGGTCGATGCGGAGCGAGCACTCGCAATCGGTTTGGTCAACAGCATCGCCGAACCTGAAGCCCTGATTACAGAAGCTGTAGCGCTGGCGGCGCGGATCGCAGAGCGGCCCCGGCTGGCGATAGAGGCAACTAAGCAGCAGCTGCGCCAAAGCTGGCATATGGATCTGGCCGGATCAATGAATGCCAGTTTTTGGGCAGTTGCCGCGCTTACCTATAGCAACGATCTGCGCGAAGGCGTGGCTGCAGCGCTGGAGAAGCGCGAGCCGGTTTACAACAAGGGCGACAAGGAGTGATAGTCGGATCTGTCATCCATCCGTGGATGCCAGGCCGGCAGCGCGTCGTATGACCTTTAACCAAACCCTTCCCGGCCTAAGAGTGCTGGACCTCAGCACCAATATTGCCGGACCATTCGCCGCGATGATCCTTGGGGATATGGGCGGAGATGTGATCAAGATTGAGCGCCCGCCGTACGGCGATGACACGCGCGCTCTGCCACCCCGGTGGGAGGGGGAAGCAACGGTTTTTCTGTCTGTGAACCGTAACAAACGGAGCCTTTTGCTGGACATCAAATCGCTCGAAGGCAAGGCCGCGCTCTTCCGTCTGATTGAAACCGCAGATGTAATAATCGAGAGCTTCCCGCCGGGCTTAGGCGAAAAACTCGGCATCACCTTTGACGCGCTCAAGGCCTGCAATCCTCGCATCCTGATGGCTTCAATCTCGGCCTTTGGCGATGGTCCTATTGGCAAAACTATGCCCGGCTATGACGCCTTGGTGCAAGCGGTCAGCGGGATGATGAGTTTTACTGGATCACCAGGTTCCCCAACCATCCGAGTCGCGCCGTCGATACTCGATCTGTCGACCGGGATGTGGGCAGCGATGGGTCTCGTCGCCGCCATCTTGCGCCGGAATGCCAGCGGCGAGGCAGAACATATCCGTCCCAGCTTGATTGACAGCGCCTTCACGATGATGAACCACCAACTGCTGGGCATGCTCGCAACGGGTCGGCCGCCAGAGAAGCTTGGATCGGGCGCGCCCAGTGCAGCGCCTTACGGTGTGTTCAAAGCATCGGACGGAGAGTTACTTATTGCCACAGCGAGTGAACAGCAGTTCCCGCGTCTGTGTAAAGCGCTGAAGCTCGATACGCTGATTGAGGATGTTCGCTTCCGGACGACGGCGGACCGGCTGCAGCACCGTGAGCCGCTTGATCTGGCTATTGCTGCGGTTATCAGTTTGCAGACGGTTGAACATTGGCGTGCTCATCTGGGCAGCGCAGGAATTTCCTGCGGCCGCGTTAATGATCTGGCAGAGGCGCTCGCCTTGCCCGTCGTGGCCGAGCGGTGTTTGCTTAAAGAAATACAAGTGCGACTGCCAATCGACCCCGACGCCGACGGTTTGCGCAAGCCCCCCCCAAAATTGGGCGAGCATTCGCGCGAGATACTGGGCGGACTGGGCTATTCAGAAGCTCAGATAAGCACGCTTGTCGGCAACACCCCGAGCTGAGGCGGCCGATCTATGGCGGTGCCGAATATTGGCGTGAGCTCGATGACCTGAGTAGCACTGTTTAAGTGTCGTTCTTACCAGCTTTTATAGCAACTGAGTATCTCACTAACGCTATCAACAAATCTGTTGACAACAGATGGTTATGTGGTAGTTGTCGATGCAAATTGAAGGTCTCGGCGTCAAACAAATTGGGACTTTGGACCCCTACTCATTGGCACGCAGCAGAACTGAAAAAGGATGAAGTCATGATGCACGATCTGGTTATTCGTGGGGGGACGGTGGTTGACGGAACTGGTGCGCCAAGGCGCGTAGCGGATGTGGCAATTGACGGGCAAACCATTACCACTGTTGGTGTCGTAGAGAGCCAAGGACGCCGCGAGATTGATGCTGCCGGCTTTCTGGTTACGCCAGGCTGGGTTGATATCCATACTCACTACGACGGGCAGGTCAGCTGGGATCCCTATCTGTCGCCCTCGTGCTGGCACGGTGTGACGACGGTGGTGATGGGCAATTGCGGGGTCGGGTTTGCGCCGGTGAAGCCGCATTTTCGTGTCCGGTTGATCAACATCATGGAAGGCGTTGAGGACATTCCTGGCACTGCGCTGACCGAAGGTATTACTTGGGAATGGGAGACCTATCCGCAGTACCTTGATGCGCTTGCCTCTAAATCCTATGCAATGGATGTGTGCTCTCAAGTGCCCCACGCCGCTATCCGGACTTATGTAATGGGCGAAAGGGGCGGAGATAATGAGCCGGCTTCTGCGGACGAAATTGCAGAGATGTCGGCGCTTGTTAGCGAAGCGCTTGACGCTGGGGCGTTCGGCTTTACCTCTTCACGCATCACTGCGCACAGGACAGCGGACGGCAAGGTTGTGCCAGGCACGCAGGTAAGCATTGACGAGATGGAAGGCTTTGGCGATGCGCTTAGCAAGGCGGGTCACGGGATTTTCGAAGTGGTGTCTGATATCAATTTTGACGGCATCCCCGGAAGCCTGACCGATGCCGAGGAAATTGACTGGATGGCCGATGTCTCGCGTCGCAAGAATGTCAAATTCACCTATTTGCTGTTCCAGAATCCGGGCAACACCACAAAATGGCGTTCTACCGTTGAACTGACGAGCAAGGCGCAAGCGCAGGGAGCGGAAATCTATCCGCAGATCAGCATGCGGCCGACCGGGATCGTAATGGGATTGCAAAGCAGCTTCCACATGTTCATGGGACGACCCACCTATGACGCACTCGCTAACCTTCCGTTTGAAGATCAGGTCAAGAAGTTGCAGCAACCCGAAATCCGGGCGGCGATCATCGCTGAGACATCAGACAAACTGCCGTTTGAGGGTACGGCGCTTCGTTACGAAATGATGTTCCGCCTTGAACAGGCTGACGGCTCTCTGGATTATGAACCTTCGTTTGAATCGAGCGTTCAGCAGATCGCCATGCGCGCGGGCGTCTCTGAAGATACCATCCTTTATGACATGATGATGGAGAATGAGGGCCACGGTTATATCTATGTGATCCTCGTTAACTACGGTGATTATTCTCTCGATTTCCTCTATGAGTTGATGGACAATCCGACCGTGATTGCGGCTGGATCAGATGCAGGTGCGCATTGCGGTGCCATTTGCGATGCAGCAATGCCGACCTTCATGCTCAGCCACTGGACGCGCGACCGGAAAGCGGGACCGACACTGTCGGTCGAGAAAGCGGTGGAAAAGCAATCGCGTGCTACGGCTGCGCTTTATGGTCTCAATGATCGCGGCACTCTGGCCCGCGGCATGAAGGCTGATGTCAACATCATTGATTATGAGAAGATTGGAAGCTCTCGTCCGAAAATGGTTGCCGATCTGCCAGCAGGCGGCAAGCGGTTGCTCCAGACCGCAACCGGATATCGCGCAACAATTGTGAGTGGCGTGGTGACGTTTGAAGATGGTGTCTCAACAGGCGCGCTTCCCGGAAAGTTGCTGCGCAGCGCGCCCAACGCTTTTACACCAGCGGCTGCACTCGAAATGGCGGATTGATTTGATTGGTTGCCGGGTTTTCATCCGCCCAATTTTGGTCTAATAGGTCGGCTACGCTGCCATATAAATAGGGACCTGCATGACGAAAGTTAGTAATATCGGCAAGCGAAGGTCGGTTGCCAAGGAAGATTCGAGTGACTCTTACCAGCGGCGCCGCAGGGAAATCGCCGAGGCCGCGATCCGTGTGTTTAACCGGCAGGGCTTTAAGGGTTCGAGCCTCAGCGCAGTAGCAGCAGAACTCGAAATCGATCGTGCGTCCCTGTATTACTACATATCCTCAAAAGAGGAGCTGTTCGATGAACTCGTCCGTACGGTCGTCGAGCGCAATTTGGAAATCGTCAAGCAAATCGAGACCAGCGACCTTAGTCCGCGCCTTAAACTGCGCGACCTTATTACAGCGCTAATGACGTCATATGGTGAGCATTACCCTCTGTTTTACATCTATATTCGCGAGAATTTGAGCCATGTGTCCGACAGCAGGTCGGAATGGTCGGCTTATATGCGCAAATTGAATGCGGAGACCTCGGATGCCGTGATTGCAATCATCGAGCAGGGCTATGCCGAAAAAAGCTTCCGCAATATCGGTGCACCAAGTGTTGTGGCTTTCGGTGTGCTGGGGATTGTCGGCTGGACTCACCGCTGGTTTCGCCCGGACAAAAGCGATGTCAGTGCCGAGGAGATCGGCAACACCTATGCCGAGATGCTTGTTTCGGGTTTGGAAAATCCTTACTAGACGTTTGCTGCCTTGGCGTAGTTCACGACTTTGGCCTGCGTGAATTCCAGCAGGCCGTGCATTCCCATTTCGATCCCGACACCAGACATCTTCGCGCCTGCAAATGGCGTGTCGGGGCCGATGTCGCCATGCTTGTTTATCCAGACCGAACCCGAATCGAGCTGGCTGGCAACCGCGCCTGCCTTTTCGACGCTCGATGACCAAACCGAGTTGCCGAGGCCATAGCTAGTATTGTTGGCCCGTGCGATCACATCGCCGACGTCGGTGTAGCGCATGACTGGCAGGACCGGCCCGAACTGCTCATCGGTAACCAGTCGCGCATCGTCGGCGATGTCGCGAACGATGGTGGGGTTGATGAAATAGCCTGGGCCATCAGGGCTGTCTCCGCCGGCAATAATATTACCGTCTTTTCTCGTCTCTTCGATCAGCGATTTGAGTTTGTTGTATTGCGTGCGGTTCTGCACCGGACCGAGCTGTGTTCCCTGCTGCAATCCCGAGCCGACAATTGCAGCTCTCGCGATTTCAGCAAGCTTTTCGCATATCGCATCATATTGGCTGTCATGGACATATAACCGCTTGAGCGCAATGCAGACTTGGCCATTATTGGCAAATGCGGAATCGAACAGCTGCTGCGAGACGACTTCCGGATCGCAATCATCAAGCACGATGCCCGAGTCATTGCCACCTAGTTCGAGCGTCATTCGCTTGAGCGTTGCTGAGCCCGACGACATCACTTTCATGCCAGTGTTGGTCGATCCCGTGAAACTTACCTTGCGCACTAGCGGATGGCCGGTCAGTACGTCGCCAAGGTCATTGTTGTCAGTCACAATATTGACGACGCCGGCTGGAACAAAGTCTTTGATCAGAGAGGCAAACTGCAGCGTCGCAAGCGGCGTCGTTGCGGCTGGTTTTACTACAGCCGTGTTGCCAGTCAGCAGGGCTGCGCCAATTTTGTTGACGGCGGTCAGCACGGGGAAATTCCACGGCACGATCGCCGCGACGACTCCGAGCGGCCTGCGATGAAGTTCGATGCGGCGGGCGTCGCTGTCCTCAATTGTTTCGACCGGAATTTCGAGCCCTGCATAATAACGCAGGAAATAGGCAGCACCACCGACCTCGCCTTGGGCATCGCCGATCGGCTTTCCCTGCTCGCTGGTCAACGTGCGAGCGAGAGAATCGAGATTGGTTTCGATTGCTTCTGCCATCTTGATGAGAACCGCGCGCCTTTCATCGAGCGAGGTCGCGGACCATGCGGGAAATGCTGCAGCAGCAGCCGTTACCGCAACTTCCATTTCTTCGCGCGAAGCGCAGGCACAGGTCGCAAAGACTTCTGCTGTTGCTGGATTAATCACATCAAGCGAACGGCTGCCGCCTGTCATCTTACCGTTCACCAGCATTTCGTAACGCGCTTCCATTTGGGCTCTCCTAATTCCGGTGCCAATTAATAGACATGGCGCTTAACGAGGCTAGTAGTCAAACCGACTGCAGGCATCTTCTTCTTTGCTAACTAGCCTAGAATTTCTATCAGAAACGATTCGGTACATATCGGGTCAGAACGCCAAGGGCTCAAATTTAGAAACACGTATGGACATTTGTCAACACATATGTAGAAAAATTGAAAAAGCTCTTTCACTCGTCTATGTATCTGCTGTTGGCATTGATGTTGCGCATAAAGCGACCAGTGTAAAAAAATGCGCCTTTCTTCTCTGAAAACTGCTGCTGCGAGCCGTAAGGTAAAGGCGCGCAGCTGTACCTGATTAGCAATTGCACCCAAAACGCTGAGGTGAATTCAAATATCTAGTCAACAATAACGTTGACATTTTAAATCAGCTGAGCAACAGCGCCGGAATGTCGGAGAACAAATTAGCAGACGTTGACTGGTTGACGGCCGCCTTAGCTGCGGCAAATGTGCCTACATTAGCATGTGTATTGGTGCACCTGACGGGCGACCGTCGCTGGATCGAGGGCCGGTTTGTGCCGACCCGCTTACGCGGCATGGACGATAATGACAGCGGGGGCTTGCCTGATGAGGTCCAAGATGAGATCCGCAGCGCGGCCGAAGTTGCCTTGCGCGCATGGTTTGCCGGACAGCCTCCCGCATTGCCGGATCCGGCGGGCGATCTGCTTGTCGAAATGATGAGTGTGTCGCTCGGCGAACAAGTGCCAGTAGACTACGCTCCGATGATCTGGAACGATCTGTTTGTTTCACCGACGCTTGACGAATTGCGCAGCGACGTTCCGCCGCCAGAAGGCTTCTCGGCGCTTATTATCGGTGCCGGTATTTCAGGACTATGTGCGGCGATCGAACTGGCGGAAGCCGGCATTCCCTCTATTATATTGGAACGGCGTCACGAGTTAGGCGGGGTGTGGTTTGATAACCGCTACCCCGGCGCGGCCTGCGATGTACCAAGTCATCTCTATTCCTTCTCGTTTGCGCCGAATGACTGGTCGCGTTTCTTCGCTGGCAGCCGCGAGATCCACGATTATCTCAATAAGGTTGCTGACGATCATGATGTCCGGCAGCATATCCGTTTCGGCTGCGAAGTGACCGAGGCGCGTTTCAATGAAGCCAACGGAGAATGGGAAGCTGAGGTCGTCTCGGCTGCGGGTGCGCGCGAAACCTACCGCGCGACGATGCTAATCAGCTGCGTCGGAGCGTTCAACAAGCCGCGCATTCCAAACATCGCGGGGCTGGATGGCTTCAAGGGGCCTAGCGTGCACACCGCGCAATATCCCGATGCCGGACTGGACCTTGCCGGACGCAAGGTCGTGCTTGTAGGCAACGGTGCAAGCGCGATGCAAGTGGCACCGGCGATCGTCGACGAGGTGGCATCACTCGTTATTGTCCAGCGCACACCGCAATGGGCGTCGCCCTTCCCGAAATTCGGTCGGGATATTCCCGAACCACTTCGCCTATTGCTCCATAAAGTGCCATTATATCGCCTTTGGTATCGATTGCGGTTGAGTTGGGCGTTCAATGACAAATTGTACGAGGCGCTGACCCAAGATCCCGACTGGGACGACCAAGGCCGTTCTATCAATGCGATCAACGATTTGCATCGCAAGGTGCTTACGGCCTATGCCAAGACCGAACTTGGCGACGCACAGCATTTGCTGCCCGAAGTCATCCCGGATTACCCGCCCTTCGGCAAGCGCATGTTGCTCGACAATGGCTGGTTCCGCACTTTGGCGCGCGAAAAGGTGACCTTGGTTACCGGCGGCGTGACCGAGGTGAAGCCTGATGCAGTCGTCATCAGCGACGGCGCGGTCCACAAGGCAGATGTGATAATATGGGCGACAGGGTTCGATGTCGTCAATCTGCTCGCGCCAATGAAGGTCGTGGGCCTTGGAGGGCGCGAACTCCACAAGGATTGGGGCGGAGACGATGCCCGCGCCTATCTGGGCACCGTAATGCCAGGTTATCCCAACTTCTTCTGCCTATACGGTCCTAACACGCAGTTCGGTCATGGCGGGAGTTTGATTACCGTGCTCGAACGGCAAATGCACTATATCATGTCGATGCTGCGTCAAATGTTTGGGAAAGGCTTCACGCACGTCGAGGTCCGGCAGGACGTTCACGATGCCTATAACGCCAAGGTCGATGCCACGCACGAACAAATGGTGTGGACCTACCCCGGCGTGGAAAGCTATTACAAAAACAGTAAGGGCCGCGTTGTAATCAACAACCCGTTCCGAATACTCGATGTGTGGAGGATGACCCAAGTTTCTGATTTAGATGATTTTCACTGCTCGTCTCATGTTGAAACGCTTGTGAAGGCTGCCGTGCGATGACAGACGCGCCCGTCGAGATCGACCAGGTCAATGCAACGCTGGTAATCGCAATCAATCGCCCTGCGCAGCGCAATGCGGTCAATCAGGCGGTATCGCTGGCAATCGCAGGTGCGCTTGACCGGCTTGATAACGATCCCGGACTGCGCGTTGGTATCATCACGGGCCGTGGCGGATCCTTTTGCTCTGGCATGGACCTCAAAGCCTTTCTCAACGGCGAACGGCCAGAGCTTCAAGGGCGCGGCTTTGGTGGAGTGACCGAAGCGCCGCCGACGAAGCCGCTGATTGCCGCTGTCGAGGGATATTCGCTGGCGGGTGGCTGCGAACTGGCGCTGGCATGCGACATGATTGTTGCAGCTGATAACGCATGGTTTGGCCTACCCGAAGTCACGCGCGGGCTTGTTGCTGGATCCGGCGGACTCATGCGTTTGCCGCGCCGTATTCCAGCGGCGATTGCGCTTGAATATGCTTTGACTGGCGAACGCATCAGTGCGCCGACCGCGCATCACTGGGGGCTGGTGAATCGCCTAACGTCCTCGGGTGAGGCGCTAACCGAAGCGCTTGCGCTTGCAGCGCAAATCACCGCCAATGCGCCGCTGTCAACCTTGATGACCAAGCGTATCATTCAGGAATCTGCGAGCTGGCCCGAAGATGAAATATGGGATCGGCAGCGCCCGTTGACTGAGTTCGTTCTCTCGTCTGAAGACGCACGGGAAGGAGCGCGCGCCTTTGCCGAGAAACGCGCACCCGTTTGGAAGGGCAAATGACGCGCGACGTCGCAGTCATTGGAGGTGGCACCATGGGTGTCGGCATTGCTTATGTCACGGCAATGGCTGGCGGCCTAGTGACGGTTGTGGAGCCCGATGATGCGCGTGGCGCAACATTCAGCAAGGTCGTCGCCGAAACGGTCCAGTCATCGATCAAGCGCGGCAAGCTTGATGATGCGGGCGGCCAGGCTCTCGTCGAGCGCATTACACGGATCGGAAATGTTGACGAAATTCCCGAGGGTTTGGACGTAGCGATCGAGACTGTGCCTGAGCGTTTGGAGCTAAAGCTCAACATCCTGTCCCGCATCGCTGCGCGCAGGCCAAAGATGATCGGCAGCAATACCAGCGCTATGTCGATCGACCGGCTGGCTGAGGCTCTCCCCGATCCGACCGCCTTTTTAGGGATGCACTTTTTCAACCCTGTCTGGTCGCTTCCCTTGGTCGAATTGATCAGAGGCGAGAAGACCTCCGAAACGACGCTCGAAACCGCGCGTGGTTTCGTCAGCTGGCTTGGCAAGCAATCGCTGACCGTGCGCGATGTGCCCGGCTTTGCGACCAGCCGCCTCGATCTGATCGCGGGCCTTGAGGCTATGCGCATGCTTGAAAGCGGTGTTGCTAGTGCCGAGGATATCGACCGTGCAGCGGTGCTTGCTTATCGGCATCCGGTCGGGCCACTCAGGTTAAGCGATATTGTCGGGCTAGACGTCCGCCTTGACATAGCGCGCACACTGCAAGCCGCTCACGGTGACCGGTTTGCGGCACCACAAATTTTGATCGATATGGTCGGTAAGGGAAAACTTGGGGTCAAATCCGGCCAAGGCTTCTTTGCTTGGCCGGAATGAATGGAGAGAAGATTGATGTCGTCGGAACTTTTTCAAAACTCGCTCTGCGACACTTCTGAACACCATCGTGATTTGCGCGATGCGGTCAGCAAGCTTGTCGGTAAGTTTGGCCGGAAGTATTTTCAGGATGTCGTCAACAAGGGCGAGCAGCCGACCGCTCTGTGGTCAGCGCTGGGCGAAGCTGGGTTTCTGGGTGTGCACGTGTCTGAGGCCTACGGCGGCGGTGGCGGCGGTCTGGCCGAACTCAACATCTGCATCGAGGAAACCGCAGCGCACGGCTGCCCGATCCTCTCAATGGTCATCTCCTCGATCACCGCACCTATCATTGCAGCTTGCGGCAGCGAGGCGATGAAGCAGGAATGGCTGCCTGGCATCGCCAGCGGTAAGCGCAAGATGTGCTTCGGCATCACTGAGCCGAACGCCGGATCGAACACCCACAAGGTCACCACCCACGCGGTGCGCAAAGGCAATGGCTGGGTGATTAACGGTGCGAAGTACTGGACCTCGGACATCGACCAGTCGGACGCGGTCATGGTCGTGGCGCGTGACGGCGTGCCGGTGACCGATGGCTCGCGGCAGGGCCTGTCGCTGTTCGTGGTGCCGACCAACACGCCGGGCATTTCCATGACCCAGATCGATTCTGCCCTGCGCACCTCCGAAAAGCAGTTTTCCGTGTTCTACGACAATGTCGAAGTGCCCGACGAAGCGCTGATCGGTGAGCCGGGGGCGGGTCTGAAGCAAGTGTTCTCGGGCCTTAATCCTGAACGTATCGCGGCCGCTGCGATCAACAATGGTATCTCGCGCTTCGCCATCACGCAGGCCACGCAGTATGCCAAGGATCGCTCGGTGTGGAACACGCCGATCGGCGCGCATCAGGGCGTGGCCCACCCGCTGGCCGAGGCCTATATCAACGTGCAAGCCGCCCGCTTGCTCAATGCGCGCGCCGCGCAACTCTGCGATGGTGGGGAAGATGCCGCCGAGACCGCCAACATGGCCAAGTTCGCAGCAGCGGAATCCTCCTTGAAGGCGCTGGATCAGGCGATCCAAGTCCACGGCGGCAACGGGCTTTCGAACGAGTATGGTCTGTCTGATCTATGGTTCATCGCGCGCCTGCACCGCACCGCGCCGGTGAGCCGCGAGATGATCCTCAACTACGTCTCGACGCATAGCCTTGGATTACCGAAGAGCTATTGATATGATGGGCGACAGCATCCTCAATTTGGTCCGAAACCACGCGACACAAACACCTGGCGCGCCATGCCTTTCGTTCGAAACGGAGACGCTCAATTATGGTGATATGTACCAAAGGTGCCGCCGTGTCGCCCAAGCTTTGGCCCAACAGGGCGTAAAAGCTGGGGACCGTGTCGCCATCCTCGCGCGCAATTCACCGGCCCAATATGAATTGCTCTTTGGCTGCGGTATTATCGGCGCGATCCTGCTGCCCGTGAACTGGCGGCTCGCGCCCCGCGAAGTGGCGGACATACTGGCCGATGCGGAACCAAGCCTGTTGATCATCGAGGGTGATTTTCGCGACTTGCTCGCTGAGGCTGAGATGCCGATTGAGACGATGGATTTGCATGCGGACTATCCCGCGTGGCGTGAAGCGGCATCGGCAGAGGCTCCAGAGCAACCCATTACACCCGACACACCCGCGCTGATGCTCTATACATCAGGCACAACAGGCCGTCCGAAGGGTGCAGTACTAAGCCATCGCAACCTTTCTTACATGAACCGCATGGCAGGCGAGTTGTGGGATTTCCCCGCGGATGGCGTCAATCTGGTCGCGATGCCGCTCTTCCATATTGGCGGCATTGGCTATGGACTGTCGGCATTCGGTCGGGGCGGACACACGGTTTTGATGCAGCAAGTCATCCCGGTCGACATTGTCGAAGCGATCCGCCAACACCGCGTCACCCACGGCTTTTTTGTTCCCACTGTTATCCAGATGCTGATGGAGGTTCCCGGCGTCGCGGAAATGAACATGTCGAGCCTGAAATGTATGCTCTATGGCGGCGCGCCGATAGGGGAAGCGGTCCTCAAGCGGGCCATGGAAATGTTCCGCTGTGGCTTTATCCATTGTTACGGAATGACCGAAACAGCCGGCACGGTGATCACGCTGGTGCCGGAGGATCATGATCCCGGTGGACCACGCGCGCACCGTCTGCGCTCATGCGGCTTGCCAATGCCTTGGGCGGAACTTGCGCTCATCAATCCGGAAACGGGCGAAGCAGTTTCAACAGGAGATGTAGGCGAAATCCGTATCCGTTCTGCGGTCAACATGCTTGGATATTGGAACAAACCCGAAGAAACCGCGAAGACGATCACGTCCGATGGCTGGCTCTGTACCGGGGACGCGGCGTATCAGGATGCCGATGGCTATGTGTACATCCATGATCGGTTTAAGGATATGATCGTGTCTGGCGGCGAGAATATCTATCCCACCGAAATTGAAAATGCCCTGTTTGAACATCCCGGTGTCGCGCAGGTCGCGGTGATTGGTGTCGCGCATCAACGCTGGGGCGAAACGCCCAAGGCATTCGTCGTTGCACGCGAGGGTGCGCGGCTTAGCGAGGCCGAACTGATCCAATTCACGCGTGACCGGTTGGCGCATTACAAATGCCCGACGTCGGTGGCTTTTGTGGCCGCATTGCCAGTGAACGGCGCGGGGAAGATCCTGAAGAAAGAAATGCGCAACCCTTTTTGGCTGAAAGACAACGTATGAGTATCGGTGCATCGGCCCAATTGCTGCGCGGCTTTGCAGTCGATTTTCTCACTTGCCACAATGTTGCGACAGTCGAGACGATTATGGAACCCGATTATGCACTGAGCATCGGCGGGTTTCTGCTGGCCGGGCGGGATGACAAATACCTTCCTGCAACTGCTGCGCAACTGGAGCAATTTCCCGGCCTGTGCGTCACTGTCCATGATACGGTTATCGGCCCGGATGCGGTTGCGATGCGCTTTACCGAACATGGTGCGTCTCACCGACATGGTGGTCGCCTGTCAACATGGGGAGGGGTCACCCTTTTCTGCATCAAGAATGGTCGCCTGTGTAAGGGCTGGGCAGAAGAGGATTATTACGCACGCAAACGGCAATTGGCTGACGCAACCTGCGATGTCGTGAAGTCGCCGCACCCCGCCCCTTGGGATGCGCCATGTGAGGCACCCGACACGGCGGTTGAGGCGCTGGCTCGTGAATGGCTCGTTACTCCTGACAGCTGGACCGACACATCACGCATTGATGAAATTAGCGCCGAGGGACCGCGCTTTGTCGAGCTCCTGATGATTGATGCCGTTACGATCAATCAGCTTTTCTCGGCCGGACAGCGCGGCGCGTTCCACCTCAGCTGCACCGGAACCTACACTGGTGGCTTTGAGGATATTGACCCAGCACGAACGGGCCAGATCGTCACCCTCCACCTCTCAGGGATATTCGACGTTGCGGGTGGCAAAGTCGCCCGCGTTCAGGTGACTGCCGACCGGCTGGGCCTTCACCGTTCTTTGATGGGACCCAAATGAGCAAGATCATCATCACCTGCGCCGTGACGGGCGGTGCGCATACGCCGACCATGTCCTCCGCGCTGCCCTGCACACCCGCCGAAATTGCAGAACAGAGCATTTCGGCGGCTGAGGCAGGGGCTGCGATTCTCCATCTCCATGCGCGGATGCCCGAAGACGGCAAGCCTACCGGTGATCCGGAGGTTTACAACCAGTTCCTTCCCGTCATTAAACAACGCACAGATGCCATCGTCAACATCACGACCGGGGGCTCGGCGACGATGCCGCTGGTCGAGCGGTTGCGAGCCGCCGTGCGGTTCAAGCCCGAAATGTGTTCGCTTAACATGGGCACGATTAACTTCGCCATGTTCCCCGCCGCCAAGCGGATCAGCAGCTGGAAGCACGAGTGGGAGAAGGACTATATCCTTGGGTCAGACGACTTCATCTTCCGCAACACATTCCGCGATATAGCCACGATCTTAGAGACAATGGGCGAGGCCGGCACACGGTTTGAGCATGAATGCTATGATGTCGGGCATCTTTACAATCTTGCCTATTTCGTTGACTCTGGCGCGGTCAAGCCGCCGTTCTTTATCCAGATGATCTTCGGCATATTGGGCGGCATTGGCCCCGATCTTGAAAATCTGATGTTCATGAAATCGACTGCAGACCGCCTGTTTGGCAAGGATAGCTTCCAATGGTCGGTGCTCGCGGCGGGGAAACATCAGATGCCGTTCTTGACGCAAGCCGCCCTGATGGGTGGGCATGTCCGCGTCGGGCTAGAAGACAGCCTGTTCATCGAACGCGGGCAGCTTGCTGTCTCCAATGCGCAGCAGGTTGAGAAGATCGTACGGATCATCCGCGAAATGGGCCATGAGCCCGCAAACCCCGCAGAGGCCCGCGCTATGTTGAACCTCAAGGGCGGCGACAGGGTGGAGTTTTAGGTTATGGCACGGACGATTGTTGATCTTTCCATCTATCTCGAAAATGACGTGATCTCCGATCCACCACCCTATCAGCCCAAGATCGAGTATATTGATCACAACACCTCTATCCCGTCACTGATCAACTTCTTCCCCGGCCTCAAGCCTGAAGACCTGCCCGATGGCGAGGCCTGGGCGATTGAGAAGGTCGAGCTGATCACGCACAATGGCACGCACCTCGACGCGCCCTATCACTTCGCGTCAACGATGAATAAGGGCGAGCGCGCAATCACGATTGATGAAGTCCCGCTTGATTGGTGTTTTCAGCCCGGCGTGAAGCTTGATTTCACAGCGCTGCCCGATGGCTATGTCGTGTCCGCTGCCGATGTCGAGGCCGAGCTCGCGCGCATCGGCCACACGCTGTCGCCGCTCGAAATCGTCGTGGTCAATACGGCGGCAGGCAAGCGCTATGGGCAGGACGACTATGTGACCGCGGGCTGCGGCATGGGCTATGAAGCGACGATATACCTGCTTGAACGCGGTGTGCGGCTGACCGGCACCGATGGCTGGAGCTGGGACGCACCCTTCGTCCATACACGTGAAGCCTATGAAGCGACGGGTAATGCCGGGCTCATATGGGAAGGCCATAAGGCTGGGCGGGATATCGGATATTGCCATCTGGAGAAGCTCCACAATCTCGAGGTGCTCCCAGCGACGGGTTTTACAATTGCCTGCTTTCCAATGAAGATACGGGCGGCGTCCGCAGGGTGGACACGCGCCGTGGCAATATTTGAGGAGTAGTCCCCTCAAACAATTTTTTCCGCCAGATCAAACATGAACGGCGCGGTATCCTTGACCGAGGGGCGGTCGCGGTGGTGTGCTTCAAACCGTTTCAAATTCGGATACAGCACATTCCACGCATCCATATCAGGCGCATAGTTCTGCCAAGCTGGGATCAATTGTGACTCGATCACGGTATCCTGCATGCCCAGCAGCGCAATCACCGCGATGTCCGCCAGCCCGAACCGATCGCCAACAACGAACTCCTGGTCTCCCACACGGCGATCAAGATCGGTCAAGCCGCCTTTCACTTTGCGCAACTGGCGACTGGCCCATTCAGCGCTGATATGTTCACGCTGCATTTCCCAGAAGAGCAATACCGTCGCGTCGGCCACGCCCTCGGCAATGGTGTGGACCAGCTTCGCCTCCATCGCGAGCGTGCGGTCGGCTGGGAGCATGGAGGGCTCAGGATATTGATGCTCAAGCCAGTCCATCAGATAGGTCGATTCAAACACCGGATCGCCGTCATCGCGGATCAATATGGGTAGTTGCTCAAGCGGATTATAGAGCCGTGTCTTGGTGTCGGCGTGCCAGGGCACTTCATTCTGAACCGTGAAGGGTATCCCCTTTTCGATCATTGAGATGCGCACTTTGCGAGCGAAGGGGCTGGGGGTTGCACTGATCAATATCATAGGGTTTCTCCTTCAATTCATCAAAAGTCCAGCCGGAATGGTCGACCAGAAAATCGATGGCGGCAGGTGCGCCGGTTATGGCGGCGACAGCTGTCTTCTCTACCCATGCGTGTAACCATCCTCAACTTCCGGTCTAGCGACAGAAAAATGTGATCCGATCCTTAATTCAACATATATGTTGATTATTCTGTTTGTCGAGTGCAAACTTGAGATTATTTCATATTTGGGAGCGCTAACGATGAGCCGTGATTTGGGTCTTGGTATTTCGGGTGGAGCCAGGCTCAGAAATAAAAGTGCATTCGGGCGTCGTGGCGCAGGATGACGGGATCGACTTCGACTGGGAAACTAAACGATGAGTGAGACAGCTGGCACCATTGTTCGCAGCGAGTTTGAGGGGCGCAAGCTCTTACTACTTTGCGCCGCGTTGGGCCTTACTGCCAGCATGAACGCAACAATGGTTTATGGCTTGGGTTCGTTTATGGTTCCACTCAATTCTGCCTTCGGCTGGAGCCGAGGTGACGTTTCGCTTGCTTCAACGATATTGACGCTTGGCGTCTTTCTGTTTGGCCCTGTTGTCGGCCGGCTTGGCGACCGATTTGGAGCGGCAGCCGTCGGCTCGATCAGTTTGGTGAGCTATGCTGCAATGGTGGTAGTCATGTCGCTCACTGTCCAGACACTTCCTGGGCTTTGGATTTTCTACTTCATGATCGCATTGTGTGGTGTGGGATCCACTCCTATTGTTTTACTCCGGCCAATAGCTGCGGGTTTTGACAAGCAACGAGGATTGGCGCTCGGTATCGCTTTGACCGGCGCAGGCCTCTCTGGATTCTGGGTCCCGAACGTGGTCACAGCCGTCATCGCAAACTACGGCTGGCAGGCCGGTTATTGGGCCGTGGCAGCGGCGGCAATGCTGGCTGCACCAATTGTTTGGTTTGGATTTCGGCCTTCTGAGAAACGTGATGAACTAGCCAACATTAGTGGAACACCCAAGACCGGAATGACATTTCGCGAAGCCTGCAACACGCGAGCTTTCGCAATGGTTTCAGTCCTAGCGTTCAGTATGGCGCTCGGTATCGGCGGTATGGTCGTCCATTTGAACCCCTTGTTTCAAGACTATGGAGCAAGCGCAGCAACGGCGGCGGGTCTTGCGTCTCTGATCGGCATTTCGAGCACGTTCAGCCGGTTGCTTACCGGGTTCAGCCTTGACCGGTTTCCGGTTGGACTTGTAACAGTTTTGGTGATCTGTCTGGGGACGTTGGGTATCGCGCTCATCTGGCTCGGGGGCTTGCGATTTGGATTGCCGGGCGTCATCTTGATAGGATTATTGTTGGGCGCAGAGCTTGATCTGCTTGCTTATCTCACTTCTCGGCTGTTTGGCCAACGGGCGTTCGGCGCGATCTATGGCTGGACTTACAGCCTCTTCTCATTCGGCTTTGGCTTAGGGCCATTGTTGATGGGGCATCTGCACGATCAATTCGGATCTTACGACATTGCTTTGCTGGCGAATGTCTCGCTGCTCTTGGGATCGGCCGCAGTGGCTTTTGGCCTAAGCGCGCGGTCGCAGATGGAGGGTCGTTGACACTGGCCACATGGTGTCGAACCGCGCGCATTTTGGAGAACGGAAATCGATTTAGCTGTTCCCCTGCGCAGGTCGCCAATACGCGATCCAATAGCGGCATTGGTCATATCAAGACCCTTGGCGATCATGTTTTGGCGGCTCACAAGCCGCCTGCGGCAACAGTCGCGCATCACTCTGGGTTAAAGACGAGTGGCCAGCCAATCGCAAGCCGCAGCCAAAGCTTCATCAGCACGATCAAGACTGCCGACCATTCCCATGAAGCCGTGGTTCATGTCGCTGTATCTGATGAGCGTCGTATCTACTCCCGCTTCCTTCAGTTGTCTCGCATAGACTTCGCCTTCATCGCGCAGAATGTCATACTCTGCGGTGATGACATAGGCAGGAGGTAAGCTACCCAGATCGGTCGCACGATTCGGCGAGGCATGAGGGTGAGCTCCATCGGCAGGGTCCTTAAGATAATGCGACCAGCCCCAACGCATTGCCTCTGCTGTCAGCATCCCGCAACCCTGGGAACGCTCAAAATAGGAGGGGGGTGCATTATCGGGATAGTCGGTGACGGGATAGATTAGGAGTTGCGCCTTGACCTTTGGCCCACCTTCATCGCGAATGCGCATCGAGGTAACGGTTGCCATCGTCGCTCCCGCACTGTCGCCAGCCATGATAAGCTGCGTCGGATCGCCGCCAAAGGCTGAAGCATTTGCCGCGACCCAGCGTGCCGCAGCGAGGCTGTCATCTGGCCCGGCTGGAAACTTGTCTTCCGGGCCAAGACCATAGTCCACGGACACTACCACGGCATTCGCCCGCAAGCACAAATAGCGGCACAGTACATCGTGGGTGTTGACGCTGCAGATTACAAATGCGCTACCGTGGAAATAAGCAATAACAGGGTGGCTGGGCGCTAGATCCGGACGGTAGATGCGCACCCGAATTTCGCCGCGTGGGCCGGGTATCATCCTGTCTTCAACATAGGCAACATAAGGCGGCCGGGCTTTGGCCGACATATCCTCATAGATCGTGCGCAGCATTTCGGGTTCATAAGAATCCATTGGTGGCGCTCCGACCATGCTATCAATCATAGTCTGGAGTTGGGGGTGCAAAGTCATCCGCGCGGCCCTCCAGCGACATAGAGTATCTGTCCAGTCACAAAGCCGGACCGTTCATCGGCGAAAAAGGAAACAGCGTGCGCGATTTCCTCTGGCTGTCCGGTTCGGCCAACAGCGGTGGCGTCAATCTGTTGCTGCTTCATCTCGTCAAACGACATTCCAGTTCGTTCGGCAACGGCTCTGGTCATCTCGGTTACGACAAACCCTGGGGCAACCGCGTTCGCGGTGATGCCGTAGCGCCCAAGTTCAAGGGCGAGTGACTTGGTAAAGCCCTGCACACCGGCCTTCGCTGCCGAGTAATTAGCCTCTCCGACATTACCTAACGCTGCAGTGCTCGATAGATTGACAATCCGTCCCCAGCCCGCGGCCCGCATATGTGGCTGCAGCTCGCGGCTCATGAGAAATGCGCCGCGCAGATTGACGGTAATCACGCTGTCCCAATCGTCGATTGTCATTTTTGCAAGGCTGCGATCTCGAATTATGCCGGCATTGTTGACGAGTATTGTTGGCCCGCCAAGCGCCCCGACGACCTTGGCAACAGCGGCCCTTATTGCAGCTTCGTCGGCGACATCTGCGCCTATCGCCACCGCGCGCCGTCCAAGCTGAGTAACTGCTGCCACCGTCGCTGCGCAGGTTGATTCGTCGAGATCGAGTACGGCTATATCATGACCATCCTCAGCCAATCGTAGAGCAATGCTTGCGCCAATTCCGCGCGCGGCGCCAGTGACGATTGCGATGCGGGGCGTTGTCATCTCTCAGTCCCCGCTTGGCTCATCCCTGTCGCGCTTGGCAGCATAGGCCTCCAGATAGGTGCGATGGGGCTTGAACGGTTCATCGCGCATGCGGACTGCGGGGCGAACGCCGCCTTCGCGCCAGACCCTAGTGAAATCATCCATGCCAGGGCCAGCAATGCCCATCGCGTCCAGATCGTTTGCCGCTGCCATGCCAGCATGCATGCCTGCAGCTTCAAACCAGCGATTAGTAATTTCCTTGTGACTGTAGATCGCGTCGAGTGGTACATTGGCGACACGCTCGGCATATGCCTGCGCCACGGCCTCGAGCTCGCCGTGCGGCACCGCTTTGTTGACGAGCCCAAGCTCCTCGGCTTCGGTGCCGGTCATATTATCGCCAGTGAACAACCATTCCTTGGTTTTGCGCATACCTAGATGGATTGGCCAGAAGGCAAAGACATGGAGCTCACCCATCGCGCGAGCCTCCGGCTGCCCCAGCAACGCATCGTCCGCCGCAAATGCAATATCGCAAACGCCGACCAGATCAAGCCCGCCTGCTACACAGTGGCCATGAATCACCGCAATCGTCGCCTGACGCAGATGGAAGAGCCGCATCCAGCGCTCGCGCGAAAGATGGAAACGGTGTCGCGACCAGATTGGAGAGCGGCTATGCGGGCGGCGCTGCTGTTCATTCTGTGCGCTCTCGGCATCCCAAAGATATGAGAATTCCTTGAGATCATAGCCGGTGCTGAAATGATTGCCCGCCGCTTTGATTATCAGGACCCGCGTCTCATCATCATCGTCAAGATCGTCCATCACCATGTCTAGCTCATCGCGCAGCTGCTTCGAGATCGCATTACCGGTGTGCGGACGGTTCAGCGTCAACGTCGCGATCCGATCCTTTTTTTCATAAATGATAGTTTCAAATTTCATAGCCCTTACCTTTCATTCCAGTCTCGTGCTCAATATCAGCAACACTATCGCAATCAAAATAATTATCAACGTTTATGTTGATAAAATGGAAATGCGTTATTGGGAATAGCGTGTCGCTCCCGCAAGAATAGCGGGATGCAAACGGTTGATGCGATTATAAAGGGAGCGTGCTTGGCTGGCCTTCGAGGGCTTAATGCGTCCGGCTCCTTGCATGTCCGACACCATAAATTTCTCGTCACATTTCAGGGTAGCACCTTAGACGAACCGCACCATCGTTTGTATTACATGGCTTGGGTCGATCAGCAGCATCACTGAGGTTTGGGGCTCGATTGGCCCCGAACTATCTTATATTTCGGCGTGACGCCGAACGTTGGTTGAAGCAGGGCGTTGAGGAAGGCACCATTCGGCCATCTATTGATCCAACCTGTTTCGCTGTTTAGGCTCAGGATGCGTTAAATTAGTTGCATTGTGTCGGCACGTCTGATTCAAACTCTCCCTAATGAAGGAGGATTTGATGGGTAACTTACCGATGTTGAGTGCTGCGCAGATGCTCAGGATAGAGCCGTATTTTCCGCTTTCTCATGGGGTGCCGCGGGTTGATGATAGGCGGGTCTTAAGTGGGATTGTCTATGTTTTGAAGAACGGCTTGCGCTGGTGTGATGCGCCGCCTGGCTATGGACCGCACAAGACGCTTTACAGCCGATTTGTGCGTTGGAGTGAGCTGGGTGTGTTCAGCAGGATATTCGCCGCTCTTGTGAAAGAAGCAGGCGATCCTGATGTGTTGATGATTGATGCTACCCATTTGAAGGCCCACAGGACGGCATCCAGTCTTTTAAAAAAGGGTCTGCTCCCAGACGTATCGGGCGAACCAAAGGTGGGCTGAACTCCAAACTTCATGTTGTGTGCGATGGTCAAGGCAGGCCGCTGATGTTGTGCCTGACCGAAGGGCAGATGAGCGACCATATCGGCGCAAAGCTGCTTTATCCCATGCTTCCAAACCATAATTGCGTCATGATCGGCGATAAAGGCTATGACAGCGATGAGTATCGCGCCGCTTTACAAGCCAAGAATATCATGCCCTGCATCCCGCCGCGAAGGGGGCGGTTAATACCCGCCAACTTTGATGCAAACCTCTATCGCCAAAGGCATAAAGTCGAGAACCTATTCGCGCGACTCAAAGACTGGCGGCGCATCCACACCCGCTATGACCGATGCGCACATACCTTCCTGTCCGCTATCACCATCGCCGCTATCTGCGCCTTCTGGATCAATTAATGAATCCTGAGCCTAGATTGTCATGCGTCTTTTCCGCGATGTGCGTGAATTTTTGAATGAAGAACTTTACCCAGCAGGTGGTGCTGCGATAGCGGCCTGGCCGGCTACTGCTTCAGAGGCCGCGCCACGCGGCGGGTTCACGCCCGAACAAACGTCAGAACTTCATGCGATGATTAGCCAAGAGCATAAGGCGATGCGCGATCTGTTCATTCATTGGGAGCAAAGCTTCTCAAGGCGGTTTGATCAGCTGGCCAATGTGGCGACCCACATAAATCACCAGCTTGTCGATGCGGTAAATGTAACAGGTGCGCAGGCCGAACGCCATGCAGAGCAGTTGAAATTGGTGTCGGAAGCGGAAGGGCGACTTGCGACCACTATCGACGATAAGGGTGGCCGGTTTGTCGACCAACTCGACTCCCTGCGTAAGGATTTGTTGGTTGCTCAAACTGGGGTGTTCCCAGTGTTTGGAAGGCTGGCGCTTGCCTTTGCGGTTGTCGGGGCACTTGCGGGGCTTGCCGCAGTCGCTCTGTCCCTCGGTTCCGTTAGTACCGCTATAGTACCGAACGCCGTTCCTGTCGCTGTCGTGGCACCTGCCGCTGCGCCAGCGTCGGAATCGGTGCCAACTGCGAAGGTAGCCACAGAGGCGCCTGTAACCGCTGACATTGCGCCGGAGCAGGTGATTGTTGCCGAAGGTGACAGCCTGTCCAGAATAGCAATGAGAAGGGGTATTCCCATTGAAGCCATGATTGCAGCAAATCCGCAACTGGCTGACCCTACGCGGCTATATCCGGGCGATATGGTCAATCTGCCAAAAGCGGCACCGTCACCTGCGGGGTAAAGTGGAGCCGCGCAATATTGCGGTCTACTGAACATGTGAGAATAAAGGGCGGGGTGCAACCCCGCCTTTTTTATCGATTGCTCGGCTCGCGTTATAACGCTTCCTTCATGATCAAATGACCGCAAGGACCCGAACACCGACATGAAAAAGCCCGCCGCTGCGTAAGCGCAGGGCGGGCAGATATTCTACGCGAATATAAAACCGATTATTCGGCAGCTTTTTGCATTTCCTTGCCAGCTTCTTCAACAGCAGCGCCGGCTTCGGCTGTCGCGTCACCAGCGGCCTCTGCGGTTGCGTCGGCTGCACCTTCGGCGGAAGTCATTGCGTTCTCAGCACCCGCTTCCATAGCTTCGCCCGTTGCGTCGGCGGCTTCGGCGGTTTCTTCGGCAGCCTTTTCACCAGCTTGACCACATGCGGTGAGTGATGCTGCAAATGCAAGAGCAGCAACAGTTGCGACTAATTTCTTCATCTTGGTTCTCCTAAGTCCCTATAATCCCTCACGGGTGTATAGGGGTAACGGATGTTGTTGGCTTTATGCAACTATTTTTCCAGTCCGCGTGAAATACCCCATTGGCGGGCGACAGTGTAACCGAGATAGCCCGTGCCAAACAACGCATATAAAGGCTCTGGCAGTCCGTTCAGATACGCATTCATGCCACGCGCGATATTGGCCGCGGCCTCTGGCTGCACGGCGGCAATCAACCCCATCGGGATCGCCCATAACAGCATGGTATACATGACATATAGAAAACTTGGCCGTGCGCGACTCGTCCAAGGATCGGCGGATTGCGCCTCCGCCAAGACGGCGGATAATTGTGTGCGCAATGCATCCATCTCCTGACTGCCTTGCAATTTGATGAATTCCAGCTTGGCCGCATCCCGGGCTTTCGGGTCGGGAATGATTTTGTCGATAAGGCTCGCAATCGGGCCGATAATTCCTTCAATGAGTGACATGGCATGCTCCCTTTTAAAATTAACCAATACGGCTTGTGATCCAGCCATATAGAAATGCCTCTTGCGTAGGGCGTGCTTCGGCCAAGCGGATATAATGCGCCCCTTGCAGCGCATCGATTGCCTTGGTCAGAACGCACTCGGCTGGCGGCCCGCGTTTTGCCAAAAATGCCTCCAGCGCGCGCAAAGTATCGGGGCCGATTGTGCGGTCTATAGCGATATCTGGGTAATCTGCGCCATTGCGGTTCAGCGCATTCAACGCGCGTTGCAAAAATCCGATTGCTGGGCCAGGCCCCATATTGACGCCCGTGTCTAATAGCTCTTTTGCTAATATCGGAGCGATCTGGGCTACTTTATCGAAGGTGGGCGCACGCTAATAGTGCTTTTTATAAATCAATGCCGCAACGCTGTGCGGCAAGTTTTCCATCTGCCCCATATAACCATGCTGACGGGCGACGGCCTGCGTAATGCCCCAACGCGTCGGTCCGCCTTTGTCGGCAGGGTGATCAACAAAACCGCCCTCGCGCGCAATCAGGTCGTCAATCCATTCGTCAATATTGTAGCGCATCGGCATATCCTCACTTTCGCATATAAAATAACCAAAAAGGTTATTTGTAGGAAAGTAAAATGTGCCAGTTACACGGCCATCGCGCGTTTGCGCGCCGTTTGCCTTGAAATTTTATTTTGGATAATTGGTCGGGACGACAGGATTCGAACCTGCGACCCCCACACCCCCAGTGTGATGCGCTACCAGGCTGCGCTACGTCCCGACCGCCATTGACCTCGCCGAGGTCAATGGAAGCGCGCGTATATGGTGGTGGTTTTGGAAAAGCAAGCGCGCTGTCTGCGCTTTGACGTTGCGTCAGCAGGGTGCAGGTGATAATCGCGCCCGATTGGTCCCAGGCAGCGCTGTCCGTTGGCGCTCCACTTAATGAAATGTGAGGTCTTCCATGGAGTTTGTTATCTTGAGCGCGGCCGCCGGTGGTGCTGGTGGTTCTGCATTTTTCGTGCAGTTGTTTCCGCTCCTGCTGATCTTTGTTGTATTCTATTTCTTCCTTATCCGCCCGCAACAAAAACGTGCCAAGGCGCATGAAGCTAAAATTGCCGCCGTGCAGAAGAATGACGACGTCGTAACTGCAGGTGGCCTGATGGGCAAAGTGACTAAGGTCGCCGATGAATATGTTGAAGTTGAAATTGCCCCGAATGTCCGGGTGAAGGCGGTTAAATCGACAATCGCTAACGTACAGCCGCGGAACGCCAAAGCTGCGAATGATTAACCGTCGGGGTTGAACGGCTTTGCCACCGACCCCAGATATTGATTTATAGTTCGTCCGGAACCCATCTATGCTTGATTTTCCCCGTTGGCGCATATGGATGCTCAACACGTTGATTGTCGTGGGGATGGCGTTTGCTATTCCGAGCCTGCTACCAACGTCGATGCGCGCGCAGCTTGCCCAATTTGTGCCGACCCCGACGATCAACCTGGGGCTAGACCTTGCGGGCGGTAGCCATATCTTGCTGGAGGCGGACACGTCGCAACTTGCAGAGGCCCGGCTCGAAGCGTTGGAGGACAGCGTCCGCACAGCCATGCGCCGAGCCAAGCCGCAAATTGCGATCGCGGATGTCTCGCGCAGTGGGGGCGAACTCAGCTTTAACGTCACCGACATGTCCAAGGTGGATGCGGCGCGTGAAGTTATCTTGCCGCTGATTAGCAACGCGACTGGCACGCGCGACTGGAACATCGCCGTCAACAACGGTAACCGAATTATTCTGTCCCCAGCAAGCTCTGGCGACGAAACGGCGCTTGACCAAGCGATGGACACCGCCAAGGACGTTATTGACCGCCGGATTAACGCGCTTGGCACGCTGGAGCCCACTATCATTCGTCAGGGTGATAACCGCATTGTGGTTCAGGTTCCCGGATTGGATGATCCAGAGGCCTTGAAGGCGTTGATTGGTAAGACAGCTAAGCTTGAATTTAAGCTGGTCGATGAACAAGCCGACCCCGATCAAACCGCGCAGGGCAAGGCCCGCGTTGGTAGCCAAGTTCTGCCCTATCCCGATAATCCTACCGGGCTGCCATATATCGCAGTGCGCCGCCTTGGCGGCATATCCGGCGATAAATTGGTAAAGGCGGACCCGACATTCGACCCGCAGACCAATGAGCCTGCTGTCACCATTCAGTTTGACTCCGAAGGAGGGCAAAGATTTGCCCGCATGACTCAGCAAAATGTGAACAAATTGTTCGCGATTGTGCTCGATGGCCAAGTCATCTCCGCGCCGCAAATTCGGGAACCGATTTTCGGCGGCGTATCTCAGATTTCGGGCAGCTTCACGACCGAAAGCGCCAATGCGCTATCTATCTCTCTGCGCTCTGGTGCGTTGCCGGTGGATTTGACCATTGTGGAGGAGCGCTCGGTCGGACCTGACCTTGGCGCTGACTCCATCCGCCGCGGGGTTTTGGCTGCGGTCATTGGTACAACCGCCATTCTTGTGCTCATGTTCCTCGTTTACGGCCGTTTTGGCATGTATGCCAATGTTGCCCTCATCGTTAACGTGTTGTTGATTTTGGGTGTCATGTCCTTTGCCAATGCGACATTGACCTTGCCCGGGATTGCGGGCTTTGTTCTGACGATTGGTGCTGCTGTTGACGCCAACGTGCTGATCAACGAACGTATCCGCGAAGAGCTGAAACGTGGCCGCCGTGTGGTGCAGGCCATTGAGTTCGGGTACAAGGAAGCGAGCCGCGCGATTTTCGACGCAAACAGTACAAACGTTATCGCGGCCGTTCTGCTCTTCATTTTCGGTTCCGGACCCATTCGCGGATTTGCCGTCGTTCTTATGATCGGGATTGTAACTTCGGTTTTCACCGCCGTTACAATAACCCGCATGTGGGTGTCGCTCTGGGTGAAGCGCACGCGCCCCACTGAACTGACGATTTGAGGATATTGCCATGAAACTGCTCAAACTCGTTCGGGATGACACTAACATCGACTTTCTCAAATGGCGCGGTTGGGCCTTTGCGATCAGCTTGGTTTTGAGGGCGGCATCGGTCGGCTTGGTCGCGACCAAGGGCC
>JAIOYN010000041.1 GCA_021741065.1 Sphingomonadaceae bacterium | reverse complement strand
GATGCGTTTCAATGCCGTGGCCAGTGGTCACTGCAAATCCGCCGATCCAATCGCCATCTCGGCTGATGAAATCGGCCAAGCACATGTTCGCTTTGCCTTCGCGCTTGGCGATTTGTTGGCGCAAGAACGGCAAGCGGACATGCGCCTCGGTCCGTTCGCAATAGACAATCACATCATCGCCATCGCGCTGGCAGGGCCACAGGCCTGCCACGCCCTTAGCGCGAAGCCATTTTTCATTGATGATTTTGTCGAGCATCGCATTGGCATCGGCAAAAAGGCTGGTCGCGCTTTCACCGACAACTTCATCGGTCAAAATCGCAGGGTAATTGCCATGCAATTCCCACGCACGGAAAAACGGGGTCCAGTCGATATAGTTGCGTAGGTCCGCGAGATCCCAATCGTCATAGACATGAACGCCAGGCTTTTGCGGTGCGGCTGGCTTAAGGCTTTCGTCAATTTCAAAGGCGTTGGCGCGGGCTTCTTCCAGCGTGGAGAGCGGCTTCGCCGTCTTGCCCGCACGGGCATCGCGAATATGGCTATATTCGGCGCGGGTGTCGGCAACAAATTTGTCCGCCATGGTGTCACTGACCAATGTTCCTGCCACCCCGACAGCGCGCGAGGCGTCGAGCACATGGATGACGGGACCGGAATAGACAGGCTCAATACGTAAGGCCGTGTGCGTTTTCGACGTGGTGGCCCCGCCAATCATCAACGGCATCGACATGCCCGCTTTTTCCATTTCCTCGGCAACGGTCACCATTTCGTCAAGCGAAGGGGTGATAAGGCCCGACAGCCCGATCATGTCGGCATCATGTTCGACCGCCGCTTGCAAGATTGTCGGCCATGGAACCATGACGCCGAGATCAACAATCTCGAAGCCATTGCATTGCAGGACAACGCCCACGATATTCTTGCCAATGTCATGCACGTCGCCCTTGACGGTCGCCATGATGATCTTACCCTTGCCTTTGGCACCAGCTTCTTTTTCGGCCTCAATAAAGGGGAAGAGATGCGCAACCGCTTTCTTCATCACCCGCGCTGACTTCACCACTTGCGGTAAGAACATGCGGCCCGAACCAAACAGGTCGCCTACGACATTCATGCCGTCCATCAGAGGCCCTTCAATAACCTCTATGGGGCGACCCCCTGCCATTTTGATGGCCAACCGAGCTTCTTCCGTATCCTCGACGATATGGGCATCGATGCCCTTGACCAAGGCATGCTCCAACCTTTTGGTCACCGGCCAGCCCCGCCATTCGGCCTCGGCCTTTTCCTGTGCAACGTCGGTCCCACGATATCTTTCGGCAAGCGCGATCAGGCGCTCGGTCGCATCAGGATCCCGGTTCAGAATGACATCCTCGCACGCCACGCGCAGCTCTGCATCTATGTCATCATAGATATCAAGCTGCCCCGCATTGACGATGGCCATGTCCAAACCGGCGGGGATGGCATGATAAAGGAAAATCGAGTGCATTGCGCGGCGGACGGGTTCATTGCCACGGAAGCTGAACGACAGGTTAGAAAGCCCGCCCGAATAATGGGCATGCGGGCACAAGACGCGCAGTTCTTTCACCGCCTCGATAAAGTCGACGCCGTAATTATTATGCTCCTCAATCCCCGTTGCCACCGCGAAAATATTGGGATCGAAGATAATGTCCTCAGGCGGAAAACAGATGCCAATTAAAAGATCGTAGGCGCGCTTACAAATCTCGACCTTCCGCGCTTGCGTGTCCGCCTGCCCGGTTTCATCAAACGCCATGACCACGACAGCAGCACCATAAGCCATGCAGAGGCGCGCATGATGCAAGAAAGCCTCTTCGCCTTCTTTCATGGATATCGAATTCACGATGGGCTTACCCGAAACGCATTTCAGCCCGGCCTCAATCACGCTCCATTTGGAACTGTCGATCATTAACGGCACGCGGGCGATATCGGGTTCTGCCGCGATACGCTTGATGAAAGTGGTCATCGCTTCATGCGCGTCGAGCAGGCCTTCATCCATGTTAATGTCGATAATCTGCGCGCCATTTTCGACCTGGTCGCGTGCAACCTCGACTGCGGCTTCATAATCGCCAGCGAGGATCAATTTTTTAAACTTGGCACTGCCAGTGACATTGGTGCGCTCGCCGATATTGACGAAGCGGGAAGAGGACGTAGTGAAGGACATTTTTGTTCTGCTTTATAAGGTTCAGGCGGCCATGACGAAGGGTTCAAGCCCCGCCAACCGGGTCACAATATCTGCCTTGGGAATGGCGCGTGGTGCGCGATGCGCAACCGCCTTGGCAATCGCAGCGATATGCGCTGGGGTTGTGCCACAGCAACCGCCGATAACATTTACCAGGCCATCGTCGAGCCATTGGCCAATCAATTGTGCCGTGGTTTCGGGCAGTTCATCATATTCGGCCAAATCATTGGGCAGACCTGCATTGGGGTAAGCCATCACAAGCGTGTCAGCTTGCTTGGACAATGCCGCTAGATGCGGTCGCAAAAGGTCTGCGCCAAAGGAGCAATTCAACCCGATGGTAAGCGGTTTGACATGGCGGATCGCGGCCCAAAATGCTTCCACCGTATGGCCAGACAGATTTCGGCCAGCCATATCGGTAATGGTCATGGATATCATCAACGGCACATCGCGGCCACAGGCTGCCGCAGCCTCTTGCGCTGCCATCGCAGCGCATTTGGCGTTGAGCGTGTCGAAAATGGTTTCGATCAAGAGGAAATCGACACCGCCTTCAATCAGTGCGTCGCATTGTTCGCGGTACACATCTTTCAGATAGTCAAAGTCTATCTCACGATAGCCGGGATCATTGACATCAGGCGACAAGGACAGGGTTTTATTGGTCGGGCCAATCGATCCAGCCACGAACCGCTTTATGCCGTCCTTTGCCTCAGCCGCATCGCAACAGGCGCGGGCCAACTTCGCTGACTCCATGTTCAGCTGCCGCACCAAATGTTCGCAGCCATAATCGGCCATGCTGATTTTGGTTGCGCTGAACGTGTTGGTTTCGATCATGTCGGCGCCTGCGTCGAGATAGGCGCTATGGATCGCTCCAACGACATCGGCCCGCGTAATCGACAATAGATCATTATTGCCCTTTTGATCATGCGTCAGATCAAGGTCGCCGCGATAATCCGCTTCGGACAGTTTATAGCCTTGGATTGCGGTGCCATAGCCACCGTCGAACACCAATATCTGTTGCGCCGCACGGGCGACGAAGGTTTCACGCGCGCTCATGCTGCCGCCTTTTGCGCTAATACGGCGGGCCGCTTGCCCAGCAAATGGCAAATGGCATAGGACAATTCGGCACGGTTCAGCGTGTAGAAGTGAAATTCCCGAACGCCGCCTGCATATAATTTCCGGCACATTTCTGCCGAGACAGTAGCGGCCACCAATTGACGGGCGGATGGATGATCATCCAATCCATTGAACAGGTCCGCCATCCAATCTGGTATAGACGTGCCGGTCATTTGCGACATGCGGGTGATCGCAGCGAAGTTCGACACGGGCATGATGCCCGGTACGATCTCTGCATCAATACCAGCCGCGGCAACCGCATCTCGGAAACGGAAGAAGGTTTCAGGTTCAAAAAAGAACTGCGTAATTGCCCGGCTCGCCCCAGCGTCCAGCTTGCGTTTCAGAAAATCAATGTCGGACGCAGCCGACAAGGCTTCGGGATGGGTTTCGGGATAGGCGCTGACCGAAATTTCAAACGGATGCAGTTTGCGCAAACCTTCGACCAGCTCCGCAGCACTGGCATAGCCGTCGGGATGCGGAACAAATTTTCCGTCGGAACTGGGCGCATCCCCGCGCAGCGCGACGATATGTCGGACCCCTGCTTCCCAATAGGCGCTGGCGACATCGGCAATTTCGCCTTTGGATGCTTCGACACAGGTCAAATGCGCGGCTGCCGGAATATCGGTCTCGCGGGCAATGCGCGCCACCGTGTTGTGCGTGCGTTCCCGGGTTGTGCCGCCGGCACCATAAGTGACCGAGACAAAGCGCGGCCCCAGCGGTGATAGGGTCACGACCGAATCCCATAATTGCTCCTCCATCTTTTCCGTTTTGGGCGGGAAGAATTCGAAGCTGATCTCGCAATCACCGGGGAGCCCTGCAAAAAGGGGCGAGGCAACAGCTCGGCTGGCCTCCTGCATCTGTGCAAGTGGGAGAATCATGCGACGATCCTTAAATTGTTTTTGGGTTTGAGATTATCTGTGGGACGCGGTTGCTGCGTGGAGAGCTTTTCGCCCATCCAGACCTTTACCACCAATGCGCCAGCCTCAAGCGCGGTTTGGTGCACCATCTGCAGGCCGTAACTATTAAATGCCTTTTTCATGAAATCATCCGAAAAGCCAAGCCGGGCGTGGGCATGTACCGTGCGGAGCTCTTCTAGATCATGCGCCGCAAAATCAACGATGACTAGACGGCCACCCGGCGCAAGCGTACGGATTGCTTCGGCGATAACAGCTTCGGGGTGCTGGGCATAATGCAGGACTTGGTGGAAGATGACCGTGTCAAATTCACCGTCACCCATTGGCAGCATGTTGAAGTCACCAAGCTTTATATCAACCTTACTGGCGATTTCGGGACTTAAGTTAGCAATTTTTGCGCGTGCGAGCCGGAGCATTTCGGGGCTGCTATCTATTGCCACAAGCCGGCTGGAATCGGGCGCAAACAATTCGACAATCCGCCCGGTGCCGGTCCCGACATCAAGGACCCGACCTAAGGGGGCGCTGTACAGGACTTGCGCCAAGCGCGCTTCAACTTCGGAATCGGCAATATGCAATGATCTGAGCGAATCCCACTCATCAGCATGTGCCGCAAAATACTGCGCAGCCATATCGGTGCGTGCGTTTCGGACTTCATCTAATCGCAGCAGGTCCCGCTGGAACGCCTTTGCCTGGGACACATCGGCCTCTGCCAATAAGGATGCAAGGGAGCCATCCGTTAACATCCCGCTAGGCCTTAAGAATACCCAGCTACCTTCCTTGCGACGTTCCAAAAGCCCAGCTTCATCCAGAATCCGGATATGCCGGGAAACGCGGGGCTGGCTTTGGTCGAGTATCTGGACCAATTCACCCACGGATAGCTCCAGTCGACGCACGAGAAACACGATTCGTAACCGTGTAGGGTCGGCCAAAGCCCGCATGATGTTTAACAAACTGATCATTTGAAAGGGATATAAAGAATTCTTTATATCAAGTCAATCCGCACAAATTAGCCATATTTTCTACCGTTATAGTAGACATAATCCTCAAACAGCTATGTAACATTTTGCCGAAGTGAAAAAGCGCATTGCCAGCGAATTATGAACGGGCTAGAGGGCTTTTTGCAGGCAAGCTGCAAATGTTGCAACGTGCCTGTCAGGTTTTCATAAGTTTTGCTAGGGGGTTTCCCATATGAAGAAAATTGCTGTATCTCTCGTTCTTGCCGCTTCGCTCGGTTTGGCCGCTTGCTCAGGTGCTGAAGAAGCAACCACAGAAGCAACCACAGAAGCAACCACAGAAGCTGCTGACGCCGCTGTTGAAGGCGCTGAAGTAGCTACCGATGCTGCTGCAACTGACGCTGCTGCAACTGACGCTGCTGCACCTGCTGCTGACGCTGCTGCACCTGCTGCAGAAGCTGGCGCCGCTGCAGACGCTGCGAAAGAAGCTGCGAAGTAATATTCGCGCTTTCTAAGCGAAAGCATTTGATAAGGGCTGTCCTGTCTTCAGGACGGCCCTTTTCTTTGTCTGCGACTATTGTCCGTGATATGTGGCGACAGTACGCGACACAAACTGCATGAATGCCATGCGTTGGGGTATGGGCGCGGTGGTGCTGCCCATCATAACGACCACGGCATAGCGCGTGCCGTCAGGCGCCGTCATTATCCCAATATCATTATAGCCAGTTGAAACCGGCGGCAGAATTTGCCCTGTCCCCGTCTTGTGCACAAACTGCCACCCTGCAGGCACCCCTGCCCTCAACCGGTTCGGACCGCTTGATGTGCGTGACATGATTCCCAAGATAAGGCGCGTCGATGCAGGCGAGAGCAATTCACCCTTCGCCAATTTAGCAAGCGCCCGGACAATCGCCTCAGGACTGGCCCCGTCAACGGGATCGGCAAGATAGCGGTCCAACGCTGCCTTCCGTGTCGCCAAGGGAACCTCGCTGCGCGCAGAATAAAAACGGCGGCCAATTGCATATTCTTGACGCCAATCCAGCCCGGCTATTGCACTTTGCATCAAACGCTCACCCGGACCAAAACGAATGGCGCCCAGTTTTTTGCGCAGCAGGAAATTCTGCACGGCCTGCGGACCACCTGCTGTGCGCAACAAAGAATCATTGGCGGTGTTATCGCTACTGATGATCGCTTGCTCGAGAAGCGACAGCACCGTTACTTCAATCTCGCCATTGGCGATAACGCGATCGCGAATGGGTTGATGAAAGACCGCAAGGTCATCGCGTGTAATACGTATTTTTTGGTCCAGCCGGATCTTCCCTTGGTCGGCCAAGTCCAAAATCGTCAATGCAACCCATGTTTTGGATACGCTTTGTTGCGGAAATAGCTCATCCGCGCGCTTACCCGTTATCCACTCGCCGCCATCGATGCGCATGATAGCAACGCCCGTGCGACCCGGAAAAATGCGCCATTGGTCATTCAGCAGACTTTCCAATCCGACAGGTGCGCGGACAGCCGCTGGACGAACCGGAACGGCAAGCGTCGCAGGCTTTTGCGCAGGCTGTGCCTTTTTCGCGGCTGGGGCAGGTGTTCGTGATGGCGCGCGCTCTGCCGCAACGCATGCCGACAACAGGGACAATATTGCCAGTGAGGCCATGCCTTTGCGGCCGACGCCTTGGATGCGGTTTTCCCGAACTCTTAATATACTGGCCATGCAGAAGTGATAAAGCAGGCCCTCGGTCGAGAACAGCATTTAACGATTATTTGCGACGAACGATTCTTGAGCGTCGACGAGATGAGAAAGAAGTCCACAACAGGGTTGACCTGCATTGCTAATGACCCAGTATTGTGCGGACCGGCACCCTAGCCGCGGCCACGATAAGGCTGAACACCTTGGTCGGGTATCCACAAACCCTTGGGCGGCTCGCCGGATTGCCAGAACACATCAATCGGTATGCCGCCGCGCGGATACCAATAGCCGCCGATACGCAGCCAATGCGGCTTCATTTCGGAGAAAAGACGCTGGCCGATGCCAACGGTGCAGTCTTCATGAAAGGCGGCGTGATTGCGGAATGAACCCAGAAAAAGCTTCAACGATTTTGATTCGACGATTGTCGCATTTGGCGCATAATCGATAACCAAATGCGCAAAATCAGGCTGCGCCGTGACGGGACACAGCGAGGTAAATTCCGGCACCGCGAAACGCGCGAGATAAAGTGCGCTCGGACGTGGATTGGGCACATAATCCAGCTGCGCCTCTTCAGGCGTTTGGGGAAGCGCGCTTTGCGCACCGAGGAATTTGGGCTTTAATGGGTCGGTCATGATGCCGCATTTAGCCGTTTCGCAGCGCGAAGCAAACGGGTGATGACAGATATCGCCAACTGTTCGGTAATAGATATGGCGAGATCCATCCAAACAGCGCGCCTTTGTCATTCTGGAAACCCTGTATCGTCCTTGCATGCGCCCCGCGCTATGGCGCCGACATGACAATTTTGATTCCTATATTGGGTGACCAACTCAGCCACGGCCTGTCCTCTTTGGCGGGGCAGGACAAAAAAGAATCCGTCATCTTAATGGCGGAGGTGGACGAAGAAACCGAATATGTGCCGCACCATAAATCCAAAATGGCGTATATTCTGTCCGCCATGCGCCATCATGCTGAGGATCTACGCAGCGCAGGTTGGATCGTCGATTACGTAAAACTGACCGATGCCAACAATAGCGGGAGCTTCACCGGCGAAGTCGCGCGCGCAATTGAGCGGCACAAAATCTCCGCACTGCGCGTGACCGAGGCGGGCGAATGGCGGGTAAAGGCCATGCTCGATAGCTGGCCCGACCGTTTTGATATTCCGGTGAATATCCTGCCCGACGACCGATTTTTGTGCACCCATAGTGAATTTGAAAGCTGGGCCAAGGACCGCAAGCAGTTCCGCATGGAATTCTTCTATCGCGATATGCGCCGTAAGTCCGGCCTGCTTATGAATGGCGATGCGCCCGAGGGTGGGCAATGGAATTTTGACTCAGAAAACCGCAAACCCGCCAAGCGCGATCTTACGATGCCAAGGCCACTGCATTTTGCGCCCAATGCTGTGACGCAAGACGTCATCCAGATGGTTGAGGCCCGTTATGGTGACAATATCGGACAGACGGCGCAATTCGGCTTTGCCGTGACCCGTGAAGATGCTTTGCAGCAGCAACAACATTTCCTGGTGCATGCCTTGCCCCATTTTGGCGATTATCAGGATGCGATGCTCACGGACGAGCCGTTTTTATGGCACTCGATCCTCTCGCCCTACATCAACTCCGGCTTGATTGTCCCTCTTGCACTATGCCGTGCGGTGGTGGCGCAATATCGAGTAGGCAAGGTTCCGATTAACGCCGCTGAGGGCTTTATCCGGCAAGTCATTGGCTGGCGCGAATATGTGCGCGGCATTTATTGGCATGCGGGCCCCGAATATGTTGAGAGCAATGCGCTTGACGCAACGCGTTCCCTGCCTGCGTTTTATTGGACAGGCAAAACCGACATGCGTTGCCTGTCGCAGGCGATTGGACAGACGATCGCGCATAGCTACGCCCATCATATCCAGCGGCTAATGATCACTGGCAATTTTGCTTTGTTGGCCGGACTTGACCCGAAGCAAGTGCATACATGGTATTTGGCGGTCTATGCCGATGCGTATGAATGGGTGGAATTGCCCAACAGCCTGGGCATGAGCCAGTTTGCCGATGGCGGCATGCTCGCGTCAAAACCTTATGCGGCGAGCGGTGCCTATATTAACCGCATGTCAGATTATTGCACACATTGCCGTTATGACGTCAAGCAACGCGTTGGTCCAAAAGCATGCCCTTTCAATGCGTTATACTGGGAATTCATCGCCCGGAACGAAGGGAAATTGCGCAGAAACCCCCGCATGGCGATGCCGTATAAAAATTGGGAACGGATGGCGGACGCAGATAAAGTAAAGCTTCGGGCACATGCGCATCAGTTTCTGGAAACACTTGGATAGTTTGTAAAAGCGGCTTATCCTGCCCCGCATAAGAATCAAACATGCGGGCAAGGACGAAATCATGGAATTGTTAGTAAGCACCGATTGGTTAGCGAATGAAATCGGCGCGTCCGACCTTCGCGTAGTCGATGCAACATGGTTCATGCCTGACGCGGGCCGCAATGCGCGAGCAGAATATGAAGGCGGGCATATTGCATCGGCGGTGTTCATGGATTTGGAAGAACTGGCCGACGCCAATAGCAGCCTACCGAATACATTGCCGCCACCCGAAAAATTCGCAAGCCGGATGCAATCGCTTGGGCTTGGGGATGGCAGCCGTATCGTGGTATATGATGACAGCCCGTTCAAGTCTGCTACCCGCGCATGGTGGATGCTTACGCTTTTCGGTGCGCATGATGTGGCCATCCTTGATGGTGGCATCGCCAAATGGAAGGCCGAAGGCCGACCGCTGGAAGCCGGCAAACCCAGCTTGCGCCATCGTCATTTTACCGTGTGGAAAGATGACAAGGCCGTGCGCAGCAAGGCTGACATGCTGGCAAACTTGCACAGCAAGGACGCAGATGTGGTCGATGCACGCGGCGCTGGTCGCTTTACGGGCGAAGAAGCGGAACCTCGCCCCGAAATGGCGTCGGGTCATATTCCGGGCAGCCGCAACTTACCCTTTGGTCAGTTGTTCAACGCAGATGGAACATGGAAACGCGGCGCGGAATTGACCAAAGCCTTTACCGACGCTGGCGTGGATCTGAACAAACCCATGATCACCACTTGCGGGTCAGGCATGACCGCTGCGGTTGTCCTTTTTGGTGCGCGCATGACCGGCAAAACCGATGTGGCGTTGTATGACGGAAGCTGGTCCGAATGGGGCCTTGATGCCGACACCCCCAAAGCGCAGGGTGCGGCTTGAGTTCTGACAAGCCCCGAAAGCCAGCCACTAAAATAGTCACTGCAGGACGACGGGAAGCGTTAACCGGCTCGGTTGTCAATGTACCCATTTGGCGCGCGAGTACGCATCTCTACGCGGATGTCGCCGCGCTCGAAGCCGGCAAGACATCGAACGAAGACGGCCGCTTTTTCTACGGCCGCCGTGGCTCGCCAACACAATGGTCGCTGGCCGAAGCGCTCACCGAAATGGAACCCGGCGCGTACGGCACGATGCTATATCCGTCGGGTGTAGCCGCTATTGCTTGCGCATTGTTGTCGGTCTTAAAGGCAGGCGACGTCCTGTTAATGACGGACAACGCTTATGATCCAAGCCGTTCGCTGGCCGACGGATTTCTGAAGCGTTTCGGGGTTGAGACACGCTATTTCGACCCGCTTACCGCTGATTATGACACGTTGTTTTGTGACCGCACCAAGGCGATCTTGTTGGAGTCCCCGGGAAGCCTGACCTTTGAGGTGCAAGATATTTCCGCTATTTGCGCAGCCGCGAAAAGGCGCAATGTAGTGACTTTGCTCGATAACACTTGGGCGACATCTTATTTTCACACGGCGCTCGATAAGGGCATCGATATGGCGATCTTATCGTGCACCAAATATATTGTGGGCCATAGCGACGTTATGATGGGCAGCGTCACCACGCATGCGAAATATTGGATGCGATTGCGCCAAACCGCGCAGCAGCTTGGCCAGACAGTGTCACCCGACGATGCCTATCTCGCCAGCCGCGGCCTGCGTACCTTGTCCGTCCGAATGAAGGCACATGAGGCCTCGGCACTGCAGATCGCCAAATGGTTACAAACACAACCAGACGTTGCGAGCGTATTCCATCCCGCGTTGCCAGACTGTCCGGGCCACGAAATTTGGAAGCGTGACTTTACGGGTGCGTCGGGTCTATTCTCCTTCATCCACAAAGGCGACGCCGCAACCGCCGCCGCCTTTGTAGATGCACTCGACCTATTCGGAATCGGTTATAGCTGGGGCGGCTTTGAAAGCTTGGCTTTGCCGGTCCAACCTGAAAAATACCGGTCGGCCGTCGCTTGGGAAAAAGACGGCACGCTCATTCGGCTGCAGATCGGTTTGGAAGACACCGACGATTTGATCGCTGATCTCGCCAACGCCTTTATTGCGGCCAGTACATGACCCTGATGCCGATTGGCAAATATCACGCACGCAGATAATGCTTGAAGTTGACCCAGCGTCAGATGCATACAGTCCACATGACTGCTTCGCTTCCGATAAACGAAGTTGTCCGCCGCACGGGCCTAACTAGCCGCACCTGGTGTCTTTAAGAAACCAAAGGGCTCGTCGCACCAATGCGTATTGCTTCAGGGCGGCGGATATTCGGTGCACGCAAATTGTCGCTTTTGGAGCAGACAAAAAGGGAGATTGAAATGAACGCGTGGATCTATCTGGCAATCGCCATTGCCTTTGAAATTGCCGGAACGAGCCTGCTGAAAGCGTCGGACGGCTTTGCCCGCATCGGCTTCGGTATCGGTTCAATGGCATGTTATTGGGTATGTTTTGCCTTCCTTGCCGTGGCCATGAAGAGCATTCCGGTAGGTGTAAGCTACGCGATCTGGTCCGGGATGGGGATAATGGCGATTACCATCATCGGTTGGCTGGTGTTCAAGCAAAGCCTGCAACCCGTCCAGATTGGGTTTATCCTGCTGATCTTGGTCGGGGCCATCGGGTTAAATCTGACGACAAAAGCCGATGCCGCAGAGCCTCAGCGCGTCGGCTCCGGCGCGTCACCGGAATAATCGTAAAATCCGCGCTTCACCTTGCGGCCATACCACCCGGCCTCAACATATTTTTGCAGCAATGGAGCGGGACGAAACTTCGGGTCGCCCGTGGATTGAAACAGCACATTGGTGATTTCAAGACAGGTATCGAGCCCGATAAAATCCGCCAAGGTCAGCGGTCCCATGGGGTGGTTGAGGCCCAATTGGCACGCGGTATCAATATCACGAATGCTGGCAACGCCCTCGCCAAGCGCAAAAATTGCCTCGTTGATCATCGGCATCAACACGCGGTTGACGATGAAACCCGGCGCATCATTGGCAAAAACCAAGTGTTTGCCAAGTGCCTCGCCATATTGGCGCACGATGTCCACCGTGGCGTCCGTCGTTGCTAAGCCGCGAATGATTTCGATCAGGCCCATGACCGGCACGGGATTGAAGAAATGCACGCCTATGAAGCGCGCGGGATCGGGCGATGATTGCGCCAATCGTGTGATCGGAATCGACGACGTGTTCGACGCCAACACCGCCTGATGGCCAAGGACTTTACCCACCGCCTCAAATATCTTGCGCTTAATGTCCTCCCGCTCGGTCGCCGCTTCGATAATCAGCTCGGCGTCCGCCATAGGTTCATAACTGGCAACGGGTTCAATGCGTGACAGCAATGCGTCGGCCTCAACTTGCCCCATTTTCTCTTTGGCAACCAAGCGGGCCAAGGCGTTGGCAATGCCGGCTTTACCTGCTTCAGCCTTTGCCAAATCAAGGTCGGACAGATAGACATGATAGCCAGCGGCAGCGCTCACTTGCGCGATGCCGGCACCCATTTGACCCGCCCCGATAACACCAACTGCACGCATTTTTTTACTCCGATTTCGCATTTAACCCGGCTCTAGCGAACGCCATGCCCAAGCGCTAGCCTTTCGGTTGTCTTATGCCTTTGGCTGGCGCGCCCGCAAGGGCATCGCAAGCTTGGGCTAGCGTTTCCATCAGATTCCACTTAAGCGCGGCATAACTCCGGCAGATTCTAGGCAGAAAGTCATTTAGCCATGTCCACACAAGTTCGTCATGCACCCCTTAACGTGGGCCTCGCGGGACTTGGAACCGTGGGCAGCGGTGTCATTCGCCTGATTGAGGAGAATGCGGCGCTTATTGCGCGCAGGGCAGGCCGCGAGATCAAGATTGTAGCCATTACCGCGCGTGACCGGACAAAGGAGCGCGGCGTTGATCTGTCGCCCTATCGTTGGGTCGATGACATGGGGCAACTTGCCACTGCGGACGATATTGACGTTGTGGTTGAGCTAGTCGGAGGATCCGATGGTCCCGCCCTGACTTTGGCGCGGGAGACTTTATCCAACGGACGCGCTTTGGTAACCGCCAACAAGGCGATGATCGCGCATCATGGAGCCGAGCTTGCGGCTTTGGCGGAGAGTAAGCAGGCCGCGCTCAAATTTGAAGCGGCAGTTGCTGGCGGCATTCCCGTTATTCAGGGCCTGCGCGATGGTGCCGCAGCCAACCGCATTGATCGGGTCTATGGTATCCTCAACGGCACCTGTAATTTCATCCTGTCCACGATGGAGAGCGACGGTTTGGATTTTGCACAGGTGCTTGCAGATGCACAGGCCAAGGGCTTTGCGGAAACAGACCCGTCGTTCGACATTGACGGCATTGACGCCGCGCATAAGCTTTCAATCCTTGCGTCTTTAAGCTTTGGCTCAGTCATTGATTTCGGGGGTGTTGAGGCGCGCGGCGTGCGCAAAATTCTGGCGGCAGACATCGCACAGGCCAAAACGCTGGGCTATCGCATCCGTCTCATCGGTCTTGCAGAAATTGACGGTGACAACGGGTCAGCCAATATTTTCCAGCGGGTTGAGCCTTGCCTCGTGCCGCTGAGCCATCCGCTGGCGCATGTAACCGGCGCAACCAACGCCGTTGTTGCCGAGGGTAATTTCTCTGGCCGCTTGCTGTTCCAAGGCGCAGGCGCTGGTGACAAGCCAACGGCATCCGCTGTCGTCGCCGATCTGGTCGATATCGCGCGCAAGGAAACTGGCCCTGCATTTTCTATGCCGGCCGCCGAACTTGAAAGGCTTCCGCGCGCGGCTTCCGCGCATCGGATTAGCAAGACCTATCTGCGGATGCTGGTGGCTGATCGTGTTGGCGTACTCGCTGAAATCACGGCAGCCATG
>JAIOYN010000040.1 GCA_021741065.1 Sphingomonadaceae bacterium | reverse complement strand
TTTGCGACCATTGGGTGGCCGTTGCCTGGCGGTCGATTTCGAGGATGCAAACAGCATTTCCAGCCTCTTGGGCTGCAACGGCGAGGGAGACGCATAGCGTGCTTTTGCCGCTCCCTCCCTTCTGGGTGACGAGTGCTATCACCTTCATAAATAAAGCCCTTTCCCGATTTCGTAACAGGATACTGTTATGCTGTTATAACCTAATACTGTGATTCTGGTATACTTTGATAACATAAACCTGTTGTCCTTTTAAGCTGGTATCCTGTCAGAACAGGATCAGGGGATAACAGGAAATAGTAAACGGCTGCTAACCAAGTCGGACGAGGGGCCGTGTTATCCTTGCATCCTGTTATAACAGGATGCTGGTATGACAGGACGGGGGCTTAATGGGGCAATGCTAAAGATTGCCAAAGTTTGTGGAAAGCTCCATAATTACACCAATGGAAGGGTTCCACTTATGAACATGAATGTCTCTCTGACGGACGAACTTGGCGAATTCGTAAAGTCAAAAGTCTCAAGCGGCCGCTACACCTCGGCCAGCGAGGTTGTCCGCGAGGCGCTGCGGATCATGGAACAGACAGAAGAAGCGCGCCTGGCGTACCTGCGTCAGGCCTGGGCCGAAGGGCAGGGGAGCGGGCCTGCGGTCAGCGCTGACTTTGCGGGCATCAAGGCCGACGGCCGCAAGCTGATGGCAAAAGCCGGTCAGTAACCGGCGTGGGACAGGTTCAACTTACCCCGCGCGCCCGCCAGGACTTGCTGAATATTTGGCTGCATCTTGCCACCGAGGCCGGGCCGGTAACGGCCGATCGGCTGCTTGATCGCATCGAGCAGCGATGCGAACAGCTAGCCCAACACCCGGAGCTAGGCCCCGCGCGGCCCGATATTGACCCGAGTGCACGTCACCTCGTCATTGAACGCTGGTTGGCGCTTTACGCCATCGTGCCGGGTGGTGTCCTGGTCGTGCGTGTGGTCGATGCGAAGCGCGACCTGCCGCAGATCACGCTTACCGGCGAATAAAGCGGCGGGCAAGGCATCACGGCCCGCTTTCCTTGAGTCTGTCAGCTCGGTTCGTGCCCATGCACGAAAAACACCTACGTACTCGCCATCCTCGCCGCTGGCCGCACCATGCGCTACAATATGGGCAACGCGGAGAGCGTTGGCTTTGATAACGACTACAACCACCTGTATGCACGCTTACCTGTTAAGGCAACGATAACCCCGCCGTGCCTTGCTGGCATAGAGTTTCGCCATGGCAACGTCGGCCTGGCCGCGCGTGGGGAAGGGGGTGCTGCGCACCTGACCGCCTCGGCCGATGCGGCCCCATTCCCGTACCAAGGCGAACTCACCGAATAAGGTTTGCTGCACGTCGAGCCGGTAGAACCGGCGCATATTCTCGTTCGCGTTGATGCGGGTGAGATAGACGGCGCTCATGCGGGCAACCTTGAGATTGTCGAGTGACTGACGTTGAACACTTCCGCGACCTCGCACACGCCACGGCCAGCATCGAGCATGGCGCGGGCCTCGCTCTGTTGCGTCGGCGTGAGTTTGAACGGCCGCCCCAGGCTTTTGCCTTTCGCCTTAGCGCGCGCGCGGCCCTCGGCCGTGCGTGTCAGGATGGTTGCGCGTTCCAGCTTCGCGGCCGCGCCCAACACGGTCAGCATGAACTCGGCCAGCTCGCTCGTCGTGTCGGCCCAAGGCTCGGCCAGGGATTTGAAAGAGGCCCCGGCCTGCTTCACGTCATGCACGATATTCAGCAGATCGCGTGTCGATCGCGCCAGGCGGTCAATCCGGGTGACCAGCAGCACGTCGCCCTGGTCGAGAGCGGCGAGGGCCTTCTTGAGCTGCGGCCGGTCGGCGGTCGCGCCGCTGATGTTTTCGCGGAACACCTTGACCGCACCGGCAGCCGTGAGCTGCTCCACCTGGGCGGCGGTGTCCTGGTCGGTTGTCGAGACGCGGGCATAGCCATAAATCATGCCTTATTATGCACGAGACTTATGCACGGCACAAGCAACTAGAAACCCTCGGGTTTTCTTTCGTGCGTAAGTTTTGACTTATGCACATAACTGTTGCGCTCGCGTGTCGCTGCCAGACGACTTTCCGCATCGCTTACTGCAAACGTGCGCAGATCGCGTAGGCGGTGGAGCTACCCTTATAGCCTGCGGCTGGAGGACAGCTGCAATCACATGAGGTGTTGCTGATCGGATTGGCCGATCACTACCAATCGCAAAAAACCCCGGCTTTTCAGCCGGGGTTTGAAGTATACCAAACTTGGTTAGCGAAATCGAAAGTCATTTTCCGAAAGCGTAGTTCAAGCCGACCTTCAGAGTGTGAGCGGTGACCTTGTTGTCGATAGTAGTCGGACCGATCGCGGCGATGTTGTTGCGGTCGAACTCAAAGTAGAGATATTCGGTCTTTACTGAGACGTTATTCGTCACTGCATATTCGACGCCGCCGCCTGCTGTCCAACCCGTCAGGTCAGCGCTGCGCGAGAAGGTCAAAAGCGGCGCTGCGTTAAGGTAGGTGTCTTCCGATCCGTAAGCAAAGCCGCCGGTGCCGTACACCAAAACGCGATCAAATGCGTAGCCCAGGCGACCGCGCACGGTGCCGAACCACTTCATCTCAGTTCCGCCACTAAGCCCGACCGGTGGAATGCTCGCATTGATTTCGCTCTTGAGGCTGCCGCCCTGAATGTCGGCTTCGATACCGGCAACCCAGTTACCAGCGAATTGATAGTTGTAACCGATCTGACCGCCGCCAAAGCCGCCGAACGACGTGACATTGCCACTGGCAACGCCGCCGAAGTTATAATCGGTTTTATCGCCACCGATGCCGGCGTTCACGCCGATATAGAATCCGGTCCAGTTATAAACCTGAACGAGGACGGGAGCTTTCGTGTAGGTGCGGGTTGGAAGGTCAGCTGCGGAAGCAGCGGCGGTGCCAGCAACAAGCAACGCAAATGTGGCTGAAATAGCCGATTTCATAAAAATTCTCCGGGTTCCAATCGAGACGCCCTTCGTCTCTGATGACGGAACTTAGTTGAAGATGACCAGGGTTACTATTGCTCGAATGCAACAGTCGGATAGAATCAAAGTCGAATCCATCGGAAAAACCCGCTTTTTTGCATTTTGTTAACCGAATTTGGGCGTTGGCACCGGCGGCGATTTCCCAGCCGAAGCACGCTTGAGATGTCCTGCACAGCTCGCCCGCGATCGGTAAGACCTGTGGCTGACCCGTCCGGCTTTGCGTTGTCTGCAACCGTAAGGTCGTCACGATACATCGCGGTGCGAATCGTGCGCCCTGTAAGGCAACCGGGACGTATTGGGATCGTAACCGCACGATCACGGGTGTTGTTCGCAAGTAGCAGATGGCGCAAGCCATGCGTATTCTTGGTCGGCTTAGGGTTTTCGCAATCGTTGCCTTATCTCATAAAGGCGCTCCCGTGTGATGCGCCCGTCACGACGGCCGGGAAGCCGGGTCGCTCCAGTTCCGCCGCGATGGTGGTGCAGGCCGCAACACCCTCAGCGGCGAGCTTTAGCATCAGCCTATAGGTTTGCTGGGCGTGCGTGCGAGCCTAGCCCTGTGACGGTTGACACGAACGCCGTTGGTGACGGTAAGATGCGTGACCATGACCCCGCTGTTGCATGTAAACTAGTTGAACACGCTCACGATGCACTGCCCGGCGGCACCATACCCGCCGTTAGTGGCATAAGCTCCACCGCCACCACCACCTGGCGCACTGCCGTTCGCGCCAATCCCGCCGCCGTTGCCACCCATGGAAGACGTGCCGGCAGGTGTGGTCGATCCCCCAAAGTACGACGCCCCGCCAGCGGCACCTATGATACTGCTTTGGCCGCCATCGCCTCCCACACTCTCTGTCGTAATCGGATTGCCGGTAGCACCACCGTTCGTACCGGCTGCCGTAAGCTGGCCACCCTGGCCTGCCGCAGTCCAGCTGGAGCTGGACGATCCGCCGCCGCCGCCGCCATACGCAGTCAATTTACTACCGAATCTGCTGTTTCCACCCGCATAGCCAACGCCATAGCCCGCAGTTCCTACTCCGCCGCCGGCCCCAATCGTCACCGTCTCGGTGGCACCCAGGGTGGAAAGCAGGAACCACCCGTCACGGTAAGCGCCGCCGCCGCCGCCATTACCCGTCCAGGAGCTGTAGCCTGCCCTGCCACCGCCGCCGCCGCCACCCCAGCACTGCACATACGCCATCGCGTTGGTGCTGTAGCCGCTCGGCTTGGTCCAGGTGCCGCTGACAGTAAACACCTGCCGATCAGCACCCTTGCCTCCGCAGCCGGTGCAACCGCCAACGACGAGGTTGGTGGCACTGATGGTGCCGGACACTTCAAGCGACCTCACAGGGTCACGCGAGAGGTTAATGCCAACTAGGCCGGTGCTGACAACAATAAGGCCGCTGGCGCTGCCGCCAGGATTCATGGTGATGCGGTCGGCAGTCAAACCATCTAGTGATACAAAACCCATAAAAAGGTTGGATGGTTCACCGCTACCGTTATTGATACCTAACCAATGGATGTGTGAGGCATCAAACCCGGCGAGATAAGTACGCTCACCAGCCAACGTTGTATTGCCATTAACGTAGAGCGTTGTGCTTGGCGTAGACGTGCCGATGCCGACAGAGCCATTGGCGGTGATGCGCATCCGTTCGGCCGTGAGCGCGCCGGTATCGTTGTTTACGTCCCCGACGTTGAATGATAGATATTGATGTCCCCAAGTGCCGCCGTTGAAGCCTGCCAAAATATCGGCCACGCGGCGCGGGCCGTTGTCGGAGCCGCTGCCGTCGAACGTTGGGTAAAAGCTCAAGCCGACGTTTTGGATTTGTGCCGTTCCCGGCGCGGTGAGCCGCAGGTTTGTTTGATTCGTATCTGAAATCACGCCAATGAATCGAGCGATGCCGCTGGCATTCACATTGGTCAAACTGGTGTTGCCTGTTACGCTAAGCCCGCCCGCCGCCACTGTGGAGATCACCAGACTTCCGCTGCTGGAAAGCAGCCCCGCCGCGCCGTCGCACGCCACGTCGCGGCCGTCGGTGTAACATAGTCGGTTCGCCGTCAGCTTTGGCGTAACCGGATCGGTCATGCTGACAGTGGCGTAGTCGGCCCATTCGGCAGCATTCGCATTAGCGATAAGCCCCGCTCCGGCCATGAAGGCGAGGGCGTAAATCAAGCGATGCGGGCGCAACATGCCTGCATCGTAAGTCGTTCAATAAATTTGCGCAGCTAAGGTGCTTTATTATAGGGCATTCGCGTCCTATCACTTTCGCTTTCCGTTCTGTCGAGGTAACAGCATGAACCACAATGTTGCTTATGTGATTGCCGCGCTCGCCCAGGAGACGGGCGGTAAACTGCAACAGCGCCATGCGCTGCGGCTGGCGGAATCCTATATCGAACTGCACGCCAGACTTTCTAAGAAAACCAAAACGGCCAGGCGCAAGCGGCCACTTCGCCGCTTGAGCCATGGCAGCCGCTAGGCGCGATCTGCCGCCGCCGTCATAGGGCGGCCGGAGGCCGCTTGCACTGCCCTTGACGGCATAGGCGGCGATTGCGCCACCTCAACACACACAGAACCGGCCCTAGACGGGCGTGCATCCCTTCGCGTCATTCACCGGATGACGTGCGGCCACAGCCTGCCTCGATGACAGATGTAAGGCCGATCTCCGATGCACCCATGTGTGTTGCCTTTCTTGCTTTCGGCAACGCGAACGAACGCGCCCCCACAGTGCGCTGTAGTGAGTGAGCGTTGGGCCTGGGTGTGGGCGCGGCCCGAGCGCCCGCTGCCCTGCGGGAAGGCGAAGCCCTAAGCATGGCAAGGCGGAGAGTTTGAGAGGGTGCGCCCTCTCGATGGCGCGTGTTGCCGCGCCACCACAGGGCAGGGGCGTTTGCCCGCCCTGTCACTACCGGCTCCAGGTAGTGACAGGGCGGCCCGCTGCGCGCGCTACGCTCCTGGTGAGATTCAGAAACCGCAAAGAACCGCCAATCCTGCCGAACGCGCTGCATGTGTCAGGTGTCGGCTGTGCTGGCCCGGCATAAGTGCCTGGCGAGTGCCACGCGGCATTCGCTGGTTAACTAGCACGAAACATCAGGGCAACAGCCCGCAACTTTTGAAAGGAGACTGACAACCCAAAAGCACGAGCGCGCTCGATGAGCGTGCGGCAAAACCGGCGGCGAGGCGAGGGCCTTGCCTAACTGCTGAACAACAAAACCAACCAGCGGCGCATGGCGCAACGCGCACGGCACCGGAGGCCCATGGAGGCAACCACTTGAAAGGATAAACGCGACGAACGCTGCAAATGAGACGGCGGCCGACGCCGCTGCAATCCCTCAAACCGAATGGAGGCACTTGGAACGGGACGACGTTTCGCTAACGGACAACCGGCCCTTGTGAGCTGCAAAGCTCAAACAGCAACCCGCGATTTTGCGGAACTGTCTGGCCATTAAAACTTACCGAAAGATTTGCGACGTGAAGGAGCTGAATTTCGATTTGATGAACCTCACCCGCCACAGCGGGGAGGGGAGCTTTGCGACCAAGGCGTGCCGCGCGCGCGGCTTGCAGCAGCTTGCGGACGAGCTTCATGGCCTCGGCTTCAAATTGAAATCAGCAAAAAACCTCGCCCCTAAACATGCGCTCGCCCTGGTGCGGTGCTGGAAGGGGGAGGGCATCGCCGACGCGACCATACGCAACCGCCTGGGCTGGTTGCGATGGTGGGCGGAGAAGGTCGGCAAGCCTGGCCTGATTGGCAAAGATAACGAGGCGTTCGGCTTGGCCGAGCGAGTGAGATTCAACGGCAACCGCGCCAAGCGCGCGGATGACGAGACGTTGGCGAAGGTGCAGGATGCGCGCGTTCGCCTTGCACTCAAGCTAGAGGCCGCATTCGGCCTGCGGCGCGAGGAAGTTTTGAAGATGCGGCCCGCGCTCGCCGATAACGGCGATCGCCTGGCACTGCGCGCGAGCTGGTGCAAGGGCGGGCGGTATCGAGAAATCCCGCTCACCCATCCCAAGCAACGGGCGTTGCTGGATGAGGTGAAGGCGCTTTGTGGTGACGGCTCCTTGATCGGCGAGGGACGGAATTATCACCAGGCGGTGAAGGGATACGAAAACGAATTGATGCGGGCAGGGCTGCGCAACGCGCACGGATTCCGCCACGCATATGCGCAGTGGCGCTACGCCGCGCTCACCGGCTGGAAGTGTCCGGCCGCTGGCGGCCGCACTTGCGACCAGATGAGCGGTGAGGAACAGAAACGCGACTTCCGGGCCAGGCTGCAAATTTCTCACGAGCTGGGCCACGGCCGGATTGATGTGACCGACACATATCTCGGCCGCCGCTGGGCTGCGCGCAACGTGCGGGGGGCCGCCGCATGAAACCCATCCTGAAAGAAAAATTGAAACGCCTACGCGACGGTGCCGACGAGGCACGCGAACACCTGGCGGCCCAACTGTTCAAATTGAATGACGTTGTAGAGGCGATGGCGCGGGAATCTGCGAAGGGATACCGCGTGCTTAAAATCACACCGCCGATTCCTATCGACCTGGCTAAGACGCAGGCCGCCCTTGAACTGGTGAATCAGCTCAAAGAGGCGGGCGCGACGGCTGAATGGTTCCCCAGACAACCGTCCGACACAAATGCGGGCGAAGTGTTCTTTGAACTGGTAGTGAGGTGGTGACAGCTAAACGCGCTTGCCGCGCCCATACTTCTGCAAATGCTCGGCGCGGGCTGCGGCGAGCTTGAGCATATTTTCAAGACTTATAACCGGAGTGTCGATTCCCATGCGCGCACGGTCGATCTTGAGGGCTTCCACATCATCAGCATAGAGCGTGGTCAACACATCGACGATAAGCGGCTTAATGGTCGTTAAAACCTTTCCCAACTCCGCGATATCCTCGACAGCCGACCTGAATTTCTCAAGCAGCGTCTCAATTGTTTTAGCCTGCGCCTCCATCACGTATACCGGTGAGACGGGTTTTGGCGCTGCGAGCTTCTCCGCGACAGGTGGCGTAGGGCCAAGCAGAATCTCCGGGTCGATTTTCTGCTGTTTGGCAATCTCGGTAATAAGGTCTCGGTCGGATTTAAATGCGTCCATGTGGAGGGCTCGGCGGGGTTCTAGGGGAGAGAGGTCGATGCAATGCAAGAAGCATTGCAGAGAACGATCGACCAAGGAAGGGTGGCCCATTTAGACGGGCCAATGCGATGGCGACGCTAAGGTTTTCCCCTTTCCGCTGCGACCTCTTATAGGGCCTTGTGGGGCCTCATATGGGGCCTATTCGGCGGGTGACCGCCATGAATCTGGCCCGCACCGCCGCCTCGTCGGTGACGGCCTCGGTGACGGCCAGCCGATAGCGAAACTCTGAATATGCGGCGGCATAGGCCGCGACGAGATGTTTCAACCTGGCCTCCCGCTGCTCGGCGGTTTCACTGACGCGCTTTGGTGAGCTGGCCGTTTCGCGGTCGGGCACTGTCATGCTGGCCGTTTGACGGCGATGGCTTTAAGAGATTGCATAGGTGTCCGGGGGCAAACGTGGAATGACTGACGTAAGACACACGAAGTCTGTCAGCATACAGCAAAAATTCAAGGGCGGCCGGGGCGTGGCGCAGCCAACCTCGACCATGATGCAACTCGGCGCGGTCGCGCACCTGGCCCCCTCGGAAGATTCCGAACTCGGCCGCCAGATCATCGCCATGGTGATGCGCGCTCGCGGCGCCGCAGGCAACAAACCCGCCGCACGGGCGCCGCTCACCTTCGCGGCCTACAAGGAGGCCATTCAAAAACTCGACAGCATCAAGCGCGCGCTTCACCAGGAGCACCACAGCTATAATGACGTGTACGTGCCTGGTGACGGCCCGGAGCTGCGGCGCTTCGTCAAAATGTATAACGTCGAGCGTCATACGTCCGACTTTGGCGGGTATGTGAATTACGTCGGCGCGGTGCATGACGCACTGGGCGAGGCGTTGCTTAATATGTTGCGCAGCTCGTCCATGTCGCAATTCCGCGAAAGCGACATGGCGATGCACGCCCTGGTCGTTGGTGGTAGCGGCTCCGGCAAATCCGAATTGCTCAAGCTCATGGTGCATCATTACGTGAAGCACCCGGAGCTGGGCGCGGTGCTAGTCCTTGACCCGCACCGGAAGCTCACCCGCGAAATCGCGCGATGGCGCGAATTTGCCAGGACGCCCGAACGCCTTGTTTATCTTGACGCTGCACCAGATGAAAACCCCGAGATGGTGCCCGCCTTCAATCCCCTGGCCGGAAGCGTCGGCGACGTTGATAAGGCGAACCTGGCAACACAGCTCGCCGATGCGGTCGGCATCCTGCGTGAGAATGACAGCATCACCGGCAACATGGTGAGCGTGTCCAAGCATTGCCTGCGGGTTCTGCTCGACGTGCCAGGAGCCACCCTGCTCGACTTGCGCACGATGATGCGCGCCGACAAAAACCATCCCCTCACCCGTGCGGCGCTGAACACGCCCGACGCCACGGTGCGGGAATTTTTCGAGCGCGGCTTTTTTGACGGTAGCCTTGAGAGTGCCAGGCAAGCCGTCGCCAAGCGCCTCGATGATGCGCTATTCGCGCCCCTGCTCCGCCGCATGTTGACGGCTCCGCAGCCCTTCGATCTACAGGCGGCCGTGGAAGGTCGCAAAATCATCTGCGTGGATTGCGGCTCGGTCGGCCCGCACGCGGATAACACGCTGGGCCGCCTGGTGATGGCGCAAGTGGCCGCCCTGGGCCTGCGCCGAATCTATAACCGCAATCTACCGCAAACGCCGCTGCACGTGTTTGTCGATGAAGCGACCAGGCTCACCTCTCCGTCGGTGTTCACTATTCTTGAACAGCTCCGCAAGGTTGGAATCTCGCTTACGATCGGCCAGCAACGCCTCGGTGATGGCCTCGATCGCGGATTAGCTGGCAAGGTACGTGACAACACGGCGATCAAGCTTTTCGGGCGCAACGCCAGCATGGGCGAGATCCTCAAGATCATAAATTGGGATGGCGAGATTCCGCGCCTGCGCAACGGCCAGTTTATTGCCGCCTGGGGAGACGCGGAAACCGTGTTGCTCGACACGATGGCCTCCCCTCACCTTGCCGATGACAGCAACGCCATGGCTGCGGCCGATTGGGCCAAGGTGATGCAGTATCAGCTTGCCGCTCATTATCGGCCGGCGATGCCGCCGGCTGGCGCGATGCTGCCGGCATCGTCGGCACTCGATCCGATGGACGAATATCCCGCATGAAGCCGCTGCAACTCAGCGCGGCCGACGAACAGATGTTGGCGGCCCTGGGACAATATCGCTTGCTGACCATGCAGCAGATTGAACGGCTCGGCATCGCCAACCGCAAGCACGCGGGCGAAAGGCTGAAACGCCTGGCCGCCGCTGGCTACGTTGACAGCGTGCGCGGCTCGCCGATGGCTCCCGGCGTTTTCTGGCTCACGCTGAAAGCTGCCAAGCATTTCGCCGACGTGTTTGCGCCGGAGTGGGCGCAAAGCGCCAGCGCCAAAGGTTTCAGCGGCTCGGCGCACCTGGGCCAGCGTGTCGCCACGGTTGATGTGTGCATTGGCCTGCGCGCCTGGGCGGAGCGCACCGGCTACCAGGTCAAAACCCTGCGCACGGATTTCGACGGCGGGAGTGCGGACTTGAAACGCGCCACCTCCCTCACCTGGAACGGCGTCACCTACACGGCGGACGCCCTGGGCGAGCTGATCGACGCCAGCGGCGCGCCCTGGGTGATCGCGCTCGAAGTCGAAACCGGCGGCCATGGCGAGCGGCTCGACAATTTCCAGGCCAAGTTACAGCACCGGCTCGACGTGATAAGCGGCCGCCATATCGACCGGGCCATGAATCGGCCGCCTGGCAGTCGCGCGGCGCGGATGCTGTTCGTGTTCAAAAGCGCGGCGATGCTCGGCCGCGCCCTTAAAAGTTTGCCGGAACCGGCCGCCAAACATTGGCAGGCCATTTTTTTCGCGGCGCTACCCGACGTGGTGGAGAATTTCGGCGGCCCGTGGTTGCAAGCAACCGGGGAACGCCGGAATCCTTTTCAGCCCGTCGCCTCATAGGAAGGCCGCAGGAAGGTTTTTATTCAAAGTCTGCGGAGTTTGCCCTGCCTAAGCGTTTGAATCGCCGTGGTGGCCACACAGGCCGTCTCGTCAGTCTTTCATTGAAAGCACAGTGCTGCTTTCAGGATGGCAGACCCCTTTTACGGCTCTGGCTGCGGTCAAGGGCGAAGCCGTTAGGGCATCCTTGACGGCTCAAGCGGGAGCCGTGGTGTTCGGTTTCCTTCATCTTCAAATCCCATTTTTAAAATCTTCCAGCCCGTTTGGGCGTTTTAGATTTAGTTTTCATAGTTTTAATAAGTTTTAGAGTCCGGCAACTCGGGGAACGGACAAAAATTTATCCAGCAATTCAATGTATTGGCGGCCGGAGGCGTAGGCGAAAGACGGCCTCGAAATAGGTGATAGACGGCTTGTCATAGGTGATAGACGGGATTTGGTAGGCGATAGACGGCTATTCGTAGTTGAAAGACGCCTTTTGACAAAAGTTATCCACAGGGCAGCGTCGGGCGCTGCATAGGTGAAAGACGGATTTGACAAAAAGCCCTGACAAAAAGGGTCTTCGACAGAATAGGCGATAGACGGTTTTGACAAAAATGGCTGACAAAACGAATCAGCGTGGCGCGCGGGCTAACCGACGGCAAGGCCAAATTGCGCAGGCGCTTCATCGGCGAGCGCTTCGGTGCCCCGATTGGTCATGACCAGGATCGTTTCGCGCTGGCCCTGCGTCAGCTCCAGATCGTAGTCAGGCATCGGAAACATTTTGGTGCTGGCGACGAACTGTCCAACCATCTGCCGAAACTGCGGTAAGGCCTGCATGGAGCCACTACGCTTGTGCAGCTCGTTGAGCGAATAGCGCGCCTCTCCCCTCCCCGCAGCCTTGCGCGCCAACCGATAGATGACGCGGCCGATGCCCTGGCTGATGAGGAAGTAATCGGGGTTGATCGTCAGAATGTGCGGGTGGCCCTTTTCCTTGACCACGTTGTCATAGACCCATGCTGGAATCTCGATTTCGACTTCATCAACATGGCCCGTCATGGTGGTGCTGACCACGCGATAGTCTTGGATCAGCGACACGCCAAGCGCCTCGCGCCGCTTGCCCTTATTCAGGTTCACGATCTTGATTTGCGTGCCCTTGAGCCGATCTAGCGCCGCTTCCAAGTCCTTATACTGCCGACCCCCCGAACTACGGCGGCAGAATTTCAGAATGTGCGCGGCGTTCGGCCGGTAAACACGTGCGGGCAAGTCGGGCCGCCTCCCCTTTTCGGCGGCGGTTTTATAGCGGCGATATTCTTCGGCCAGGTATGAAACCATGTGCAGGAAAATGTCGTAATCGAACACTGTGGCCAGGCCATACTCTGCGGTGCCTGCCACCGTCACGATGCTGTCTTTCAGCTCATAGCGGATCGTGTTTGTTCGGCGGTTCTTGTTCAACGCGAACGGCGATACGTCCATCAGATGTACGTCATCCTTGATAGGCGCGTCGTAGATCGTCGGGACAAAGAACGCCATTTGGCTGTCGTCAATCGGCGGCTCACGCAACACCGCTGGCAGCTCGGACTTGAGGGCACCGACCAAATCCTGTTTGCGCTCATCGTTTTTGATGGCATCGCCTAGGCCGCGCAGCGCGCGTCCCAGGTCATCGTCCGGGAGGTTCTTCACGCCGAGGTCGGCAAAGCTCCGGCGGCTGTAAAAGCGCCGCAAGCGGCTAAGGGCCTCCTTGTCCAGCTCGACCGCAGGCCGATTGGTAGCCGTGCAGAAACGTGCGGCGAGGTCGCACAGATACTCGTTTTTCTGCTGGAGCGACAAACCCGCGAACTGGTCGCGTGGCATGAAAGTGATGCGGTTTGCGGTCATGCGGGAATCCTAAGGGGGCGGGCGAGTCGTGCAAAGCCCACTGCCCTGATTCCCCGCAAAAAACGCCATGCGTCCTGTTATAACAGGACAACAGGACGGCCAACCTACCCGGCCCGCTTCAAAAGTTCGGTAATCGACGGTGAACCGCGCTTTTTCAGCAGCAAGTCGATGCCTTCGACAACGAGCTGGTGCATTTTCGACCGCTCCACATGGGCGATCTCGCGCAGCGCGTCGTAAACCGGCTCCTCAAGATAGAGCGAGAGCTGCTTGGTGCGCTCGCGCAACGTGCCCTGCCCTGGCTGGCGTGCCGCAGGCTTGCGCGTGCGGTTGGCGCGAATGGGCACAACGGCGCGCGGCGCGGCCGGTTGCTCTTCGGGTGAAGCAACAAGCTCGGCGGGTGCGGCAGCGGGAGGCTCCACGGCTATAGGCGCGGGAGCTTGCGCGCTGGCTGCGACCGTGGCCCCCATATCAGCCACGATATTACTCAACATGCCTTTAGGCGGCTTTGACACGGGGCAACCCCTTCGTTCGGTTATCAACCCAGGCCCACAGCCGCCGCATTTCATCGGCGGCCGCGCCGGTCGGATTCAGTTCGGTGACGCCCTGCCCCGTCCCCATCGCGTCCTGATGGTCGTTGCGCATCACGATATTGACCTCGGCCAACATGCCGAGAACCTTCAAGCCCTCGGCAGTGTCGCGCACCCGGTAACTCTTGGGCGGCGTCTGATTGAGGACAAACGCGAAGTCTTTTTCCAGCCGGTGAATCGTCGCCAGGGTTGGCCCTACGCCGCGAAGGTCGGCGGGGGTCGGACGGCATGGGATCAGGCACAGGTCGGCCAGGCGGATCGCGGCGTTCGTGCCTGGGCTGTCGATGCCAGGCGTGTCGATAAACACGAAGTCATATGCGCCCTCGGCCACCTTGCTCATGGTAGCTTCGAGCTTATCGGCGGGCACCTGGGCCACCTCCGGCGGCTCGCCCTGGCGGGTTTGCGACCATTGGGTGGCCGTTGCCTGGCGGTCGATTTCGAGGATGCAAACAGCATTTCCAGCCTCTTGGGCTGCAACGGCGAGGGAGACGCATAGCGTGCTTTTGCCGCTCCCTCCCTTCTGGGTGACGAGTGCTAT
>JAIOYN010000039.1 GCA_021741065.1 Sphingomonadaceae bacterium | reverse complement strand
GGCGCAAGCAAAGCCTTTGGTGGAAAAATGGTTCGGCAGCATCAAGCGCGGCAAGCAGGTTGCGCCTGTGAATGCACCCGTGCCAACGCTCGAAAAAGACGTGAAAATCGTCATGAAGGACAAGGTGCCGACCACGCGTATCTATCGCAACTGGGTGGTGCCAGGTCTTGCTGACCCCGATGCGAATTCATTGTTCATTGCGATGAGCGCGCTGGGCGGCCTGTCGAGCTCGCGCCTAGATAATATTTTGGTGCGTCAGGAACAAAGCGTTGTGGGCGTGTCGGCCTATCTCATTCCGTTCGTGCATGGCAGCTTGGTCAACATTCAAGCCGATGTGAAACCGGGCGGTGATGCCGATGCAGTGGCGAAGCGTCTCGATGAAATCTTGGCCGATTATATCAAAACTGGCCCAACCGCCGAAGAAGTACAGCGCGTTGCCGCAAGCAACATTGCGCAGCAAATCGATGGTCTTGAACAAGTCGGTGGCTTTGGCGGCAAGGCCGTCGCTTTGGCTGCAGGCGAACTATATGTCGGGGATTCGTCCTTCTACAAAAAGGAATTGGAGCGACTTGCTTCGGCAAAGCCAGAAACGGTGAAGGCCGCGATGCAAAAATGGCTGACGCGCCCCGTCCTCGAAATTCGCGTCGAGCCCGGTGAGCGCGAAGCCTATAAAGAAGTTGCTGCTGGATCAGGTAGCCGCACAGGCACGTTAACGGCGCCTGCATTTTATGCGCCCCCAGGCGCCGACGATGTGTCGGTATCGGCGCCCGTCGCCTTTCAGGATCGCAGCAAATTCCCTGAACCGACAAGCACGCCTGCGCTCGATTTTCCGTCAGTGGAAGAAACAACCTTAAGCAATGGCATTAAGGTGTTTTTCGCGCGTCGTGCCGCGGTGCCAACGGTCCGTGTCGCGGTGAGCTTCAATGCGGGCTATGCCGCGGACCCGGCCGACAAGCGCGGCGTTGCGTCGATGATGTCGACCATGTTGATGGAAGGCACAACGTCGCTGACCTCTACACAAATTGCCGAAACCGAAGAGAAATTGGGTGCTGACGTCAGTGTTGGTTCCTCACTCGATCGGACGGTAGCGAGCTTGCGTGCGGTTAAGCCAAATCTTGGCCTTTCGCTTGATCTGCTAGCGGACGTTATCAAAAATCCGGCCTTTGCCACCAAGGAGCTGGAGCGTGTCCGCGTTCAGCAACTGACCCGGATCAAGTCGGAAAATAACCAGCCGCAGGGCATTGCCGTGCGCCGCCTGCCGCCCTTGCTGTATGGCGCTGCGCATCCATATGGTGGACCACAGACTGGCAGCGGATATGCAGAAACCGTTGCGACAATCAGCCGCGCCGATGTCTCCAATTTCCATCAGTCATGGATGCATCCATCGAAAGCGGAAATCTTTGTTGTCGGCGACACCAGCCTGAAAGAAATCAAGCCTATGCTGGAGCAGCGCTTTGGCAAATGGAAGCCCGAAGCAGCCGCTGCGCCCGCGAAGAATTTTGCGGTTGCATTGCCAGCACCTGAATCAAAAATTCTGCTGATTGACCGTCCAAATTCACCGCAATCCTTGGTGCTTGCTGGCCTTGTGCTCGATGCAAAGGGATCGGACGATTTGCTGACCCTGCGCGCTGCGAACGAGATTTTCGGTGGCGACTTCCTGTCGCGTATCAACATGGACCTGCGTGAAACCAAGGGTTGGTCCTATGGCGTGCGCAGCCAAATCAATGGTGCCGAAGATCGCGTGCCATTTTATATGTTCGCGCCAGTGCAGACCAACCAGACCGGGCCATCGGTCAAAGTCTTGATCGATCAGTTGAAGGACTTTAACGGCGCCAAGCCGGTGACCGCGGCGGAACTTGAAAAGACCATTAAGGGCAATGTCCTCAAACTGCCCGGCAACTTCGAACAATCGTCTGCGGTGCTGGGGCAAATGCAGGCAGACCGCCTAAACCAAAGGCCTTTCAACTATGCCGAAACATTGGCGGGCCGATATAATGCGCTGACCGCGCAGGCATTGAATGACGCCATGCGGGTCAAGGTGGATCCATCCAAGGTCACTTGGTTGGTTGTGGGCGATGCGGCGAAGGTGAAGCCGCAGTTGGAAGCACTGGGATTGCCAATTGAAATGGTGACCGAAGCTGCTAACACCAGTGCAAGCAACAATGCTAAATAAGGAGCAAGGATATGGCAGCAGTTGATGGTGATTGGGACGTAACAATCAAAAGCCCAATGGGTGACCAAAAAGCCGTGTTGACCGTCAAAAGCGACGGCGGCAGCTTTTCAGGCCAAATGTCCGGTGGACTTGGTTCCATGGACATCGCCAATGGTACTGTAGATGGTGATGCGTTGAGCTGGGGTATGGACATCACCGTGCCCATGCCCATGCATTTGGACGCCACAGCAACCGTGTCGGGCGATGCCATGACCGGCGAAGTGAAGGCAGGTGCCTTTGGTTCGATGGGCTTGACCGGCACACGCAAGTAAAAGCGGCAGCGCACGTTTTGCGCTGATACGTGTATGAAAGGCCGTCTGTCCCACCGGGTAGGCGGCCTTGTTCTATCTGTCGTCAATGCTTATGTTGAGTCCGAGCGCGTTTCACCTGAACCGCGATGATCAAAATCGGAGCCACGTCATGAACCAGCTTGTTCCTCCGTCGCAGTCGCGCATGTCCTTATTGCGTTTGGCGCTGTTCGTGATCCCGACGATCATGTTTCTGGGTTTTCTTTCCGGCACTATGTCGGGATCAACGGCCGACAACGCATGGTATCAAACATTGCTTAAGCCCGATATTCAGCCGCCAGGTTGGGTATTCGGCGTCGTTTGGCCCACTTTATATCTTATGATGGGGTTGGCATTTGCAATGGTACTGAACGCGCGCGGGACGCGGGATCGCGATAAGGCCATTCTCCTCTTTGCATTCCAATTCTTGATAAATCTCACTTGGTCGCCGATATTTTTTGGTGCGCATCAGGTCACAGCCGCATTTTTCATCATCCTCGTCATGCTGGGTATTGCCATCGCCACGACCTTTGCATTTGCGCGGGTTCGCAAGGCTGCGGCGTGGTTGATGGTGCCCTATTTGGTTTGGATCAGCTTCGCGGCCATTTTGAACTTTCAAATTGACCAGCTTAATCCCGACGCGGAAAGCGTTTATGTTCCGGCCGCGACTTCCCAAATAGGGTGATATGGTCTATCCCCTGACCGCAATGGAGTGAATGACATGCAAAGCGAAAAGCGCATTTTTGATGATCTTGCTAAGGTTTTGAACGGTGTTGCCGGAACCGTGGCGGGCATGGGCCGTGAGGCCGAGGCAAGCATGCGCGAACGCGCGCGCGAATGGGCTGGCGGTCTGGACCTTGTGTCCCGCGAAGAATTTGATGCGGTCAAGACGCTGGCGGCCAACGCCCGCGCCGATCCCGACGCACTGGGTAAGCGAGTTGCTGCCTTAGAAGCCGCTTTGCACGCAAAAGGCGGTGCCGCCCCTGCCAAGGCGAAGTCCGCGGCCAAGTCGGCAAAGGGTTCCGCCTAAACTTTTCCACAGTGGGCCCACAGCCTAATGTTGCGCGCTGTCGCAAGCCCCTTGCGTGCGAGTCCGTCAGGGGGCAGACTCGAACCAACACGACAGGCGCGATCATCATGCACGACGCAGACGAACAATATGAGCAATTCGAGCGCGATGAATCCGCGCCCGTAGACATGCTTGCGGCTTTGTTCGAAGCGCGCGGTTGGTCATTTGAACTGGATGGTGAGGACGAAATCACCGCCGAATATAAGGGCAGTTGGGCGAGCTATCAGCTGCGCGCGATCTGGCGTGAAGAAGACAATGCGCTTCAATTGATCATCTTGCCGGATATCACTGTACCGACAGACAAGCGGGCGAGTGTGTACACGGCGCTTGGTCTCATCAATGAACAATTATGGCTTGGCCATTTCGACATGTGGTCGGCCAATGGCATATTGTTGTTCCGCCATGGCAGCCTGATGGCCTCCAATGGGTTGTTGGGTGTCGACCAAGCACAGACGATCATTGACGTTGCGATTGACGAATGTGAGCGTTTCTATCCCGTGTTTCAATTCATCATCTGGGGCGATAAAACGCCGGAAGAAGCTATCGCCAGCGCGCTTATCGAGACGCATGGCGAAGCTTGAGTGCGCTAGCCTTCGCGTTTTGCTTTAATCAAATAATGCATATAGCCCATGGCGATGGGCTTATCGCGGTCATCCTGCCACGCGCGGGCTTCAACATTGGCCATGGTGCGGCCAAGGCGGGTCACTTCGCCAACGGCAAACGTCATTTGGCTTAAGCCACCGCGCATGAAATCGACGGTGACATTGACCTGTTTAATATTGGAATCGCTGCCTTTTGCCCGAAGCGCCTGATGAATGGCGGCGATGGCGGCAATTTCGAGCAATCCGGATATCGCGCCACCATGTAGAAGGCCGGGACGGCCCTGAACGCGGTCGGCAAAGGGCATGCCGATCACGGGCGCACCATCAATTTCGTCAACGACGGTCATATCGAGCGCCCGTGCATAGGGAGGCAACGTGGTATATAATGCACTCACGTCGCTTGCCCGCCAGTTCTGATGAACGTGCCGCTGGCATGGGCCAATGGCTGGTCAGGATTGCCATTATGGGCATATCCGCGCACAAAGCCGATGCTGTTGGTCAAATGATAGCAGATCCCCCGGCCATATACGCGCTGTCCAGATGGTGACGGTCGCAGATAATCAATACGCAGGTCCATCGTGGCTTGTGGCCGGAATTCATTTAGCTTGGTCCAAATCGACATGCTGGTCGCGTTATCCATGAGGCTGATGATCACCGCAGAGGCCAATATGCCGGTATCGGGATCCGCAACAAGGTCTTCGCGCCAATCAATCGCAAGCTCAACCCAGTTATCGCCATGGCCAACATATTCCATGTTGAGAAATCCACCATGGCCGAATTTACCCATCAATTTGTTCACCAATGCTGGATCAAAGCCGCCGCCTTTCGGGGCTAGGGTTCCAATGTCGGTTTTACCGGTCGTCATTTAACGGCTCTCTACATTTGGTCGAAACTTTGGTGACACGCGGGCTTTTGAAAGCTGCTCATAGGCAAAGCCCGCTTTCAGAACAGCATGGTCATGCCATTTGGGGCCAATGAAGCTGAGGCCAATTGGCAGTCCGCCAGATAGGCCCATCGGCACGGTCAAATGCGGAAAGCCGGCAACGGCGGGCAATTGGCTGGCGCTGGGCCCGGAAAAGGCATCGCCCTTGCCCAATGTCGACACCCATGCTGCGCCATTGGTTTGCGCGATGATGATATCAACTGTGTTGCTCGCAAACATCTGGTTCAGCGCATCAGTCGCAAGCCCGCGTGATGTGGCCAAGGCTTCCAGATAAGCGGGGTCATCCAGCCCTTTTTCCTTATCGGCCGTTTCAAACGTGTCTTGGCCGAAATATTGCAATTCCTTGTCGGCGTTCGCCTTATTGAACGCGATGATGTCACCGAGTGTCTTGTGCGGGACCAGACCGTCAGGCAGGCCTTGCAAATAAGATGCGAGGTCCGCCTTAAGTTCTGTCAGCAATACCTTAAATTCACCTTGTCCGATTTTTTGCCGATCAATTTTGCTGGCATCGAGCAAGACTATTTCCGCGCCGCCAGCCTTCAATGCGGCGATGGCGGCGTCGAATAAGGCCGCGTTGGCATTTGGTGCGCGCAGGACGCCAATGCGCATCGCCTTTAAGCTATCTATCGACAGGTCGGTTGCATAGTTGCCGCGCCAACGATCGGCGTCTGCGGTCGCCGGATCTTGCGGGTCGCTACCGGCCATGGCGGTCAGCATGATGGCGGCATCGCGCACCGAACGCGTCATTGGCCCTGCGGTATCCTGACTGTGGCTGATCGGCACGACAAAACGGCGCGAGACCAAGCCGACGGTCGGTTTGAACCCGACCATGCCATTGACGCCAGCCGGGCAGGTGATGGAGCCGTCGGTTTCCGTGCCAATCGTGCCTGCCGCCAAAGCTGCTGCGGCTGCGGCACCACTGCCGCTGGAGGAGCCGCAACTGTTGCGGTCAAGTGCATGCGGGTTTTTGGTTAGGCCGCCTACCGCGCTCCAGCCGCTAGTGGAACTGCGAGACCGGATATTGGCCCATTCGCTTAAATTGGTCTTGCCTAAAATCACCGCTCCCGCCGCGCGTAAGCGCGCAATGAATGGCGCATCGCGATTGGTGATATTGCCGGCAAGCGCTAATGATCCGGCGGTGGTCGGGAGCGGGCCTGCAACCTCCACATTGTCCTTCACCAAAATGGGAATGCCGTGCATTGGCCCGCGATTTATGCCAGCGCGCAATTCGGCGTCCATCGCGCGGGCTTGGTCGAGCGCGTCGGGGAATGTGGCAATGACCGCGTTCAGCGTCGGCCCACTGTCATCAATGGCAGCAATCCGCGCAAGATACGCGGCGGTTATCACTTCGCTGTTGAACGTGCCATCATTGATGCCGTCTGCCAGTTGGGACAGGTGCATATTTTCAATAGGTCCCTTTTTGGCCAGATTCATATTGGCCTGTACAGTCGATGGCAGGGTAGCTGGCGATGCGGCGGCTGGCTGTGCTAACGCGCAAGATAGAGCCAATATGAATTTCAATTTCATTTGGTTTTTCCCTTGGCCAATTCCGCCCCCCGGTCGCGTGCCGCGCGCAGGGTCTGCGTCATCAATCTCTCTAAAGCCGTATCCGTGTCCAGCACCGCAAGGCCAGCGGCCGTTGTCCCGCCTGGGCTGGTGACACGTGCGGCGAGCGCCTCTGGCGTTTCAGGCGACGTCGCGGCCAAAATCGCGGCGCCTTCGGTCATCGATATCGCCAGTTGCGCGGCAACCGCTTGCGGCAGTCCTGCTGCCTCCCCGCCTTTGGTCAGCGCATCAATGACACGGTAGATAAAGGCAGGCCCTGAACCTGCCAGCGCCGTGACCGCATCCATATGGGCTTCGTCGTCGATCCAAGTGACGGTCCCCAATGGCGCGAGCCAAACGGCGATGTCCGTCTTGGCCAATTCCGTTTCATTTGGCGCAAACACACCAAGAGGAGACTTACCAATAGCGGCCGCCAAATTGGGCATCAGCCGGACAATTCGCGCAGTAGGAAAGGCTTCCGACAAAGTCTGCGTTGTGGTGCCAGCAAGTATCGAAATGACCAATGCGCCGGGTGCTAGCAATGGCGCAATGTCGGCGGCGAGCGATGATAAAAGCTGCGGCTTTATACCTAATATGAGCACATCAAATGGCTGCTTAGCCTCTTGCGCCGATCGCGATACCGTAACGCCCGCGGGCAGGCCATTAGCGACAGGGTCGACCACATGGAAAGTGCTCGGCGACACGCCTGCAGCCAGCCAACCACGCAGCATCGCGCTGCCCATATTGCCGCAGCCGTAGAAACAGATTTTCGATGGAAAAGCGGACAAATGGACGACCTTGATACTGTTCAAGCCCACCTCATGCCCTATCCATGCGTGGACGGCAACCGTAGGAACAGTGACAGCCCCTCGGGCGCGGGCAACGGTGGCGGGCTTGCATGGCGCATCGCATCCGCGCGTGCCCGGTTAAGGATCGCAGATGGCACATCGGCATCATGAAAAACATGGTCGGCCTCACCCAATAAACGCGCGGTCAGCAATGTCAGATCATCGGGGTTGTCGGACAGCAATTTGATTTCAATGATACGGTCGGCCTTGGGCTCGTCGGCGACTTTCAACCAATGGTCGACGGTGTCGGGGGCGTGATTACCAAACGGGTCTAGCAAGCCACCTGCGGCAAAGCCTTGATCCAATGCGCGGCGGCGCTGCGGCCCCTCGGGCCAGCGTTTGCGGATTGCCACACGCGCTGCGGAAATCGCATCGGCAAGGGGACCTAAGCTTTCGGGCAAAAAGGTTTCAATCCGCTGACGAATGGCCTTTGCCATGCCTGCGGATGCACCGCCGGTGCCCACCGCAACCAAAACGGGCGATCGGTCGACAATGGCTGGCGTGGTAAAATCGCAGATTTCAGGCCTGTCCACGACGTTGACGAGTAGGCCACGCGCTTTCAATGCATCGGCAGCGGCGCAGGCTTCGTCTTCTTCGGCGATGGCGACAAACGCGATAAGTGCGTCCGTATGATGAGCATCAACACAAATGCCACCCGCGCGTTCGATCAGCCGCCGTTTGGCATCCGCCATTTCGCCTTCGCCGACCAAAATAACATTCCGGCCTTTTAAATTCACAAAAATCGGCAGCTGATCCAACGCGATTTCCTATTTCAGCCAGTCGGGCACATGCTCCGCCGCCAATATCGTCTCAGGCGCAATCCGTTCTGCGACGACCGCGAATTTGTCGTCATCGACGAGCACTTCGGGCACCAATCCGCGGCTGTTATATGTGCTCGCCATCGTCGCACCATAAGCGCCAGCGGTCCTGAAAATGGCTAGGTCATTGGCGACAACGGGGTCGATCTCGCGGCCCATGGCGAAGGTGTCGCCAGTTTCGCATACGGGGCCAACGATATTGGCCAGCATCTTTTGCCCATTGGGCACAACCGCTTCAAAATCATGCCATGCATCATAGAGCGCAGGGCGGGCGAGATCGTTCATCGCCGCGTCGACGATAACGAACGGCGCGTTGCCCGCACCGGGCTTGACGCGAATGACGCGCGTGAGCAAGACGCCCGCATTGCCAGCGATCACGCGGCCGGGTTCAAACATTAACCGTACGCCCCAATCCTTGGTCACGCGCGCAACCATCGCGCCATATGCGGCGGGATACGGCGGATTGTCACCGTCACGGTAGCGCACGCCAAGGCCGCCGCCCAAGTCCACATGCGTGACCTCATGCCCTGCGCCACGCAATTCCTGCAACAGCACGCCTACCTTTTGAAAAGCAGTTTCAAGCGGCTCAAGGCTCGTCAACTGGCTACCGATATGCAGCGCGACACCGCGCATGTGCAGATGCGGCAAAGTGCTTAGCCGTGCGTAAATGCCCGGCGCGCGGTCAATGCCGACGCCGAACTTATTGTCCGCCTTGCCCGTCGAAATCTTGCCATGTGTACCCGCGTCAACATCGGGATTTATACGCAAAACGGCCTGTGCCGTGAGGCCAAGTGCAGAGGCCAGCGCCGCCAACTCTTGCCCTTCTTCTTCCGATTCAATGTTGAACTGGCCAATGCCCACCTTCAATGCGCGGGTCATTTCTTCGGAGGTTTTACCAACGCCGGAAAAGACGATATCTTCAGCGCCCATGCCGGCGGCCAGCGCGCGGTCCATTTCGCCGCCTGAGACAACATCGGCGCCATAGCCCTGCCGCGCCAGAACTTTCAACACGGCAAGATTCGGGTTCGACTTTACTGCAAAGGCCAAATGCGGGTTATCCAGTCCCGACAAAGCAGCCCGAAACACCACTGCATGCCGTTCAAACGTAGCCCGTGAATAGACATAGACGGGCGTGCCAACGGCAGCCGCAATGTCGGCCAATGGCACGTTTTCGGCGTGCAACACGCCATCGATAAGGTGAAAATGGTTCATTGGGTTCTATTCAGGATCAGTTTTGGAAGGTGGCGTTTGCTCTTCGGGGTTTAAAGGCTTGGGTTGCTCCCCCGGTGCGATGTCAAAGGGATCATCCTCCCGCCTTTCCGAACGTTTCAACAATTCATCGGAACGCCCGGGCCGTGCCTGCACCGATGGTGTCGTTAACTTCTGCGCGCTTTGTTCTGTCGCCTGGCCATAGGCCTTTAGCGGCAGGGCATTGCCCGAACGCGGCTCAAGGTCGCCAACCTTGCCGCATGCGGTGGCTGACAACGCCATACCGATCACCAAAAGGACGCGTTGCAATGTCATGCCTCAAGTTCCTTTTTTGCTGCCGCTATCGCTTCTTTTACAAGCAGGGGCGCGGTGCCGCCGGCGCTGGTGCGGCTGGCGACAGAACCATCAATCGAAAGGTCCGGCAAAGTACAGCCTGCGAGCATCGGGTTGATCGCGGCTAAATCCTCAGCGCTAATATCCGAAAGGCCAATGCCGCGCGCCTCGCACATTTTGACTACGCTTCCGGTCACATGGTGCGCCTCCCGGAAGGGCATCGCAAATGCGCGCACCAGCCAGTCGGCCAAATCGGTTGCCGTGGAAAATCCGGTGTCGGCGACTTCGCGCATGCGCGGCGTGTTGAACGTCACATTGGCAACCATGCCCGTCATCGCCGCAATCGATAAAGCGAGCAAATCATAAGCTTCAAACACCGGGGATTTGTCATCCTGCATATCCTTGGAATAGGCCAAAGGCAGACCCTTCATGGTGATCATCAGGCTGTTCATGCAACCGATGATCCGCCCGCTATGGCCACGTACCAGCTCTGCGGCGTCGGGGTTGCGCTTTTGCGGCATGATGGAACTGCCCGTTGACCAAGCATCCGGCAACGCAATGAAGCCAAAGGGCTGCGATGCCCATAAAATCATTTCTTCGGCCAGACGCGACAGATGCAAGGCGGTCTGTGCCGCTGCCGTCAGGAACTCCAAAGCGAAGTCACGGTCGGACACGGCGTCCAGGCTGTTGCCCATCGGACCGTCAAAGCCAAGCGCGGCGGCGGTGGCGGCGCGATCAATTGGGAAGGATGTGCCCGCCAAAGCGGCAGCTCCCAAAGGCGAGAGGTTCAAGCGGCTGCGACAATCGGCAAAGCGGCTGCGGTCGCGTTTTGCCATTTCATAATAAGCCATTAAATGATGACCAAGCGTCACCGGCTGCGCCACTTGCAAATGGGTAAAGCCGGGCATGATGCTGCCCACATGTTCGTCGGCGCGGGTGACGAGCGCCAATTGGAACGCGCGCAGCCCAGCGTCGATTTCCTGTGTGGCATTGCGGACCCACAGACGGAAATCGGTCGCAACCTGATCATTGCGTGACCGGGCCGTGTGTAGCCGCGCCGCAGGTTCGCCGATAAGCTCCCGCAGCCGCGTTTCGGTGACCATGTGAATATCTTCAAGCGTCAGATCAACGGGCACGCCATTGGCTTGATATTCGGCGTGGACCGCGTCCAATCCCTGTTGGATTGCGACATTGTCCGCATCCGAAATGATGCCGTTCGCGGCCAACATATCGGCATGCGCTTTGCTACCCGCGATATCCTCTTGCCAAAGACGCTTGTCGAATGGGATGGAGGCATTTATCTCGCGCATGATTGCGCCGGGGCCTTCGCCGAATCGGCCGCCCCACATGCTATTGGAATCCGACATGCGCTTTGTAATTGCCCTAATCCTTCTGGTGTTAACGGGTTGCGATAAAGAAACCCCAGCCGAGGGGCAAGCGCAACCCGCATCGGCCGAAAACTCTGGTGCCACGAAAAGGGACGATATCTTATTGGTAAGTGCAAACGGCGCGCGCGCGATGCTCAGTTACAGATTTGCCGGCCAAAAGGCGCCGACCGCGCCCTTTGCGGACGCCGACGGACAGGATGTGACCTTAGCAGATTTTGTAGGCAAGCCCGTGTTGCTGAATATTTGGGCGACGTGGTGTCCACCCTGTAAGGCCGAAATGCCGACCCTGGATGCGCTGGCAGAGTTGGAAAAGGACCGGATGGCTGTCGTTGCGGTATCCCAAGACCTTGACGGCCGCGCGCCTGTCTTGGCCTTTTTTAACGAGACTGGGGTCCAGAATCTGGAGCCTTATACCGACGCTGACAACGCGATTTTGGCCGCGTTCAACAACAGCCTCGGGCTACCCACGACCATTTTGTACGACAGCGCAGGCAAAGAGGTTTGGCGGCTTACGGGCGGTGTCGAATGGGACGGCGCCGAAATTGCAGAGCTGCTGCGCGCAGCAGACTAATCCATTTAGGATAAGCCAAAGGTAACATTTGGCGATCAACGCCTTGAGGCAATATCTTTGCCCTGCGCCGACTGCCTAAAAAATGGTGCGGGGCGCAGTCCGGAGCGATACGGTCTCTGTACATTTATACCTGTTTTTGCCTGTTTTCGGTCGCAAAACAGGTATTATGAATCCGCATGTCCAAAAAAATGCGGATTATCCGGGCGTTTCAGAGTGATATCGCAGTTTTGCAGTTCCGCGATTAACAGGGTAGTAACAGGGCCATAACAGGCGAATTGGACGTAAAGATCAGGTGCGTTGACCAGCATTAGCCCTCATAAATTAGCTCTGAACACGTCGACCTCCGAGCCGTGGGAAATCAATGTCCGCCTCGACGTGCTGCTTGCATATCCAACCGCGAAGCCAGGTCGAGTGACGCGACTGATAAGCGCTATTTGTGGCCTGCTGCCGGTTTGATGGACACCGAGATTGGCTCATTCATGCTACACCGGCTTCGCGTTCGAAGTCGATGGGGCTTCGGTATCCGATGGTCGAGTGCCTTCGGATGGGGTTGTAGAAGCATTCGATGTAATCGAACACATCGGCCTTGGCTTCGTCCCGTGCCCTGTAGACCTTTCTCGCGGTCCTTTCGGTCTTGAGCGAGGAGAAGAAGCTCTCCATCGCGGCATTGTCCCAGCAGTTTCCTGATCGGCTCATTGAGCAGGCAACATCATTGTCGGCCATCAGCCGCTGGAACTGCTCGCTGGTATATTGGCTGCCCTGATCCGAGTGATGCAGCAGTGCATCAGGCTTGCCGCGCCGCCAGATCGCCATGATCAGCGCGTCGGTGACGAGTTGAGCTGTCATCTCGGCTTGCATCGACCATCCGACGACACGCCGCGAGAACAAGTCGATCACGGCCGCGACATAGAGCCAACCTTCGGCAGTCCAGATGTAGGTGAAGTCAGCCACCCACTTCTGGTTGGGTCCGCCAGCGGTGAACTGGCGGTCCAGCACATTGTCGGCGATGACCGAGCGTTCACCGGTATCCTTGGGCAGTCCGCGCCGACGCGGTCGTGCCCGCAGACCTTGTGCGCGCATCAGCCGCTCGATCCTGTGTAGGCCGCATCGATAGCCCTCGGCCAGCAGGTCGTGCCAGACAGGCCTGGCGCCATAGGTGCGGAAGCGTGTGACATGGCTCGCCCTGACCCTGGCACCGATCTCCTCGTCGCTTCTGGCGCGGGCAGATGGCGCACGGGTGAGCCAGGCATGGAAGCCGCTGCGCGAGACCCCGAGAGCCCCGCAGATCCACGATACCGGCCAGATATCTCGGTGCTTCGCGATGAAGGCGAACCTCACAGGGAGTCCTTCGCAAAGTAGGCCGCGGCTTTTTTTAGAATGTCGCGCTCCGCCTTGAGCTTCGCCACTTCCTTGCGCAAACGCGCTAGCTCCAGCTGCTCTGGCTTCATCTGGCCATGCCCCGGAAATGCCGATGCCGGATCGCTGCCAAAATCGCGCACCCAGTTGCGCAGCACCGTCTGGTGAACATCCAGATCCCGCGATGCTTGCGCAAAGCTGACACCGCGTTCCTTGATCAACTTCACTGCTTCGAGCTTAAACTCGCGCGTAAACTTCCGTCGTTCCATGCTGTACCTCCAGTTCGATAAAACACCTTATCTCGGTGTCCATCAAACCGGCAGCAGGCCAGTCCTCGAATCCTATGTCACCAAGAAGCGAGACAAATCCGCGGCCTTGGCATTCTTGAAGAAGGCGCTGAAGCGGCACGGGAAAGCCGAGAAGATCGTCACCGACGGCCTCCGATCCTACCCCGCAGCGATGAAGGAACTCGGCTACGAGAACCGCCGCGAGGTGGGCCGGTGGCTGAACAATCGGGCTGAAAATAGTCACCTACCATTCCGGCGACGAGAGCGTGCCATGCAGCGGTTCCGGCGAATGAAATCGCTTCAGAAATTTGCGTCAGTGCACGCCTCGATCTCGAACCACTTCAACTCGGAGCGCCATCTCGTCGACAGGGAAACATTCAAGGCTCGCCGCTCGGCTGCATTGGCCGAGTGGCAAAATCTTACGACATGATGGCGCGTTGATCAGACCCGGATTGCGTCAAGTGGAGATGAGTTGGCGTCGATCTGACAGCACCCTGGCGCGCCGTAGCCAACGACGACCCGAGTTCTGGCAGGGCTGGTTCTCTAGGCACCCGCTGGCCTAGTTCGAGGGCGCCCCATAATATCGGCGAATGCGTTCTTCGCCAGCCAATACGTGGGGCCGGCTCGGCGCGAATTTTCCGCATTTTTCCCACACCCCAGGCAGTTCGAACCGTTGCGCCACGAACGCTTCATGGCTGAATACTTGCGCGCGAGCTGCCGTCCGCCACGCGCCCCCCCTTTGAAACAGGACAGGAACGTAGTCCCACGAAAGCCCCCTGGCAACTCAAGCGCTCAACTGCGGAGTGCCTAGCCCCTACCGATCGCCCCTAAGACGGGGCCCACCGGTATAAGCCGATCAGTTAAGGCGTTGAAGGCTTCACAAAAAGGCACCTGGCCGGGGCGGCAAGATACCGAGCGGTTCGCGACGCGGCACGGTAGGACACGCGCCCCTTTTTGCGCATGACCGGACAGTCCTCAATCGTAAGTTGCTGCACCCCAGCCCAAACGGACC
>JAIOYN010000038.1 GCA_021741065.1 Sphingomonadaceae bacterium | reverse complement strand
GCGTTGCCAGGCGAAAACGAAGGTTTCGATGGCAGAGCGGCAGAGGATGCCGCGCGTTTCACCATCGAGGCCGGCCTGCATCGCAAGGCGGGCAGGGCGGCCATTGCGCTGGATAGCTTTACCGATACGCAGGGCCGTTTGATGATGCGGATATCGCTGAATAATGACGACATGCCCTTTTTGGTGGATTCGGTGTCATCTGCGGTTGCTGCTTATGGGATAGCGGTGAAGCGTATCATTCACCCGGTGTTGAGCGTTGTCCGCGATGACGCTCGTGCTTTGACTTCCATCAGCCGAAAACGAATTGACGGGCAGGCGCGCGAATCCTTCATTTATCTGGAGACGGAGCGCGTTGACGCTAAAGGACGCCGCCAGCTTGAGGCGCATTTGGCCGCTGTTCTCGGCGATGTTCGCGGCGCTGTGACAGATTGGCGCGATATGCTCGCCGCCTTGTCCGCCGACGCCGACAGCCTGCCGGACAGCGAAGGCACGGCGCTCATCCGCTGGTTCCATGATGATAATATGACGATATTGGCGCATGAGCGGATCAGCAGCGATGGCGCGCGGTCCAATCGCCTTGGATTATCGCGCGTCAGCGACGCGCCTGTGCTTTCGGAAGATAGCATCAGCCTTGCTATCAACTGGTTTGAAGCCGGAGGTGTTGTGCCCTTGGTGCTGAAATCCAATCGTGTTTCTAATGTTCACCGCAATGTGCAATTGGACCTGATCGTTATTCCGGTAAAAACGGGCGATCAGGTGACGGGGTTAGCGGTCACTGCCGGACTTTGGACGAGCGCGGCGCTGGCAACGGCGCCCGAATTTATTCCCTTGCTCAGAACGCATCTGGCATCGCTCATGACGCGTTATGGTTTTGACCCTTCGGGCCATGCGGGCAAGGCGATGGCCCATGCGCTTACGGCGCTACCGCACGATCTTTTGGTTGCGCTTAAACTCGATGATTTGGAACGCGTCACGCTAACGGCCATGTCGCTCACGGACCGACCACGTCCCAAGCTTATTGCGCTGCGGTCGCCACTGGGACGTCATTTATACATCTTTGTATGGTTGCCACGCGATGACGTATCGACGGGCATCCGTAAGCAGATACAAACGATGCTGATGGATGCCACTGGCGGTTCTTTATTAGGCTGGACTATTGGCTTGGAAGATGGTGGCGTTGCCTTGCTGCGCTATACGCTCGATTTGCCGGACCGTGGGCAGGCAGTGGACGAAGCCAGTCTGGATGCCAAGCTGGAGCTGATGGTCCGTGGGTGGGAGCCGGCGGTTGAGGCTGCGTTGGCCAATTTGACTGATGAAAAACGCGCCGCCGCTATGCTTGTGCGTTATGGTGCTGGCTTTCCGGCCAATTACCGCAGCAGCTATTCGACCGACGAAGCCGCACGGGATATGATGGGCTTGCTCGCCATGGAACGCGACCACAGCAAGATTACCCGGCTGTTTGTGGAAGAGGGTAGGCTACGGCTCAAGATTTACAGTTATGGCGGTGCTTTGCCGTTGAGCGATGTCGTGCCCGCGCTGGAGAATTTCGGTTTTGATGTTCTGGAGGAATCGCCGACTTCATTGACGAATGGTCATTATATTCATGATTTCCATTTGGCGCTGCGTGGCGGCAATGTTTCCAACTTATTAGAAAGTCCGCAGGTCCTTGAAGGTGCGCTGAGCCAAGTTTTGGACGGCAGTTTTGAAAATGACGTGTTCAACCAACTGGTCACGATTGGCGGGCTTGCGCCGCAATCGGTCATCTGGCTGCGCGCATGGTACCGCTATTTGCGCCAAACGGGGGTGACCTATGGCATGCCAACGGTGGTGTCCGCCTTGGCCAAAAATGCCAATGTGACGCGGTCGATCATATCGCTGTTCGATGCCTTGCATAATCCGGCAGCCAATGGCAGCCGCGATAAGGAAGCGGCGAAATATCAAAAGGCGATTAACGCTGATTTGGCGGCGGTGTCGGCGATTGACGAAGATCGGATCCTGCGGCGGTTCTTGGCCGTCGTTCTTGCCAGTTTGCGCACAAACGCATTTTCCACCGCGGCGGCAGAAGCATTGGCGTTCAAACTGGATTGCGCGAAAGTTCCCGGTCTGCCGGCGCCGCTCCCTTGGCGGGAGGTGTTTGTTTATTCGCCCCGCGTGGAGGGCATTCACTTACGTGCCGGACCTGTCGCGCGCGGTGGCTTGCGCTGGTCCGACCGGCGCGATGACTTCCGTACAGAGGTTTTGGGCCTGATGAAGGCGCAGCGCGTTAAAAATGCGGTTATCGTGCCAACGGGCGCCAAAGGCGGCTTTTATCCCAAAAGACTGCCCGACATGCGCGTTGACCGCGATGCATGGTTTGCCGAAGGCACAGAGGCCTATAAGATATTCATCCGGACGTTGCTGTCGATCACCGATAACATCGTTAACGACAAGGTCGTGCATCCCGACAATGTGGTCATCCATGATGGCGATGACCCTTATTTCGTGGTCGCGGCAGACAAGGGCACGGCGACATTCTCCGACACTGCGAACGCCATCGCGTTGGAGCGGAATTTCTGGCTTGGTGATGCCTTTGCGAGTGGTGGCTCGGTTGGTTATGACCATAAGGCGATGGGCATCACCGCCAAGGGCGGCTGGCTATCGGTACAGCGCCATTTTGCCGAAATGGGCATTGATGTCCAAAAAGAATCGGTCACGGTTGCGGGTGTTGGCGATATGTCCGGTGACGTTTTCGGCAATGGCATGTTGCTTTCAAAAACGCTGAAAATTGTCGCTGCATTTGACCATCGCCATATCTTTCTTGACCCCAATCCCGACCCAGCGACCAGTTGGAAAGAACGCCAGCGCTTGTTCAACTTACCGCGTTCCAGCTGGCTCGATTATGATGCCAAGTTGATCTCCAAGGGTGGCGGGGTGTTCGCGCGTACGGATAAGATTATCGAAACAACACCGGAAATCAGAATCTTGTTGGGCATCGATGCGAAAGAAATTGAACCATCCGCATTGATGACCGCAATATTAAAAGCGCCGGTTCAATTGATGTGGTTCGGCGGTATCGGAACCTATATCAAGGACCGGAGCGAAAGCCATTTGGACGTCGGCGACCCCGGCAATGACTTTATTCGTGTGAACGGCGCCGACGTGCAGGCGCATGTGATTGGCGAGGGCGCGAACCTTGGCGTGACGCAGGCGGGACGTATTGGTTTTGCCTTGCGCGGTGGTCGCATCAATACGGACTTTATCGACAATAGCGCTGGTGTTGATTGTTCAGACAATGAAGTGAACATCAAAATCGCCCTGAATGCGCAGATGCGTGCCGGCAAGTTGAAGGCGCCTGCCCGCAACGTCTTGCTGGCAGAGATGACCGACGCCGTGGCGCATTTGGTGTTGGAGGATAACCGCCTGCAGACGCTTGCCTTGTCGATCGCAGAAACCGGCGGTGCGGGTGATTTGCCAGCCTATGTACGACTTATCGAGATTTTTGAAGGCGCTGGCCGATTGGACCGTGTGGTTGAGGGACTTGCGCCCAATGAGGAACTGTTCCGGCGCGCGAGCGAAGGACGCGGGCTCACGCGGCCTGAGCTGGCTGTGTTGCTCTCGACGGCGAAGCTTGCCGCGCAGGATGAGGTGGAAGAAGCCTCTTTGGCGCAGGACCGGTCGATGGACGGCGAACTTTTGGCCGCCTTCCCGAAAGCGATGGTCAAATCGCATAAGTCGGCGATTTTGGGACATCGGCTGCGCAAGGAAATTATCGCCACAAAATTGGCCAACCGCATGATCAACCGGCTTGGTATGTTGCACCCGTTTGAATTGGCGGAAGAGGAAGGCTGCAGCCTTGGCGATGTCGCGGCGGCCTTTGCCATCGCAGAGTCTATTTACGATCTACCTGCCTTGTGGGATGCTATGGATACGACCGCGATGCCGGAATCCACGCGGCTGATGCTGTTCAACCAAGCGGCCTTAGAAGTGCGCGCGCAAATGGCGGATATCATTCGCAATGCCCATGAAGGTCGTGATGTCGCGGCGACGACGGCGGTGTATGTGCCTGTGGTGCGAAAGCTAACGGCGGCATTGGATGGTCTAGTACCCCATGACGTCCGGCTTCAGACCGAGCGCTTTGGTGCGCGCTTGTCCGAAAATGGCGCGCCACGCAAAATTGCGGACCGTCTGGTGCAATTGGCACAATTGGATGGCGCAATTGGTCTGGCGGCGCTTTCATCCACGCAAAAGGGCGATGTCACCGCACTGACGCGGGCCTTTACTGCCCTGGGTGAAGCGTTGGGTTTAAGTTGGGCGCAGGGCACTGCCATGCAGGTTGACCCGCAAGATCCTTGGGAGCGCCTGTTGGTTGCTGGCCTTGCACGAGACTTCCAAACCATGCGCCTCGACTTTCTGCGGCGTCGTGCGGCAAAGAAACCGCTTGAGGATACGCAAGACTGGCTGATGGCCAATGCGGTGCGTGTGCGGGCGTTCAAGGCGATGGTGGACCGTGCCCGCATGGCGGGTGCGCCGACCCCCGCCATGTTGGCACAAGTCGCAGGGCAGGCTCGGGTTTTGCTGGGGCGTTAACGCGCCGGTGCGTTAACGCGCTGAGGCGGCGGGGAAAAGACGACGCGTTCCCCCCCAGCGTCATGCTGAACTCGTTTCAGCATCCATCGTGCCACATAGACCGAAGGGTAGAGACGAGAAATGGACCCTGAAACAAGTTCAGGGTGACGGTCGAGGGGTGACGGTCGAGAGGGTGACGTTTTTGGGTGCCACTCCGCTTTACCCATAGAGCGTTCAGCATCTAAGCGTTAAAGCCTCAGCTTTTTGTCGCCAAGCCCGCTGGATTGCCCTTTGTCGATGGGTTTGACGCGTTTTGCTTTTTGGGTTTTTCGGCTTTTGGCTTGCGGACTTCACGGCTCGATTTCTTTTGGCTCTTCGCCATGATATTTTCCTTTGGGGGCAGTCGTGCGCAATGTCAGACTGAGTCAGGAAGGCCTGCCCAGCATAATGCAAACATAAGTATGAGCGAACCTAATTATAAGGGCGCTGGCGAACCAGCCGGTTTAAGCGACTGCCTCTGCCGCCCTTTTGTAGATGCTATTGAGCGGGCTGCGGAAAAGCTTCATCACCATCGGTTCGAAAAATGAAAGCGGGAGCGTGTCATAATCCGGATCAAAGGATGGGCAGTCATATTTGTCGATAAACTCTTCGGTATCGGCAAACCATTCATGCCCGCGAAACCGCTCACGCATGTCGCGGTCAAGGCCCAGATGGTGGAAGAAATTACGTCCCTGAAAAATGCCGTGATTCTGCACAATCCAAAGAATCTTTTCTGATACGAACGGTTTCAATATGGCCGCCGCAATGTCAGGATGGTTGGCGGCCCCCAGCGTATCGCCAATGTCGTGCAGCAAGGCCATCACTACATATTCTTCATCCCGGCCATCGCGATGTGCGCGCGTTGCGGTTTGTAAGGAATGCGTCAGCCTGTCGACTGCAAAGCCGCCAAAATCACCGTCGAGCAATTTGAGATGGTCCAAAATCCGGCGTCCGCCATCTTGCGAAAAGGGGATATTGTGCCGCATGATGATCTGCCAATCCTCTTGCGTGCTCTGCGCCATATCATGAAAAGTTGCGCGGTCTTCTTGGCTGTCCATTTTGCTATCCTCTCGGTTGCAATATGTAACAGCCTTGGCCGACGAAACAAGGGCTTCATGCGCGCGCAAAAAGCGGCTAGACCGCAAACATGGCGGTATTAGAGCTTACAGATAAACCTTTCTTCTCGGACAAGAATCGCGCTTTTTGGAACTTGCACTCGGCTGGTTGGGCCGGCGCGGTCATATTACGCGCAGCATCCGGTATCGCGCAGGGGCAGCCGGTCAGCTTCTTGGTGCCCATCCTGATTTCTGCGGTGACGGGCTATTCGATCACTTTGCTTCTTTCGGTGATATACCGGTTCTTGATTGATCAGCGGCCGGTTATCACATGGAGCCTGACCTTCGTGTCGGTCTCGCTTGCGACGTTGGGCTATGCTTATTTGGACGTGTGGGTGCTGCAAACCATTCGTGACGGGGTCGATGAAACGCCCTTTGCCCAATTATGGCTGGCGGCGATTTATATCAACTCAGTGCTGCTCGCGGCATGGTCCGCATTATATTATGCGATCAATTATTTTGTGCGCGCAGAAGAGCAAGCCGACCAGATGATGCGGCTGGAGGCGCAGGCGACCAGCGCGCAACTTACGATGCTCCGCTATCAGCTAAACCCCCATTTCCTGTTCAACACATTGAATAGCATTTCGACCTTAGTGCTGTTGAAACAGACGGACCAAGCCAATGCCATGCTTTCAAGACTGTCCTCATTTTTGCGGTTTACGCTGATCAATGAAGCTGCTGCGAAAGTGCCGCTGACTCAGGAAATTGAGACGTTAAAACTGTATCTCGACATTGAAAAAATGCGGTTTGAAGAACGCTTGCGGACATATTTCATCATCGAACCATCGGTGGAAAACGCATTGGTGCCTTCGCTGTTGCTGCAGCCACTTGTGGAAAATGCCATCAAATATGCGGTCACGCCCAAGGAAGAGGGCGCGGATATTTCGGTGACCGCTCAACTCGTCGGTCAAAGGGTGCGGATCACCGTTTCGGACACTGGTCCGGGCTTGCAGCCAGGGCAACAAGACCACAGCCTATCCACAGGTGTCGGCATGGCGAACACGCGTGAGCGACTGTCGCAAGCTTATGGTGAGGACCAACGCTTTGAACATTATGTAAAGGCCGGGGGAGGATTTGAGGTGTTATTAGAACTCCCCTATCAAAACCGGATGATCGCAGGGGAAGACAATCAAGCGGGGGCACAACAGCAAGGAATGATATCCGCATGAGCATTCGTACAATATTGGTCGATGATGAAAAGCTGGCCATTCAAGGTCTCGAATTACGGCTTCAACCTTTTGATGATATCGAAATTGTGGCCACTTGCCACAATGGTCGCGAGGCCATTCGCAAGATCAAGACGCTCAAGCCGGATTTGGTTTTCTTAGATATTCAAATGCCGGGATTTGACGGCTTTTCGGTTGTGCAAGGCGTGATGGACATCGACCCACCCTTGTTTGTGTTTGTGACCGCTTATTCCGAACATGCCATTAAGGCGTTTGAGGCGCAGGCCATTGATTATCTGATGAAGCCGGTGGAACCCGAACGGCTGGCTGACACCATGGATCGGGTACGCAGCCGGCTATCCGAAAAACGGACATCAGAAGAACTCGACCGCCTGCGTACGGTCATCAACGAAGTCGCGCCAAATGCGGCGGACAATTTGGGATCATTGGATGACGATTTGGCATCCACCCGCTTTGAAAAGCTTATCAACGTCAAGGATCGCGGTCAGATTTTCCGCGTTGATGTTGCGAGTATTGAACGCATTGATGCGGCAGGCGATTATATGTGCATTTATACCGCCGAAACCTCGCTAATCCTGCGTGAAACGATGAAGGATTTGGAAAAACGGCTCGACCCGCGCACGTTCCAACGGGTGCACCGTTCCACGATCGTTAATTTGGATCAGGTCCGCCAAGTGAAGCCGCATACCAATGGGGAATGCTTTTTGGTGCTGGAATCGGGCGCTCAGGTGAAGGTTAGCCGGTCCTACCGCGACGTCGTTGCCCGTTTCGTCCATTAAGGAGTTAGGCATGAAGCCAGCCAATACGCCAACCCGCATGAAGGCCAGCGATTTTCATCCCTATATCCTCGAAATCTTTGATGGCTATGTCCATGGCAAGATGACCAAGCGGGAATTCCTGCGTGAGGCGGGCAAATTTGCCGCAGCGGGCGTGACAGGATTGATGATCCTTAATCAGCTGCAGCCCGATTACGCGCTGGCGCAGCAGGTGAAGGCGGATGACCCTGCGATTATCACCACACGCGTGACCGTGCCAAGCCCCGATGGCCACGGCAGCATCAATGGCTTGTTAGCTAAGCCCGCCAAGGCAAAGGGCAAGCTCGCGACGGTGCTTGTCATCCACGAAAATCGCGGGCTTAACCCGTATATCGAAGACGTCGTGCGGCGTTTGGCCAAGGCGGGCTATATGGCTCTGGGTCCAGATGGCCTGTCCTCGGTTGGCGGCTATCCCGGCAATGACGAGACGGGGCGCGCTTTGCAGGCGAAGCTGAATCCGGCCAAGTTGCTTGAGGATTTCTTTGCCAGCTTTGAATATCTGCGGGATCATCCCGACAGCACGGGCAAGGTCGGCGCGGTTGGTTTTTGCTATGGCGGCGGCGTGTGTAATGCGCTGGCCGTGGCCTATCCCGAAATGGCGGCGCCCGTACCTTATTATGGTCGCCAACCACGCGCTGAAGACGTGCCTGCGATTAAGGCACCGCTGCTGATCCATTATGCCGAGGTGGATGAACGTATCAACGCAGGCTGGTTACCCTATCAGGCCGCACTCATCGCAAACCAGAAACGGTTTCAGGTGCATTTCTACCCAGGAACGCAGCATGGGTTCCACAATGACAGCACGCCGCGTTTCGACACAGCGGCAGCAAGTTTATCTTGGACCCGCACGCTGGCGTTTTTTGACGAAAATATGCGTTAACGCCGTTCTGCAAAGAATTTTTTGAGCAAGGCAGCAGATTCGTCTGCGGCAATGCCGGCATAGACCTCCGGCCGATGGTGCAGCGTTGATTGTTCAAACAAGCGGGGGCCATGGGCTACAGCGCCGCCCTTGGCATCTTCGGCGCCATAATAGAGCCGGGCGATGCGGGCATGGGCAATCGCGCCCGCACACATCGCACAGGGCTCCAGCGTTACCCAAAGGTCGCATCCAGTGAGACGATCGTTGCCAAGATAGGCTGCTGCCTCCCGAATGGCGATGATTTCGGCATGTGCGGTGGGGTCATGGCTTTCCAGCGGGCGGTTGGCGCCGCGCCCGATAATGACGCCGTCCTTGACGACGATGGCGCCAACGGGCACTTCGCCTTGCACAGCGGCATTTTGCGCGAGATTGAGCGCTTCGTTCATCATTTCGCGGGCTTTGGTTAGGGACATAAGAATTTGCTAGCGCAGATTCCCGCTTTTGGCCACACATCGGCTTGACCTTTTCGGCGTGGAAGGTTAGGTGCAGCGACCTTCGCGGGTCAGTGATTCCGCATACACTTATTTTATACAGGACATATATCATGGCGCGCATCTGCGAACTCACCGGTAAAGGCCGTCTGGTCGGCAACAATGTGAGCCACGCCAACAACAAGACGAAGCGTACATTCCTGCCAAATCTGCAGAATGTTACGTTGTTGTCGGACGCACTTGAGCAAGGCTACAAGTTCCGCGTTTCGACACACGGTCTGCGTTCGGTTGAGCATGTTGGCGGTCTCGACAATTGGTTGTTGAAGACTTCGGACGAGAAGCTTTCGACCAATGCGCGCAAAGTGAAAAAAGAAATCGCCAAGAAGCAAAAAGCTGCGGCGTAACGCCAAAGGCTGCTGACGCGGCCTATTGCGAAAGCGAATCACGAGCCGGGGGCAGTATCTGCCTCCGGCTTTTTACTGTCTGCTTTTTGGTTCAGACGGAATTTCATCAATATCGTCCGCTGGAATATCGTGAAGTTGTTATCGGAAATGAGCCAAAGGAACAATTTGTTCCCTTCGTTGGTGACGGTAACCCCCTCCATATTGTCCACGAGCAATGGGGCGGAAAGCGACGCAATGACGTCCGCCGAAAGCACGCTGCCGCGACTTATGCTCTCGGGGTTCAGCAGCGATACCTTCGCAGTGAATCCCGATAGAAACCCGACGGCGCGATTGAGAATAGCAATTCGTCCATCGGGCAGTTGCACCGCATCGGTCACGCGGTAGCCGACTGGCGGACGGAATTTGAAGGGCGTTGCGGTGGTGGCGTTTTCAATCGGGTCGCCGGAAAACATCCATGCACTGTGGATATCGTCGTCCAGGCTTTCTGCGATGATGATAAACCGACCATCTTGCAGGCGGACCATGCTCTCCGCACCTTTGTTGCGTGGCAATTTCTGCAGTATTGTGGGCCGAACCAGTCCTGTTTGTTGGGCGAAGGATGTTGAATACCGCCGGATCGCGTGCTTACCCTCAAAGCTGACCCAATATTGGCCGCTATCAGGGTCATAAGTCAGTCCCTCACTATCGCGGTCTTTGTAACTCATCTTGGGGCCTTGCAAATTTGGTAGTGGCGCGATGGTGGCGCGGTCGATCCGTCCATCGTTGGTCAATCCAAAACGGATGAGTGTCCCGGCATCGCCGATGGCGACAAAGCGACCGTTCGTTAAGGCCACAAGCGCCGAAATACCGCCGAAATTTTCGTTGTGGCTGCGCAATTCCCATGCCGCGACAAATTCCAACGCGCCTACTTGGCGTTGGGCGAGGTTATCGGAATTGAGGGGGAGTTCTCGCAAGTTGATATCTTGGCTGCCGCTAGGATAAATCGTGCGAACGCCGCCGACGGCGAGCACGGCCAAGGCGATGATGAGCGCAAGACGTTTCAACTTTGCTGACATGTCACTCCTACGCGTTCGCCATCGGGTCAATGATCGATGTTCATAAGTCAATTCTGACTAAAGCAAATCGCCTATTTGTCCGGCACCACCTTTGAACCTTATTTGGCGCCGCGCAGAACATGGATTCAGTTTTTGATCTGAATCGAAAAAGCCAATCTTCGTTCGAAGGCTGGTTCTTTCGTTACAACTGAAACTTGTTTGTTGGGGCTTTATCCTGCAAAGCGTCGCTATGAATGCATCACTCGAATCTGCGCGCGCGTCCATCCGGCCCTATCATCGCAAGTCAGAAACTGAGGTGCTGGCTCCATTGGTGGTCGCTGCCACAGTCGATGGGGCCATGCGGGGCGATATCCTGCACAGTGCGCGCAGCCTGCTGGACGATTTGCGGGCCGTGCAGGCCGATGGCTGGGTAAACTCCTTTCTGCAACAATACCGCCTGGGCACGGAAGAGGGCACGGCGCTCTTGTCGCTAGCGGAGGCGTTCCTGCGCGTGCCAGACCCGCAGACGGCGGACCTTCTGATTGCGGACAAGCTAACAGACGCCGATTGGAGCGATCACAAGGGGCAATCGTCCAGCATGCTGGTCAACAGTGCCACTTGGGGTTTAGTGCTTGGTAAGGCCGTTCTAGGCGACAGTACGAGCACATTGAAACGCCTGATCGCAAAAGCAGGCGAACCCTTTGTGCGTCAGGCCGTGGGCGCGGCGATGCGTCTGATGGGCCAAGTGTTCGTTATGGGCCGCGACATTGACGAAGCGATGAAGCGCATGGAGTCGAAAGACAATCGCGGCTTTACCGCGAGCTTTGACATGCTGGGCGAAGCGGCGCGGACCAAATCGGACGCTGAACGTTATTTCCAATCCTATGCCGCCGCTGTTGCTGCGGTCGGCCGCAACCCCACACGTGGGCATAGCGTTTCGGTCAAATTATCCGCCCTCCACCCACGCTATGAAACCGCGCAAAGCGCAAAATGCGTGCCGGAGCTTGCCGATATGGTGCGCGAGCTGGCGCGTTCTGCGTCCGCGCGGGGTGTCCAACTGACGGTTGATGCGGAAGAGGCGGCGCGGCTGGAGATGAGCCTCGATATCATTGAGCAGGTCGCGCGCGATCCCGTCTTATCGGGCTGGGATGGGCTTGGCATGGCGGTGCAGGCGTATTCCAAGCGCGCCCGTCCCGTGCTCGCTTGGGCGGACGCTTTGGGCCGCGACACATCGCGCATTTTACAAGTGCGCTTGGTGAAGGGCGCATATTGGGACAGCGAAATCAAACATGCGCAGGAACGTGGCCTGAGCGATTTTCCGTTGTTCACGCGGAAAGCCGCAACCGATGTGTCCTATCTCGCTTGCGCCAAGGACATGCTCGCCGCGCGCAATATCCGTCCAGCCTTTGCGACGCACAATGCCTTGACGGTCGCAACGATCCTGCAATGGACGGGCGCACAGCGCGATTTTGAATTTCAGCGGCTCCACGGCATGGGGGAGGGGCTCTTTGACCGCCTCGTGCGTGCGGAAGGCTATAATTGCCGCACTTATGCGCCGGTCGGCGGGCACCGCGATTTGCTGGCCTATCTTGTCCGCCGCTTGTTGGAGAATGGCGCGAACAGCAGCTTCGTGCATCAATTGGCGGATCAATCGATTAGCGAAGACGAATTATTGGCGGACCCGGTGGAAAAAATCATGGCCGTAGGCGGCATGCCGCATCCCGCGATTGCGGCGCCTGCAGACCTGTATCAGCCTGAGCGCGTGAACAGTGGCGGCCTTGATCTGGATGATGCGGTTATATTGAAAGAAACCGCTGCCGATATCGCAATGCCATTGCACTTGAAAAATGAGGCAAGTGTAAGTCCGGCAAAGGCTGTGACAGCTGCGCTGGCGGCCTATCCTGAATGGTCAAGCACGCCCGTCGAAGCGCGCGCCGATTGCCTTGATCGTTTGGCCGACTTGTTGGAAGAAAACCGCAGCCAGTTGATGGCCATTTCGGTGCAAGAGGCGCGCAAAACAATTCCCGATGCGTTGTCCGAAGTCCGCGAGGCGATTGATTTCTGCCGTTATTACGCCGCCCGCGCCCGCACCGACTTGGTCCCGATTGAATTGCCCGGACCAACGGGTGAACGCAATGTCCTGCGCCATGAAGGCCGCGGCGTATGGATCGCGATTGCGCCGTGGAATTTCCCTCTGGCGATTTTCTTAGGGCAAGTTGTCGCCGCCTTAGTCGCAGGCAATACGGTGGTGGCAAAACCGGCACCACAGACGCCAGCGATTGGCAGGTTCGCAGTGGCATTGGCGCATAAGGCTGGCGTGCCTAAGGGCGCGCTGCAGATCGTCACTGGCGCTGGTGATGTCGGTGCGGCGCTCACCGCTGACGCACGCATAGCGGGCGTGGTGTTTACAGGCTCCGTTCCGACCGCCAAGGCGATTGCGCGCAATTTGCTTGCCGATGATGACCGGCCTTTGGTGCCTTTGATCGCCGAAACAGGCGGCTTGAACGCGATGATTGTCGATTCGACCGCTTTGTCCGAACAAGTTGTGCGCGATGTTATCGTATCGGGATTTCAATCGGCTGGCCAACGCTGTTCGGCGCTGCGGCTGTTGTTGTTGCAAGAAGATATCGCGGAACATACGCTGGAAATGCTGCGCGGCGCGATGGATACGTTGAATATGGGCGATCCTGCGGATCCGGCCACGGATATTGGGCCAGTGATTGATCAGGCGGCGTATGATTCATTGATGACATATCGTGCCAGCGTGAAAGACCGGATCATTCAGGAAATACCTGTTCCAAAAGATGGGCTCTTTGTACCGCCAACGGTCATCCGGCTGGACGATATAAGCGATCTAAACCGCGAACATTTTGGCCCGTTGGTGCATGTGGCCACGTGGAAAGCGGGCAACATGGAGGCTACCATCGCCCAAGTTAACGCTAAGGGCTTTGGCCTGACGATGGGGCTTCACAGCCGGATTGCAGGCAGCAGCGCATTGGTCGAACAATTGGCGCGCGTCGGTAACCTGTATATCAACCGATCCATGATTGGTGCAGTGGTCGGCAGCCAACCCTTTGGTGGCGAGGGCCTATCCGGCACCGGACCCAAGGCGGGTGGGCCGCATTATCTTTACCGTTTCTGTGCAGAACGTACAACCAGCACCGACACCACAAGCGCAGGGGGCAATGCGTCATTGCTGTCACTGGACGATGGGGGTTAGGGGCGGTTCCCTGGATAAACAACGCGCTTGCTTGGGCATCCTAGTTGGTGGCAAAGGGGCATTATGTCCGGAACAGAAAACGATCAGCCCCGCCTTGCCGGCGGCATTTTCATCGCCTTTGGTCTCTTAATCGGAGCCATTATTGGCGTTGCTATGGATCAACCCTCTGCCGGAGCGGTTATGGGTATGGCCATCGGTAGCATAGTCGCAGTGCTGATTTGGGTCATGGATCGCAAGCGTCGTTAAGGGATCAGATTATATGTGGAAGCATGTGCGCAATATCATTTTGATAGTCATTGTAATGGCGCTTGCCGGCATTTGGTACATCACCCGTCCGGATGTTGCGAAGCTTCCGCTGGATGCGGTTACCGGTGCGTCGCCCGAAATAACCGCGCCGCGCCCGAAGATTTTCCCGACTATCGCTGTTGCTGACGTTGATCGCTGGAAAGCTAGCGAGGCACCCGTTGCCGCGCCGGGCCTTATCGTTGAACGCTTTGCCGAAGGCCTCGACCATCCCCGCAATATGTACACGCTGCCCAATGGCGACATTTTGGTCGCCGAGACAAATTCGCCACCGCGCGACCTTGGCGGCGTTGAAGGCTTTGTGATGAAATGGCTGATGGGTAAGGCGGGTGCCGGTGTTCCTTCGGCCAACCGCGTCACCTTGCTGCGCGACGCCGATGGTGATGGCAAGGCTGAGCTGAAAACGCCGTTCCTGACGGGGTTGAATTCGCCGTTCGGCATGGTGCTGATTGGCGACACATTATATGTGGCCAATACTGACGCGCTGCTGGCCTTTCCTTATACCACAGGTGCCACAAAGATTACGGCCAAGGGTAAGGAGCTGACAAAGCTTAATGCAATGGCGCCCAATAATCATTGGACACGTAACCTTGCTGCCTCCCCTGATGGCAAGAAAATATACATCGCGGTGGGATCGAACAGCAATATTGGCGAACATGGCATGGAGACCGAAAATGGCCGTGCTATGGTGTTGGAATATGACATCGCGAAGGACAAGAAAATTCCTTACGCCATTGGCATGCGTAACCCCGTTGGTTTGGATTGGGATGATAAGGGGCGTTTGTGGAGCGTCGTAAATGAACGCGACATGTTGGGATCCGACATGGTGCCTGACTATTTGGCGCTCGTGGAATTTGGCGCAGATTATGGTTGGCCGCAACATTATTGGGGCG
>JAIOYN010000037.1 GCA_021741065.1 Sphingomonadaceae bacterium | reverse complement strand
GAAAAGGTTGCTCCAACGGCAGACGGCGCTGCCTCAGCAAGCGGCTTGAAGAAGGGTGGCACCACTACCGTGACCGTTCTTGAAGTGCGTGATGGCGGACTTGAAGTGCAAGCGGGTGAAGATGGCGCGACTGGCTTCATCAAGCGCGCCGACCTTGGCCGCGACCGTGACGAGCAACGTCCAGACCGCTTCCAGGTTGGTCAGAAGTTTGACGCCATGGTCACTGGTTTCGACCGCTCGAAAAAGCCGAACTTCTCAGTCAAGGCGCTTCAGCTCGCTGAAGAAAAGCAAGCCGTTGAGCAATATGGTTCGTCCGATTCCGGCGCATCGCTTGGCGACATCTTGGGTGAAGCGCTTAAGGGCGTGAAGAAGTAAGCTTCGGCTAAAAACGACATCCTAAATGTCGTAATGGAAACCCGCTTCTTGAATGAGGAGCGGGTTTTTTTATGCCTTTGGCACAAAACTTTTGGAAGACCGTTGTAATGATAAAAAATTTCTGCCAGCGTGGCGACATTGTTGTAAAGCATTGTAACACGACGTTTGATAAGCGCGCCGCGTCCAATTAGATAACCGCAAGAGAGGGACATTATATGATCCGTTCCGAGTTGATCAAAAAGCTGGAAGCCGAGAATCTGGAACTCAAAACAGAGGAAATCGAAAAGATCGTCGATCTGTTTTTTGACCAGATCATTCAACGCCTTTCCGATGGCGGGCGCGTTGAATTGCGCGGCTTTGGTGCTTTTTCGACCCGCGACCGCAGCCCACGCAAGGGCCGCAACCCGCGCACCGGTGCATCGGTCGAAGTGCCATCGAAGCGCGTGCCCTATTTCAAACCGGGCAAAGAAGTCCGCGAAGGCCTCAACAAATAACCCATTTGTGCGAAGGCACTTGACCCTGCGGGCGTAATGCTGTCTGCGCATGGCTAAGCGGATGTGGCGGAATGGTAGACGCTACAGACTTAAAATTTGTTGTCCGTAAGGGCGTGCGGGTTCGAGTCCCGCCATCCGCACCAATTGGCCCTAGGGGCCCTTTGAATGACTTTATCATCAATGCCATGCGCGCGCCATGTGGATGCTCAGTTGCGTGGCGGTTGTCGTCGGTAGCTCAGCGCCTCAGCAATGTGAATACGCCCAATGTCTGTGATATTAGCCAAATCGGCGATCGTCCGGGCAACGCGCAATATGCGTGTGTAACCGCGCGCCGATAGGCGGATCGCTTCTGCCGCTTGGGCCAGCAACTTCTGCCCCGCTGCATCCGGCGTGGCGAAAGCCACAAGTGTTTCGCCATCAAGATCCGCATTGGTCCGCAAGCCAGTGCCTTGCAGCCGCGCACTTTGCAGGAAACGTGCGGCATGCACTCTAATGGCTACCTCAGCCGATCCTTCGGCAGGGGGCGGAAGGACCAAGTCTGACGCGCGCACGGCCTGCACATCGACATGCAAGTCGATGCGGTCCAGCAATGGCCCCGATATCTTCGCCTGATAGTCCGCAGCGCAACGCGGTGCCCGGCTACATGCCAAAGCCGCGTCACCAAGATGCCCGCAGCGGCACGGGTTCATCGCAGCGACCAGTTGGACGTTGGCGGGGAAGGTCACATGGCTGTTGGCCCGTGCGACGGTGACTTCGCCAGTTTCCAACGGCTGCCGCAAACTGTCTAGCACACCGCGTTGGAACTCCGGCAGTTCGTCGAGGAACAGGACACCGAGATGCGCCAGGCTGACTTCGCCCGGACGGATACGCAGACCGCCCCCGACCAAGGCTGGCATGGACGCACTATGGTGCGGTGCACGGAACGGACGTGTGCGCAATAAGCGGCCACCGTCCAAAGATCCGGCGACGGATGCAATCATGGACACTTCCAATGCCTCAGCAGGCGAAAGCTCCGGCAAAATACCCGGCATGCACGAGGCCAATAGCGACTTACCCGCACCCGGTGGACCAACCATCGCCAAATTGTGACCGCCAGCAGCGGCAATCTCCAGTGCGCGCTTTGCGGTCTCCTGTCCCTTTACCATTTTCAGATCGGGACCCGTTTGGCGCGGCGCGGCGACCCCTGGCTCAGGCGGGCGCAGCAAGGATTGCCCTTTCAGATGGTTAAGTAAGCCCAGTAAGTCGGGTGCGGCCACGACTTCGATTTCGCCAGCCCAAGCCGCTTCTGACCCTTGCATCGCCGGACATATCAACCCGAGCCCGCGTGACGAGGCATGCAGCGCCGCCAAAAGTACACCAGGTGATGCTGCTACCCTGCCATCCAAACCTAGTTCACCGACTACGATGAATTGCGCCAGCGCTTCTGCATCCACCAACCCCATTGCACCGAGTAATGCCAAAGCAATTGGCAAGTCATAATGCGAACCCTCTTTGGGTAGATCAGCGGGTGAAAGATTGATGGTGATCCGCTTAGGCGGCAATGCCAGACCTAGCGCAGAGATTGCGGCGCGAACCCTCTCACGGCTTTCAGCGACTGCCTTATCTGGAAGACCCACAACCGCGAAGCCTACCATCCCTGGTGCGACTTGACATTGGACTTCTACGCTGCGGGCTTCCAAGCCGAGATACGCGACGGTGGAAACAATCGACACCATATACTGTCCCCAAGGATGGACCTCCGCTGCGTTGGGATGACGTTACAGCGGAGGCCCGGTCGATCGGTCCAGTGATCGACGTGGACAACTGCGCCGCGAATTGCACCCGTGGCAACCGCTGCCGGTTCGTATACCAACGGTTGGTATATCCAATTCAATGTTATCAATAGCCAAAGCGGGAAGGAAATTGGGCAGAAATCAGACGTTTTCAGGGCTTAGAAATCGACCTGTTCATAATGCTTGGGTGGCGCGATGACTTCCATCCGTTCGGACAGTAAGGGCCTAAAACTCGGTCGTGATTTAAACATGGCGTACCAAGCCTTGGTCTGTTCATGCCCGTTCCAATCGATGCCGCCAAGATAGTCTGCCACCGAAATCTGGGCCGCGGCAGCCAAATCAGCCATCGTCATCGTTGAACCCGCGAGCCACGCACGGTGGTCGATGAGATAGTCGATATAATCGAGATGGCCGTTCGCCAACTTCATCGCTTCGCGTAGTATTTTGGCTTCGGGCGGCTGACGATCAATCAGTCGCTTCTTCATGCGTTCATGCAAAAGCGGCTGCGTGACGTCGCCATAAAATTGTTCGTCAAACCAAGACACGAGGCGGCGAATTTCGGCGCGATACTGCGCGGTGCCGCTGATCATAGGGTTGGTGGGGACAGTTTCGTCCAAATATTCTGAAATCGCCACCGAATCGGACAAGGTAATGTTACGTTCGGAATCGCGCATTACGGGCGTTCGTCCCGCAGGGTTCATTTGCACAAATTCGTCGCGCTGCTCCCACGGATTCTCACGCACCAAGCTGTATGGCACGCCTTTTTCGCCAAGCAGCAGACGTACTTTACGCGAAAAGGGGCAGAGTGGATATTGATGGAGTTGCCACATTTGTATCTGTTAGGACCGGTTACACAGAAAGTGAAGGGGGCGTCGTCCCAAAAGCAAGGGCATTAATCCGAATTGCCATTTTCAATAGGCTCGCGCTTGGCTTCTTTTTCCATTTCAGCATCAATTTTTGCTTCGGTCGCTTTCACCTTGCGTTCCGTCTCCGCATATTGCGCGTTAAAGTCCGGCTGACATCCCGCCGCCAGCGAAGAAGCGACTGTCAGACTAAGTAAACATAGGACACGGCGCATCAATAATCCTTTTTATACCGAATATTGATGTTCGATGTTCCGCTGGTGCCAATCTGGCTTAGCACGGACAGCGCGCGGGTCAGACTGATTTCCAATTGCGTTGCGGTATAGCCACGGGCGTCCGTTACGATTTCAACATAGACATCATTGGTTATATACTGGCCAAAGGCTACCGCCATTTCACGCCCATTATTCGCATCCGCATTCAGCAGGCGCAAACGGTCAAGACCCGTCGCCGATTGCAGCACACCCAACGGATTTAGCCCGCCCGACCCACCGCGCAAGCTGTTCAGTGACCCCGCAAGCTGGACCGCCTGAATGGCAGACAATTCGGCGATGGAGTTTCCGAACAATATCCGCGCCATGATTTCATCCTGCGGCATGGCAGGGATTGAACTAAAGCTAATCGCAGGATTTTGTCCGGTGCCCGCAATATTGACGCGCACTGTTGTTCCGTCAACCTCACTTGCGGCCGTCACCCGGATCGATGGATTGCTGGCAGGCCCGCCGCTGAATGAAATGCGCCCAGTTTCCAAAGCAAAGGATCGGCCTGCAAAGCCCAGCGTCCCGCGCACAAGTTGCATATCGCCCGAAATCAATGGCGCATCGCTAGTCCCTGTGATCCGCAAATTCGCGCCCCATTCGGACTCCAGTCCCATGCCACTCACATATAATTCATCCGGGGCCTCCAGTCGGATGTCGAGTTTCCAATTGCTTGGAAGACTGCTGATCGCATCGGCATCGCCGGACACACGCACTCGGCTCGTGGGTGCTTTACGGCGGACGCCGGTTAAGGTTGCGACCTTGGCCGCGCCTTGCCGAATAATCTTGAACCGCGTTTCTGGCAGACGCAATGTACCGCTGACTAAAGCTTCACCGTCGGGCGTTTTGGTGACGCTGACCTGGCCGGTCGCGGTTGTCGAAATCAATTCGCTGCGGGCAACGCGGGCACGGTCGAGGTCAAGGCTAAGCTGCACTGGAAAGCCCTTGGCTGCACTCAAGCTGACGATACCTTTGCCCGTCACTGCGCCATTGCCTGCCTTGGCGCTCAGCTCCGTGACTTCCAACTGATCATTTGTAAATACGCCCCGCACACGCAGATCGGTCAATCGCGTGCCATAGCTGTCATTTTCATACACAAGGTCATTCGCGCGGACGACGCCAGTCAATATCGGGGTCTGCGCTCTGCCCGTAAAATCGGCGGCAACGCCGATATTGCCGGTCAGGCTTTGGTCCGCAAGCCCGGCCAAGGAGAACAATGTATCGGCAGGTCCATTATAGCGAACGCCACCGGATAAGGGCGCCGCGAGCAACCGTTCGGTCCAGCGTGCATTTCCGGGAGGCAGGGGCGTCAAGTTAATCTGGAGTCGTCCCACCGCGGCTCCCCGTCGCCGTATAATGGCACGTGCGTTACCGCCTGTGGGCAACAATCTCCCGACCATGCTGATGTCGACCGGCTGTGAGCGTGACCCCAAATTTACGCGCACAAAGCGATTGATCTCCAGCCGTACATCCGCATTTGGGAAAGCAGACAACGACGCCTGTGACCAATCCAGACTGCCGCTTGCCCGCCCGCCAAGTCCAAGGCCAGGCAGGAAGGGATCGAGCACTGCGATATCGACCTTGTCGATGCGTGATTGAAGGACAAGGGCGTCGCCATAACTGCCTGCGATGCGCAAGGTACCATCCGCGACGTTGATATCGCTCGGCAAAATGTCATAGCTGCTCCTGCGTGGGACAATGCGCATAGCGTTATTGGTCGCAAAATTGACGCCATTGGCGCGACCCTTCGCGGCTATCCGCCACAGTTGGGGCGTGAAATCGGCATTGGCGGCAAAGCGAAAAGGAACTTCGCTACGTCCCTCGGCCAATATCTGTGCTGTGCCCGAACCTGCCCTGTAATTCACCTTCGTCCGCGCTGCGGCAATCGCAATGTCGTTCATTACAGCATTTTCAACTTGCACATCGGCAATGACCTGCGGGCTATCAAACAGGATGATGTCGGCGTTCATCATACCCCGCCCGATCGCGATTTTTTGTACGCCGGAAAGCGTAGCATTAAATGCCGTAGCATCGATGATAGCGCGCTGAAAGGCGCCTTGCGCCGACAAAGCGATGGTTCCGTCAAAGCCCGAACCTGCGGCCGTTAATGTCCCCACAAATGGTCCCGATGCGACCTGCCGGATCCGGCCTGTTACATCGATGCCGGCAAAATTGCCGCGCAAAATATCCATGGTCAGCGTGCCATCGCCCGCCAGCACATCGACATCGCCGCTAATCGGCCCATAATCGGTCGAACCTGTCATCGCGACGGCATAGCCACGCGGACTGCGCGTTACGACGCCGACAACATTGGACATACCGATACCGAAGCCGGGATTGGTTGCCGTAATGCGATATTCTGGACGGTCAAATGTCCCCGTCATGCCGACGAGCATAGGGCCATATTGATTGGAATAGCCTTGGCCATTGAACACGATGCGACCCCCTTGGGTCACAAAAGTGCCGCTACCGCTGCTGAGCCGGAACAAGGGCGACACCAAACTGGCGCGCGTGATCTGCAATGTACCATTTTTGCCATAACGGATGCCCGCATTGACGAACATCTGGCCGCCAAGGAATTTTTGGAAACCCTCGCTGAACAGCCGAGTTGAACGCGCCTTGACGGTGCCGACCAAAGCATAGCCACCGCTCCGCTTTGTTTCGATATCAACATCGGCAACCACATTGAACAGGCCGACCGAGTTGACCTGAAATCCATCCAGCTTTCCGTTTAACGCCGTGGTGTAAACGCCTTTATCAACGTCCCCGACCAGCAAAGCCTTGGCATTGATCCGGTCGGAACGAATTTTCAAATTGTCGGAAAGCAACCGCCCATCAGCGATAGCGATATCGCCATTCACGCGCAATTTGGTCAGCAAGCCGCCGGCGATCTGGTTGATGCCCGTGACGCGGCGCACCGAGGCGTTAACCGGGATGACAAAGCGATCCGCCCTCCCTTGCATTTCGCCAGTGACGGTCACATCCTCAAATGCAGTGGTATCAAATGCCAACCGACCAGCGCTAGCTGTGTAAGCAACCGTGGGGCCAGCAAACGCACCATTGAATAATGCCTTGCCGCGTATATCTGTGCCGCTGACATTCGACCCAATGATACTGGGACGAAGAATGCGGAAATCCAGCGCGAGGTCATCAAAGCCGCCTTCGCCCAAATCGGCGACGCCAGCGGCATCAACCTCTGCTGCGGCAGAACGGATGCTCCCACGAATTTTCGCAACGCGGTTGGCGAAAGTTGCCGCCATATCCACCGCGGCAACCGGCGATAACGCCCGCATCAGCAAGCTGTCGGCTAAGATTTTGGAAGGCGCGGCAGTGCCCTTCAACGCAAACGTCCCTTCACGCCCCGTCAGCGCAAGATCCGCAATGTTCTCAGACGCCAATTGCGCTGTCAACGCGCCATCCCATTTACGCCAGTCACCGCGACCGCTTAAATTAGCCTTCATCGAAACTTCACGGCCCGCCAGTCCAGCTAATAGGCCCTTGGCAGGTGCGTGCAACTTCACATCGACATCAAAGCGATTGTTTTCGGGCACTGCATCGAGTTTCAAAACGATGCGGTCACCGCTTAAGCTGCCTGCGGTCGCGTCGATAATCGCGCGCCTGTCGGCAATCTGCACTTTGCCAGACAATGAGGCGACTTGTTCCTCACCCGTAACGGCCTTGGCAAAGAAGATGCGATCTATCTGCAGCCGTTCGATGTGCATATCGATGTCAGGAAGCAGCGGGTCGCCACGGTCGGGAACCGCCCGAAACGCCGGCAACCGCGATATGTTCAGCTCATGCGCCGTCAGGGCGTGGATTGCAATACCCCGGTAAAAATAGGACAAAGGGTTCCAGTCCAGTCGGATTTCGGGCACGCGCGCAAATTCGCCCTTGGGGTCACGAAAGCGGACATCGGACAGCGTCGCGTCGCCATAAATCGACCCGTCAATTTTCCCGATGCGGATATTCAGGCCATTTTCAAATTCAAAAGCCGCAATCTGCCTTGCGGCAAAATTCCGTCCGGAGGAGCTGTCGAGCCAAACCATACTGCCCACCAATAGGACCAGCAGCAGCGCCGTGACGGCCGCTACACCAATGGCAATCCGACGCCACGCCATTAAAATGCCTGCCCAATGGACACGTACACACTAAAACGGGAGTCACCAGGACGTCGGTTCAACGGCGTTGCGAGGTCAAGCCGGATGGGACCAAAATTGGTGTAGAAGCGGCCACCAATGCCAACGCCCACGCGCCAGTCATCAAATTTGGGGATGCTAGATTCATAAGCTTGCCCCGCATCGACAAAGCCGACAACGCCGAAATTGCCAAAGCGATAGCGCCCCTCCAGCGCAATTTCGTTCACACTTCGGCCACCGATGGGATCATACTTCGGGTCCAAGGGGCCGAGCCGTTGATACCCAAAACCCCGGACAGAGCCGCCACCACCGCCGTAGAATCGGCGCGACGGTGCGAGATTATCCCGCGATATGCCCGCTATGGTTCCTACGCGCGCGCGAGCCGCCACCACGATATTGTCCTGCACTGGATAATAATAAGATCCATCCAATATGGCGCGTGCATAAATCTGTTTGCCCGTACCTAAAGATGCCTCAGGCGAGACCCGCAAATTGACGCGATAACCCCGCACGGGATCAAGCAGATCATTCGATCGGTCAAAACCGACCTGAACTGGCAAAGCGCCGACATAATAAACACGCCGGTCGCGCGCACCCCGCGCCAATTCAAACGCATCCTCAGACGTCCCCAGGATTTCGGCACCCATCGACCACGTGAACTTCTTTTGCCAGATTGGGGTCGAGACCAACGCCATCGTCATTGCTAGCCGTCCGGTATACGCCTCAAACGCATCAAAATTGCTGTGCAGTGCCGACAAGGATATCTCAATATTGCGGTCACGCCGTCCGGCATTGGCGCGGTCAAAGGCGATGCTAGCTGCCTGCTCTTTCGTGCCAAGCAATGCTGCCACCCGTAATGCGCCTTCGGGGGGAAACAGGTTGCGGTGCGTCCAACTGCCCTCTGCGCGAAAGCCTTGCCCCGTCCCATAGCCCGCACTTGCCGCCAAGCTGCGCGGCGGTGCGGCCTCTTGGCGGACCCGCAAATCGGCATAAGGCGTTCCGTCCGGTGCCACGCCTTCGCCCGGAACAGCTTCGACCGAAACAGTAGACAGCAATCCTGTGGCGATTAAGGCGGCGCGCAGGTCATCCACTTTGCGGCTGTCGTAGAGATCGCCCGTCTTAAAGCGCCGCAATATTGCGACATGGCTCGCGTCAAATGTTGCGGTGCCTTCGGTGCGCAATTGCCCGAAATAGCTGCGTGCGCCTGGGTCAACAGGCAAAGTATAATCGCCCATTCCCGTGCCGCTATCCAACAAAATGTCGCGCTGGCCGACATTGGCGAAAGGATAGCCATTTTGCGGTAATTGGACGGAAAGCTTAGCTTCGGCAGCCAATATCACATCGGCAACGATTGCTTCACCCGTTTTAGGTGCAAAGTAACCGCTGATAAGATCCGCCGGCTGCACCGCGGGGGCTGCAAATGCGATCTGCCCCAGATAATAACGGCGGCCAGGCAGAACCGTCAGGACGACATTGACCGGCCCACCTTGCGTTGCCGATGTTTCGATCTTCACCTGAACATCGGCATCAAAAAAGCCTTGCCCGTTCAAAATGTCTAGCAACAATTGCCGATCGGCACGCGCACGTTGGCCAATCTCGGCGCGGCTATCTGCGCGGCCGCCTTTCTCCTTTAGCGACGAAAGATCATAGAAGCGCGACCGGACATCATTCCAGGCCGCCGCCTCAACCGCAATGCCATCGGCGTCTTTGGCCAGTTCTGCCGTTGCGGCCGCATCCAAGCCGTCCATGCGCAGGATGTAGCGCACGGCGCCCACCTCACGTTCAGCGGCCTGCGTGGGTTCAGGCGGGGGTTCGGTATCAAAATTTTCGATCGGCGGCAAAGGATCGTCCAACTGCAGGTCGGTCACCGGCGGATCGGGCAGTAATTTCACCGCATCATTATCTTGCACCGTTGATATCGCCGGGTCGGCAGGGTTCTGCCCCGTCCGCTGTGCAACAGAGCCATCTGCTGCACGATTTTCCTGATCGGCCTGCCAAGCTTCGATGCTTTCCAATGGGGCATCGTCGAGCGACGGAATGGCCCCGTTAAACTCCGTGTCCGTTATGACAGGCGCACGCGGACCCGTTGCAGGCGGCTCAACCGCCGGATTTTGGGCAAGCAACGGCGCCGCTGCGCTACTCAAGTATAAAATGGCAATTGTTTGGATCAAACAGACATCCCCCGGCCCCAACGACCCCTTATGCAAAAAGGTTCCGCGTGGCCCGGGAACATGCGATAGTGCGAAAGGCAAATGTTGCAAACAAGAACGCAACGCCGGTTAGAAAAGTGGTGCCCGGAAGAGGACTCGAACCTCCACGCCGTTGCCAGCGCCAGCACCTGAAGCTGGTGCGTCTACCAATTCCGCCATCCGGGCACGAGACACGCAGGTTTTTCCGCATATCGGGTAGGCGCGCTCCTTTAAGCGATCAGGTGATATTGTCAACGTCTGTGCCAGACGCGTGGCGGATTAAATGTGGCTGCCGGGCGCGCCAAGCGCAGGTCGGCCTTGAAAGCTGCCTAGCGGTGGTGCAAAGCGCGCGCAGGGTTTCTCGCTGGCTGACGGAGCATGTATGCAAGGCAAGTTGATAACGGTTTTTGGTGGCGGCGGATTTTTGGGCCGCTACGTCGCGCAGGCGCTGCTTGGTCAAGGCGCGCGGCTGCGTATTGCGTGCCGGAACGCCAATAGCGCCAACCATATCAAGCCGCTGGGCAATTTGGGGCAAGTGCAATTGTTGGAGGCCGACATCCGCAAGCCCGCCAGCGTAAAGCGCGCGGTGATGGATGCTGATGCTGTGGTCAATCTCGTCGGCAGCTTTGCCGATATGGATGCCGTTCAGAATATTGGCGCTGGCATCGTAGCACAGGCCGCTGCAGATGCTGGTGCTGGCGCGTTGGTCCACATCTCCGCGATTGGCGCGGACGCGCAGAGCGACGCGCAATATGGCCAAAGCAAAGCAGGCGGTGAGGCGGCGGTTCGTGCTGCGTTTCCATCGGCTGTTATCTTGCGTCCGTCGATTGTGTTTGGCCGAGAAGACCAATTTATCAACCGCTTTGCAGGACTGATCCGCATGCTGCCGGTCGTTCCGATTATTGGTGCGGCCACGAAGTTCCAGCCTGTATTTACTGGTGACGTTGCCCGGGCTGTTGCTGCTGCTTTGGTGCATCAGGATGGCCGCGTGCTTGAGCTTGGCGGGCCGGAGATATTCTCGATGATGGAACTGAACCGCTGGATCGCCAAAGCGATTGGCCGGGACCCCCTGTTTATTGAAGTTCCTGATATTGCCGCAAAGATGCTCGCCAAGGGCACAGGCTGGATGCCCGGTGCGCCGATTACCGCTGACCAGTTTAAGATGCTTGGCCGTGACAATGTGGTGACGGGTACCGACGGGTTGGCGGCCTATGGCATTGTGCCGACGCCATTGGATGTCATTGCCGCCGATTGGTTGCACATTTACCGCAAGCATGGCCGCTTTGGCAGCAGTCCCAAAGCATGAGCGATACGATGATCGCTTTGCTCCTCGGCTTTATTGAGGGGCTAACAGAATTTTTGCCGGTATCATCGACGGGGCATCTTATCTTGGCGGGCGAGCTTGTCGGCTTTACCGACAATAGCTCAGTCGCCTTTAAAATTGCCATTCAGCTCGGCGCGATTTTAGCGGTTTTATTGGTATATTGGCGGCCATTTTGGGCGGTTGGCACGGGGTTGCTGCAGCGGAAGGCTGGCCCCGTCGCGTTCACGCGCAATATCCTATTGGGCTTTGCCCCTGCTTTGGTGATTGGTGTCGTGGCATATGATGCCATTCGCGCCGCAATGCAGACACCGGAGATTGTTGCCATCGCGCTTATTGTTGGCGGCATCGTCATATTGTTGTTGGAGCGCGTGGTGAAGACCGTGCGTTTCCATGCGGTTGAGGAAATTCCCTTTGGCACGGCTTTGGCGATTGGCCTTGTCCAATGCACGGCGATGTTGCCGGGCGTGAGCCGTTCCGGCGCGACGATCATGGGCGGACTGATGATGGGCGTGGAGCGCAAGACGGCGGCGGAGTTTTCCTTCTTCTTGGCGGTGCCCACGATGATGGCGGCCACGGCATATGCTTTATGGAAAGACCGGGCGCTTTTGAACGCGGATGATTTGGGGATGATCGCGATTGGCTTCACTATGGCGTTTCTGGTGGCGGTTGTTGTCGTGAAAGCCTTTGTCGCCATTGTCGGCAAATATGGTTTTGCCCCTTTTGCTTATTACCGAATCATCGCGGGATCAGCGGCGTTGATATGGCTTTATCTGCGATAAGTTACGATTCGGACCTTTTAATGTGAAATTATATTGCGCAACCTTAAACTATAGTCTCAAAAAAACTAATTTAGTCAATAAAGCTGCCCTATTATAGGATTTCTGCGTGACAGCATGTGTTTGCCACGTTACGCGCAGCGCTTCTGAAGGAGCGTGTTGTGGCAAAAGATCCAATGCTAAAATTTATCTCAAAGCCGCAGGCTTATCCGCATAAGCGGGAAGCCGAACTGCGCGCGGAGGATTTTGCCGAAATCGCGGATCGTTACGCGCCGGCCGCAGCAGCGGATCAGGCGTCGCGTTGTTCGCAATGCGGCGTGCCCTATTGTTCGGTCCATTGCCCGTTGCACAATCATATTCCCGATTGGTTGCGCCTTACCGCCGAAGGGCGTTTGCGCGAAGCCTATGAGATGTCCAACCTGACCAGCACCATGCCCGAGATCTGCGGCCGTATTTGCCCGCAGGATCGTTTGTGCGAGGGCAATTGCGTTATTGAATTTTCGGGTCATGACGCCGTCACCATTGGCTCGGTGGAAAAATATATCACCGATACTGCATGGGAGCAGGGCTGGGTTGAACCCGTCGAGGTCGGCCCATCGCGCGGCCAGTCGGTGGGCATCATCGGCGGCGGCCCCGGCGGACTGACAACAGCAGAATATCTCCGCGTCGCGGGTTATGACGTCCATGTTTACGACCGCTATGACCGCATGGGCGGATTGCTGACCTATGGCATCCCGGGTTTCAAGTTGGAAAAAGACATTGTCATGCGCCGTATCAAACGGCTTGAGGATGCGGGCATCCATTTTCACGCCAATTTCGAAGTAGGCCGCGATGCATCGCTGGATGATTTGCGCGCCAAGCATGACGCGGTGTTGATCGCCACGGGCGTGTATAAAGCGCGCGAAATTACGACGCCGGGCATCGGGCTGGAGGGCATAATCCCGGCGTTGGATTATCTCACCACATCCAACCGCAAGGGCTTTGGCGATGCGGTGCCCGCATTTGAAAACGGCGCGATGAATGCGCATGGCAAGGATGTCGTCGTGATAGGCGGCGGCGATACCGCGATGGATTGTGTCCGCACCGCCATTCGCCAAGGCGCAAAATCCGTGAAGTGCCTCTACCGCCGAGACCGCGAGAATATGCCGGGTTCGCAACGCGAAGTGACCAATGCGGAAGAAGAAGGTGTCGAGTTCGTCTGGCTATCCGGTCCCAAGGGCTTTGACGGCGATAGCAAAGTCGAACGCGTCCATGTCGCAAAAATGCGGCTTGCCGCCCCTGATGCCTCTGGCCGCCGTACACCGGAAAATGACCCCGAGGGCGACTTCACGCTGAACGCCGATATGGTGATTACGGCACTCGGCTTCGAAGCCGAAGACCTGCCCGTTTTGTTCAACGCACCTGACCTTAACGTCACCCGCTGGGGTACCGTACGTGTTGATCACACGACGCAGATGACGAACCTCGACGGGGTGTTCGCTATTGGCGACATCGTGCGTGGCGCAAGCCTTGTCGTCTGGGCAATCCGCGACGGGCGGGATGTCACGCAGCATATGCACACTTATCTAAAATCGAAAGCACGCCGCGAAAAGGTTGCAGCATGACCATATTTTTCCCCACTCCCGAACATGAACGCCTTGCCCGCGAAGGCATGTATCATCCTGAGTCCGAAGGCGATGCCTGCGGCGTTGGTTTGATTGCGGCGACCGATGGCAAGCCATCGCGCCGTGTTGTGGCGGCGGGGATTGAGGCGCTGAAGGCCGTCTGGCATCGCGGCGCAGTCGATGCCGATGGCAAGACCGGCGATGGCGCAGGCTTGCATATCGATTTACCCGTCCGCTTTTTCGACGATGCTATTGCAGACAGCGGCCACCGGCCAATGCCCAACCGGCTTGCGGTCGGCATGGTATTTTTGCCGCGCACGGACCTTAGCGCGCAAGAGAATTGCCGCACAATTGTCGAGGCGGAGATTATCGACGCTGGCTACACCATTTATGGCTGGCGTCAGGTGCCTGTCGATGTGTCCGTGATCGGTGACAAGGCGCAAGCCACGCGGCCTGAGATTGAGCAGATCATGATTGCTGGTCCGATGCCCGAAGAGTTGGACGCGACCGAGTTTGAAAAGAATCTCTACCTCGTCCGCCGCCGAATCGAAAAGAAGATCATCGCTGCGCAAATTCGCGATTTCTATATCTGCTCGCTGTCGTGCCGGTCGATTATCTATAAGGGCCTGTTCCTTGCAGAGTCGCTGTCGGTATTTTACCCCGACCTGCAAGATGACCGTTTTGAAAGTCGCGTGGCGATTTTCCATCAGCGTTATTCGACCAACACATTCCCGCAATGGTGGTTGGCGCAGCCCTTCCGCGGCCTTGCACATAATGGTGAAATTAACACCATTCGTGGCAACCAAAATTGGATGAAGAGCCATGAGATTAAGATGGCGAGCATCGCCTTTGGCGCGCAGTCGGATGACATCAAACCTGTCATTCCAGCCGGGTCATCGGACACCGCCGCATTGGACGCCGTGTTCGAAACCTTGGTCCGTTCGGGCAAGGAAGCGCCGACAGCAAAGCTGATGCTCATCCCCGAAGCATGGCAGTCGAACCCCAATTTGCCCGCGAACCACCGCGCCATGTATGAATATATGGCTAGCGTCATGGAGCCATGGGATGGCCCTGCCGCTTTGGCGATGACCGATGGCCAATGGGCTGTGGCTGGCGTTGACCGCAACGCGCTGCGTCCGTTGCGCTACAGCCGGACGTCGGACAATTTGCTGGTGATCGGTTCGGAAACCGGAATGGTGGTCCTGCCCGAAACAACGATATTGGAAAAAGGCCGCCTTGGCCCTGGACAAATGATTGCCGTCAATTTGGACGAAGGCAAATTATACCGCGATGGCGAGTTGAAGGACCGCATTTCGGCAGAGCAGGATTATGGCGCATTGGTCGGCGGCTTCCGCCGCATCACAGACTTGCCCGAAGTTGGTGAAGACAGCGCACCCGCATGGTCACGCGCGGAGCTCACCAAGCGCCAGATCGCAGCTGGCATGACGTTGGAAGATGTCGAAATGATTCTCGCGCCGATGATCGAAGATGGCAAG
>JAIOYN010000036.1 GCA_021741065.1 Sphingomonadaceae bacterium | reverse complement strand
TGTGCTGTATTGAGGGGTTGCCGGACCTCATGGGTTAGCATTTTCAGCAGGTGATAACGCTCTGCCGCAAGCGCAGTGCTCGCTTTCTCGTTGGTCTTAGCTTGGTTACTTGCCTCCTGAACTCGAACCGACTTGCGCAATTTGAAATTGTTTTCGCGTGTCTGTCTGCTGATGAGAAGCGCAAAAAAAACCATTTGAAAGAAAAAGTAAATTACCGGCACAGTGAAGATTTGATATGTGGTAGAGCCGTCATTTGTTATAAATCTTGTTTGGCTCCCGATTGGGTAAGAGATCGACAAGAGATAAATAGAAACCAGAACAGCCAGCGATAATACTGTAACGCCATATTTTAAAGGAGCCAGACCAATCCATGTTTTGTTATGTATCAAGTAAAATATTGCTGATAGTGATAGGAAAGCATACGAAATTGAGATCAGTAATAGACGATAAACTGTATCACCCAAAACAAAAATTGCCATAGCAAAAACAAGGCTGATTATCATAAAGATACTTGGTATTCGGTTCGACTTGCGGGTCAGGCCCCGGTCTGCAAGAGACAATACTTTTAGAGATGAAGATAATATCATTGCTACTGCAGCTACCGAGTTGTCAATTTTCCAATCAGAGCTAATATACTGCAATGTCTTCAGGCTAGCGAAAATGGCTACAGCATTAGACAATAACCAAATATAAACTGCCGGCGTTCTTATTTGTATTATCAGGATACAGATTGAGAAAATCACAATTTCCCCCATAAAGAGGTACTGAAACATCGAAGCCAAAGCTACAGTATCTATATTCGATGTCATCTTGAACCTCTAGCTCCCAGCATAGCTTCAAACGTTGCGCGTAGTTTGTAACCTACGCCGCACGGGGTACCGATGTTGGATGGACATAGTTCCAAAGATAAGGCTTTGATGTCCATTTTGCGTTGATAAACAGACAGCAATTTAAAAACAAGCCTGCAGGTTGTTGGAACATTTGGCACTGATGGCTGCAATTGGGTCGTAACCGGAAAGTCCGCTTTGCGCGTTCGTCGAGCCGAAAGCTGCCTGTCTGCAACCGGCCCAATTAATGACCTTCCGCTTTGCGCCTAAATCCGGCCGCTGTGCAGAACAATCGCCAATCCCGAAACCTGTCATTCCGACCTGCCGATGTCCGCTGCGGCTTCATACTCGGCTAAACTAATCAGCTAGCGGATGCCGTGCTCAGAAATGCACACTAATGGTGGTCGCGACGTAGTGCGTGTCGGCCCCAGTAACGACGTTCGGCGCGGTGCGCAGGAAGCGGCCCTTTGAGAGGTTCACGGCGTTGAATTGTCCGCGCAGGAATTTCGGCACCAACCAGTATCGCAATTGCAATTCGACTTGGTGGCCTGCGAAGTTCCCGGCGCTACCGGTGAGATCCCGCATCCCGGTGGTCGAAAAGGAATCCGTCCGGCTGGCGAGCCACATGGGCTTGTAGGTGAAGTAACCTTCCCAGCGGCTCGCAAGACCCTTCTCCAGGCGAACGCCGACAGCACTGATGTTGGCCCGGCCAATGGCATTGTAGATGCCCGACTGCGCAAGGTCGGCACCACGCATCCCAAACAAGGTGTCGAACCGCCCGAACTTCCCGCCGGGCTCGTCGCCGCTGGCGCGGTCGTATTCCAGCGAAAGCCGTACTTTCGCAGCGCCGGGAAAGGAGTAGCCGGCATCGGCATGCACGAACCAGGCGCCCACCGGCAGGATCGCCGCGCTGGTCGAGGCGCTCGCCCGAACGGTTCCTGACTGGTAGATACCCTCTAGCTCGAAATCGATCTTGCCCGGCCGAGGATCACGGATCAGGCGTGCGCTGAAGCTGCCGAGGTCGCGTTGGCGCGTTACGCGGCCCGGCCAGTCGCGCTCCAGCACGCCGAAATAGCCGGCTTCGAGCGTGAGGTTACGCACAAGCCCGGTGTGCGAGACAAGCCCGCCCCAGAGCTGCAAGTCGAAGCTTTCCCGGTCCCAGCGGGGCTGCTGCGCCTTTATCGAGAACAAGTCGTCGGGCAGGCGAATATGCGGCAGGACATAGATCGCCGTCGCCGCCAGACCGCCCTTGGTGCGCAGGTCCGCGCGTAAGCCGGTGTAGCCGTTAGTGGCATTGCGGTAGTCGTCTGCCGCAACCAGCCGTCGGGACCCGAGGCCAAGCGTCATGCGACCCAATTGCAGGGACAATTTGACACCGCCATCAAGGGTGACATCCCCGGCGATGTTCGCCTGAACCAGTTCGAAGGTGTTCACCTCGTTCGCGCTCACCGCCCCACCTGGCTTCGTCAGCCAGGCACGACTGTCGTGCAGTTCGGCATTGACCTTGATGCCTTGCAGGTCGACCTGCGCCGTGATGATGGTGCGAAGGGCCAGTTGCTCGTCCGTCGCATTCAGGCCCGCGCGTGGCTGGCCTTCGAGCGCTTCATAACGCAGGCGACTGCTCCCCGACAGTGTTACCCACTCGGGGTCTCCCATGCTATGCTGAAGCGTCGGCGGCGCAGCCATCGCCGGTGCTGGCACCAGCGCCAAGACACTCGCGGCGATGCTGAGGCGCGTTTTCACGCCCCACCGGGTGCGTAGCGCATCGTCTGGAGGCACGCCTTGCCTAGGATTAAGTGAGCACTGTTGCCCATACACAGAAAAAGCATGTTGTAGGTCTTGTCGGTCATTGCTCCCCCTCAAGGCTTGCAGGCCATCGCGCTCACCAGGTCGGCGCACATCTCCGGCCGTTGCTGGCAGCAGTCTTCAATCAGGAATGAGAGAAGCCGGCGCATGCCATCGTAGTCGGCGCGGTAATGGATCATCCGGCTCTCGCGTTCGGACTGTGCGAGCCCAGCCCGCTCTAAGGTGGCGATATGGTGCGACATAGTGGACGCAGGCACATCGACTGCCGCAGCGATCGCGCCGGCAGTCATGCCCTCCGCACCCGCCTGCACCAGCAGTCGAAACACCCGAAGACGTGTATCGTGGGCCAGCGCGCTCAGCGCCTCTACCGCCCAGAAGTGTCTTGCCAAGTCTAGCTCCTATATTTTGAGAAATATGGAAATATTGCATCAAGCCTCTACGGTCAAGTGGTTGTCAGCCTGCAAGCGAACGCGACGCAGTGTCCACTTCGGTACGGCCGATCGCAGATTGCTGCCATCCAGCATACGGCCCAAAAGCTGCTATCACAACTGCTCAAGGACAAGGGCCGCTTAGGCTTTCCGTCAGGGCAAACTGTTCTAATTCGAACGCTGGCGAACGGTGTTCGACGCCAACGGCTGTTCCCGGGCAAAAGCGGCTTTTGTGGGGTTTGGGATTGCGCGGACAGGTCCCAAAGCGTTACGGATGAGCTCGCTCATCCGTTTTTAAGGGCAAACTCAACACAAAGATGAGCGCAGTGCCAATCACGTAAACCGGCAATGCCTCATCCAAGGCCTACTTAAACACTGAATTTACATGATTTTTGTGTGGGCGTTCCAATCAGAAGGCTGATAAAAACGGACGCCGCAACCACGTTTTGGGCAGCAAAGGCGCTATCACCTAAGTCATTGAAATTATTGGAGCGGGCGAAGGGATTCGAACCCTCGACCCCAACCTTGGCAAGATTCGGCTCGATGAAATTTTGTTTTTGGATCAGATTGTTATTTGACCCTTGGGAAATCCGAACACGATCCGAACATTTTCAGCGCAATTTGCTCAGAAGGCCTTTGTGAGGCGTTTATCGCTTATCTTGCGTCCCTGTTATCCTTGCTGACCCTAGCCTCAAGAAGACTAATGAGCAAAGCTGCTTGCGGCCCAAGATGCTGGTCCTTAGCAATCCAGTATTCATCGTTCGAATGCGACCGTTCGCTGATGCCGCCACGGCTTATGGTTATGCTGGGAATGCCAAGCGACATAGGCAAGTTTGCATCGGTGGACGAGGCGTTCCTGCTCGGTTCGATGCCCAAAGAAGAAAGGGCCGCCTCCGCATTGGAGACCAACGGGGCGTCGGCGGCATTCGTACCTGCGGGGCGCTTTCCAAGATCCTGGATCTCGACTGTCAGCAAACCGCCTTGTTTCTTACCTACATTCTCGCTCGCAAGCGTTACGTCTATGGCAGATCGCAGGATGGCATCCAGAGCAGCCAGACGGTTTGCATCCGAAGATCGCAGATCGATTTCGAACATGCTGTTAGTTGGTATGACATTGATGCCAAGGCCGCCTTCTAGCAAGGCAACCGAGTAGGTCGCCTTTGTACCGGAGGCTGCAACGGGTTCCGCTCGGTCGAGAAAAAGGGCTATTGCACGCGCCGTGGCGTGGTGCGGATTAACGGTCCCAAATGCACCATAGCTGTGGCCGCCGGGACCCGTAAATTTCACCCGATAGCGGTTTGACCCCACTGCAGTGTCGATCAGCCGCCCCATCTCTCCGCCATCAATTGCGATGACGCTACCAATCGCGTGATCTGACTGCGCAAAAATATGTCGCATGCCGCGTAGGTCGCCGGTACCTTCCTCGCCCACCGTCCCCACGAGCAGGATATCCCGTTCGGTGTTAATGGCATGCCGTTCCAGAGCCCGCGCAACCAATAAAAGTGATACCAGACCGCGTGAATTGTCGCCAATGCCCGGCGCGGTAAAACGGTCACCGTCGCGTTTTACCGTCACATCTACGTCTCGGGCAAAAACGGTGTCAAGATGGGCGGCCAGCATGACGGCCGAACCTGTGCCAGTGCCTTTGCGCCGCGCGATCACATTCCCAACTTCGTCAATTCGAACGTCGAGGCCACCTATTTCACGCAACATGCGGGCAAAAGCCAGCCCCCGCTTTTCCTCCTCGAACGGGGGGGCGGGTATTTCGGTTAATTCAACGAGCCGCTGGATTGCCCAATCGCTTTCAAGCTCAAATATTGTGGCCATTGCCGCTGTGACGTCCTTGCGCGACCGTAATTCTTCAAGAGCAGTTTTGGCCTTGACGGTGACGTGCAGAGATGGTGCGCTGACAGCTGCGCCTAAAAGATGTGGGATGGCGAACGGAGCCATCCGGCCATTGTCGTGCCCGACCTCCGGTGCGTAAGCGATCTTCCAGTTGAGCGGCGTTGCATTGCCTGCCTGCTTCCGTGCAGCAGTCAGGAAACCGTGCCCCCTGTCGAAACGCGTTTGGCCCTGCTTGTCTGCTTCCTCGTTGATGCGCAGGTTGGGATCGTTGCGGTCAATATCTTCAGTTCCCAGCAGGATAGTAAGCGGTCGCTGAAACGCCTTCGCAGGCGAGACCAGTCCTGCCACATCGGTGCCCCAGCCATATGGGAAAGCGCCATTGTCCGGCATCGTGTACCATCCCGAATTCGCAGCAACAGCAGCTTCCATCCGTGGTGCATCGGCAAAGGCAACATAGCGATGCACGAACTGCCCGCCGGCGGAATGTCCATAGAGCGCATAACCCCGCTGTTTACCAGAAACGCGGCAAACAATGTCGTCAAACAAAGGCTCGATTGCGGAGAAGGACCATTTTGCCTTGGGTGTCTTTCGGCCTTTCGCATTGACTATGTTACCGAGATTGTAAGAACCGGTAGTAGGAAAATCCTTCCTGCCAAAAGTCGGCACAACGACTATAAGATTGTGTTTTTCAGCGAGATCGCGCCACTCATCCCGATAGCGGTCACCGTCACGTTGCACGCCATGCATAACGAAAACAATCCGGCTATCGGCCCCGTTTGTGCGCGGCTTGTGTACGAAGACAGGCAGTTTGGGGCCTGACCAGCCGGAGAAAACAATTTGCGACGATCCGTCGGCAAGCGGCGCGCACTCTTTGGCATTTGCCGGCGCTGTTGCAAAAAGCACCCCGAGACAAGTTAGAAACGCTGCAACGCGATGGGTCATGGGAACGCGCATTCAAAATCTCCAGATTGAACTGAGCAGCGCCCCTGCGCATATGCCCGTGCATCACTCTTTAAGCGACATATCCAGAGATGGTATCAAATTTTGAGCCAGCGCCTCCGCAGCAGCGCGCACCGATGATGGGTCTGAGTCGTCTCCGACCTCGTAGGTATAGGCCGGAATGCCATATTTCGCGCTGAACCAATTCTTTGTCGTGCCTGAACCAGGATTGGCATCGCGCGCCTCGATCTTGAACGGATATCCTGCAAAGGCGCTCTCCTTGCCCCCGAGCCAGGAAGCAAGGAACGCCTTGCCTTGCGCATTCGCCTCATCACCCTGCACGTAGAAAAGGTTGCGGTTCGTGGAGTGAAAATCGAGCATCAAAACCGGCCTGACTTGTGGCGGTAACGAGGCCAGCCAATCATTTACCGCTCGCGTTTCTGGCTGTTTAAAAATGCCCCAATCGCGGTTGAGATCAGTCCCACCTAGATTACCCCGCCAATGCCCCCGGGCAACGCCATCGGGATTGAGTAAAGGGGCAATCAGAAACTGATATTCGTTCGCGTTTATGGAGCCGTTACGGACCAGTTCTGCGATCTTAAGCGCAAATGCATCCATCGCGAAGGCACCCGTCACTTCAGGTGGATGCTGCCTACCGAGCATAACCACCAGGCGCGGAGCGTCGGTAGAGCCCAAACGAACGGCTTCGACGGGGCGGCTATCGTGTGATTGGCCAATCACAATCCGGCTGCCGCCACCATTTTTCATAAGCTGAGCAAGCAAATGGTCGTAATGGGCACTCGTCAAAAGCGGCTGGCCACTTACGACACCTTCGCCCGGCGGGAGTGTGATTGACACCGAACTGGCGTCTTTAGCAACCACGACGGAAAGCGCCGCAGGATCGCCACGTCCTCGCCATTTGGGTGCATAACGGTGACGTGCGCCAAGGTAACGCACATGAACGGTCAGATTCCCGCCTTCCGCCGCGCTGTAGCGAAAGGCATACCATGGGCTGGGGTTAATTGGCGGTAGGTGTTCGGGCGTCACTAAAATCGAGAGCGTCCGTTCACTCTCCACATAACAGACAGAGCGGGACGCGCCCTCAAAATCAAATTTAACGCTACCTTTCGCTGTATTGCAACCAGACAGGGTAGGCTTGGAATCAGATGGCGCTGGGGTGGCGGGTGGCTGCGCATGCGTAGCCGACCCGATCCCAATCCATGCGGCGAGCGATAACCAAGTTCCTGCCCGCCGCATCACATTAAAACTTCTTGCGGAGTTCGACGTGGAAAACGCGCCCGCGCGCTGTATACAACTCGCTGTAGAAACCATAGGTTTCGTCTGCGAGGGGCGGGTCCTTATCGAACAGGTTGTTTATCGCAAATCTCAAACGCGTTCCGCTCAGTGCGGTATCGTTATCAATCGTATAAGAAACCGACAGGTTCGTAAGGAATTGGTCGTTTACTCTGTAGAAATTGGCATTTGGATCGTCGGATACCAGCAGAATGTCGCGGACTACGCTGGTGTCCCAAACCTTGCCTGTATATTGCCCGAACAGTCCAATCTCGACGGGACCGCTCTCCCAATTGACGGATCCGCTTACCCGCCATTTCGGACGGCCTTCAATCTCGAGCAATTCGCCTAACCCGCCAACAGTAACGTCAGCCGGCAGTTTACCAGCGGCAATTCCGGCGAGCAGCTCTTCGCCGTCAACTCCGGCAGACTGGACAAAACTCTTCAATCTTGCGGCGTTCAGTCGGAGACGGAACTGCCCGATCCCAAAATCTGGCACTTTGTAATTCATGCCAAAGTCCCAGCCCTTTGACACGCGGCTATCAAGGTTCAGATAGGGGTCGAGCACCTGCACAATCCGGCCTGCAGCGGCAAGGCCGGTGCCGTTGAACAGCGCAATATCATCCGCAGTTGGCGCAGCGCGAATGACGTTCGGATTGGTGCTGCCACCAAGACGACGCAGAAGGTCAAGCGCAATCGCATTGTCATCGCCAAATGTACCGACCAACGCTGCCTGCTTGACCTGCCAATAGTCTGCGGTCAGCGTCAGCCCCGGCATAAACTTTGGTTCCAACACGATACCAAGGTTGATGCTCTCGCTATCTTCCGGCTTGAGGCTACGCGCGCCCGAACGGAAGCTGATCACGCCGGCCCCAGGGCAGGCGTCTAGACTCGATAAGAGACCTTTGCGGACTTGCGCCTGGCAAACCACGAAATCGTCGCGGGTATTGGACCGGGTCGTGCCGTCGTCATTGACTTGTACCAGATTAGGCGCGCGGAAGCCTTGTGACCAAGCGCCGCGGAACGTTACGCCGGGGATAGTGGTCCATGACGCTGCAACGCGCGGAACCACAGCAGTTGCGTCAATGTCTTCAAAGCGCTCAATCCTTCCGGCCATCTGAACGTTGAAGTCCTCAACCAGCGGGATATTCATGTCGCTGCTAACAACCGGAACGAATAGTTCTGCAAAAGCCGAGTAGACTGTGCGCGTTCCATCGGTGTCTGGCGACGGGCTGGTTCCTGCTACGTCACTACCATTGAATACGCCCGTCACGCTATCTGTGAACGTTATTGTCCCGTCGAGCCGTGCATCACGATCATCATAAAAGGTTTCGCGCCGCCATTCGACACCTGTTGCGATGCCAAGATTTCCTGCTGGCAACGCGATCAGGTCATCGCGGCTTATTTTAAAATCGGCTAGCGCCAAGCTGGTGCCGCCCGCGCGAGACACATTAATACGGAACGTGTCGATAACAGATGCTGGGTTCGCGGTACAATCGCCTTGGCCCGGATCTTCAAGGCAGCCGCCATTGAACGGATTATAGGCATCGGGCGTTGTCCGATTAACCGACTGCTGCATGGCGGTCAGAGAAACGCGGTTGGTTTCGAGGTCAGTGACCTTCGATTCAGAATAGACAAAGCCAGTGTCGAATTCCCACGCGCCAAAATTGCCACGCAAGCCACCGACAAGTCGATACGCGTCCTTGTCAACAAATACGCCACGGTTACCAGCATCGACAAAGCGATATCGTTCCATGATAACATCAGCGCCAGTTGTCGGGATGGTCGTACCAGGCAGACGATTGGGATTTGTCCCGCCGCCAACAAGTGTGGTCGGACCAAAGGGGTTCCAATAAGCCGTGCGCGCAATTCCCACGGGTACCGCGCTAAGAATGGCCGATGCATCGTTAAAACGCTTATTTTCAGAGCGATAATAACTACCTTCAAAATATGCTTCTACACTGTCGCTCAGCTCATAGTTCAACAATGCCATCGCGTTGTAGCGGTTCTTGCCACTGATAAGCGTATTACCGAATATGGTGTTATAGCGCACCGCGGTGGTTGGCGTTTCTCCGTTACGCGCACAAATGCCGTTGCGGAAATCCATGCGGCAGCCAGTGAACGAGCTTGGCTGCAAATAGAAGTCGTCGTCGTTTATTGGTGTTCGGCTGTTGGGTGACGTTTGAATATCGAATTGACCGAACGGGCCGAAAGTGTTGCGGTTGTTGAACGAGGCTTCCCCTTCGAAATCGGTCCCTACCAGCAATCGCGTGCGATCATCGTCGCGCGAATATTCGCGACCTATCGAACCGAGACCGTTTTCATGGAAATGGCCGCCATATACCGTCAGATTGCCGCGACCGCCGCCAAAATCAAAGCCAAGGCCACCGGTTATGGAATAGCTGTAAAGGCTAGTACCTTCAGAAGCCCGCCAGTCGGTTTCCAAGAAACCTCCCTTCATGTTGCCTTTCAGCACCGTGTTAATGACGCCTGCGACTGCGTCGGCCCCGTAAATTGCGGAGGCACCGTCACGCAAAACTTCGATCCGGCGTACGCTGCCAGGTGCAATTTCGTTGGTGTCAGGGCTGACAACGGGTACCAATAACTCTGTTTGAAAGCCGGGATGCAAGTTCATCCGCCGACCGTTCATCAGCATCAAGGTGTTGCCCGTTCCCAGGTCACGCAGGTTCACCGAGCCGACATCACCGCGGACATTGTTTTGTGTGGTCGCATTCTGCTCATTGAACGCAACGGTTCCAGCCTGCGGAATGGAACGGAACAACTCGTCGCCCGACGATGCGCCTGTATTCTCTATTTGCTGCTCATCAAGCACAGTAACTGGCAGAACGTCGTTGATCTGCGCGCCTTGAATTTGCGAGCCCGTGACCACGATTATTGCTTCAGTTTCTTCAACAGGCTGAGCCGCTGGAGCTCCTGAATCTTGTGCGTGCGCCATAGTTGCTGTCATCAGTCCGGTTGTACTGAGCAGCGCCAGCTTTCGGAATAATCTGGTTGCCATCTTCATTCTCCCTATTTGTTTTCTAATGCTTTTAGTGAATCAAACCAATTTATGAACATTGTAGGCCACTGGCTCAACACCTGATTTGGCAGGCCAAGCCCCCAGCCATGGCCGCCGTCCCGAAACAAATGCAGCTCTGCTGAAGCACCAGCGGCATTGAGTTTTTCGAAAAGCATGATGCCATGGCCCGGTGGCGTGGTCTTGTCATCGGCTGATGCAAAGATGATCGTCGGCGGGGCATCGGCGCTGGCATATGTGTCAAGCGACCAAGCAATTTCGGCCTCTGTAGACGGGTTCTCACCTACAATTTCTCGACGGGTGCGCGTCGTATCATAAGGTTTGCGTAATGATACCACAGGGAACAGCAACACTGCGAAATCGGGCCTAGCGCTTACTTTTTCATATATATCGGACCCAGCGTAAAGCTGACGCTCTGGCTGATATGCCGTAAATCCGGCAAGGTGACCACCGGCCGAAAAACCCATGACTCCGATCTGATTTGGATCTAAGCCAAATTCAGTAGCTTTAGTGCGAATGATACGCATCGCCCGCTGCGCGTCTATGAAAGGCGCCGAGGCTTCCCAACCATCGTTAGGTAGGCGATAAAGCAGCTCGAATACGGTGAAACCCCGCTGCTGCAACCATTGGGCGATGGGCGTGCTTTCTTTCCATAGCTGGATTCTGAAATAACCACCGCCGCCGCAAACCAATACCGCCGCTCCGTTCGGCTTTGCGGGCCGATACACGCGCATACGCGGGGTTGAGATGTTTGACAGCGCGCCAAAACCAGCACCTGTTCCGCCTAGCTTCTCAGGGCCAGTTGTCCCGCCCTTGCCGGGCGGCTGGCCTGGCCATAAGGGCATTTCCTCCAACGCATTGGCTAATGCAGGCGCAGCAGCGCTGAATTGCACAGCACCTATCGCGGTCAGCGCGGCGAGGTTTTGCAGCAATGTCCGCCGCGCGATCAAGTCGCTTCGCCCAACGTTTCTGCGAGCGCTTCGCTGCGCGGCCCACTGCGTTCATGTCGTTCGATATCTTCTTCGGCCAACGGCATGGGTGCCCCTGCCATCGCAGCGGCCAAACGCTCAGTATCGAGCGCGCCCTCCCAGCGCGCAACAACAATCGTTGCGACAGCGTTGCCGATGAAGTTGGTCAGCGCGCGGCATTCGCTCATGAACCGGTCAATGCCAAGAATTAACGCCATGCCTGCGACAGGCACCGATGGTACCACCGAAAGCGTTGTCGCAAGGATCACAAATCCCGCACCTGTGACACCGGCAGCACCTTTTGAACTTATCATTGCGACCAAAACCAGGGCCAATTGTTCGGACATCGAGAGGTCTATGCCGACGGCTTGGGCGATAAACAAAGCGGCCAATGTCATGTAGATATTGGTTCCATCCAGGTTGAAGGAATAGCCTGTGGGCACAACCAATCCTACGACCGATTTCCTTGCGCCAGCAATTTCCATCTTTTCCATTAAGCTGGGAAGTGCGGCTTCGGAGGACGATGTACCAAGCACCAGCAAGAGTTCTTCACGCAAATAACGGATCATCTTAAAAATGGAGAAACCAGCGAAATATGCAACGGCGCCAAGCACAAAAACCACGAACAGCAGCGAGGTAAGATAGAATGTAGCCACCAAAGCCGCTAGGTTGGCCAGTGAGGCGATGCCAAATTCGCCAATCGTGAACGCTATCGCCCCAAACGCCCCTATAGGTGCCAATTTCATCAACATGTGCACGAGTTTGAATATTACCGCGTTAAACGAGGCAAGGACATCGAGCACTAAATCGCTATGGGGGCGCGTGGCAGATAGCGCGATCCCGGTCAGTATGGCGACAAGCAGAACTTGCAATATGTTGCCACTGGTCATGGCGCTAAATAAAGTCTCTGGAATTATGTTAAGCACAAAGCCAGCAATCGTCTGCCCTTCTGATGTCTTGGCATAATCTGCTATTTTGCTGGAATCGAGGGAGGCGGGATCAATATTGAGGCCGGCACCCGGCTGCACGACATTGCCGACAACAAGACCGACAATCAGTGCGAGGGTCGAGAAGAAAAAGAAATAGGCAAATGCCTTCCCAGCCACGCTACCGACCGCCGACATATCGCGCATGCCGGAAATCCCCGTTGCAACGGTGAGGAAAATAACGGGGGCGATGATCATTTTGACCAACTTAATGAAGCCATCGCCAAGTGGCTTTAAGGCAGAGCCGATATCGGGATAGAGGTGCCCTAACAAAGCACCGAGGAAGATGGCGACCAGAACTTGCACATATAATTGCCGCCAAAGAGGCAACTTAAGTGGTGTATCGGCTTTAATCGTTGTTGGCGTCGTAGCCCGCATATTTGCTGTCTTTCGTCGCCATCTTAATTTCTGGCCTTCGCGTTAAAATAACGAGAAGGATGACGCAAGGTCAATTTGCGCCTCATCCTAACAAAGCGAATGCCTGGCCGGATGGGAGATGATGGCCAGAATAAAAGTTGATTTCACATACGATTGAGCGCCGATCGCCTAATGGCGGCTTCGCAGGGCCGAGGTTCGAACACGCTTTCGACAGAGCAAACTGTTCCAATTGGAACGCTGGTGAACGGTGTTCGGCGCCAACGGCTCTTCCTTGGCAAATAGGGCTTTTGTGGGGTTTGGGATTGCGCGGACCGGTCCCAAAGCGTTACGGATGAGCTCGCTCATCCGTTTTTAAGGGCAAACTCAACACAAAGATGAGCGCAGTGCAAATCGCATTAACAGGCAATGCCCCATCCAAGGCCGACTTAAACACTGAATTTCCGCGATTTTTGCGCCGGCGTTCCAATCAGAACGCTGATTAAAACGCAGGCTGAAACCCAGCTTTGGGCAGCAAAGGCGGTATTACCTAAGTCATTGAAATCATTGGAGCGGGCGAAGGGATTCGAACCCTCGACCCCAACCTTGGCAAGATTCGGCCCGATCAAATTTTGTTCTTAGATCAGATTGTTATTTGACTCTTGGGAAACCCGAACACGATCCGAACATTTCAAGCGCAATATGCTAGCAAGCTTTGCGTTCAGACTTTCGAACAAGTGCGGCGCGACAGCTTTGCAACCAAAATTGGCTGTGGGTGCTCACTTACTCCAGAACTAAAAGTCGCAGATCAAATCAATGGGGAATCGTTCCATATAAAGCAACGAAGGGGCGACGCATCGCGCCGCCCCTTCGTCCAATATCTCGATTCCAAACCCTAATTTTTAAAAGTTTATCGTAGCAGTCAGCGCAACGGTGCGGGGTGAACCCACGGTGTAACGCTGCGTGAACTCGTCGAGAATACCGCCAATATAGCGCTCGTCGAAAAGATTGTTCACACCAAGACGTGCTTCTACGCTTTGGCGATCACCGATTGGCAATTTGTAACCGACCGAAAGATCGACCAGCGTATAAGTGTCGATTTCCAGCGCCGGCGTATTCGCGGCATCACCGGGAGCCGAACCGATATGACGAACGGTCAATTGGCCATTAAGGCGCTCGCTGCGATAGTTAAGCGTTCCAGCAACGATGTAATCCGGCGTTCCAGAGACCTTTGCACCAGCAGGCACCGTTACCCGGTTGCCGCCGTAGCTCGCGCCGCGGAAACCCTTTGTGTATGTCGCATCGTTAATCGTGACGGCAAGTCCTGCACCAAAATTTCGGGTGAAATCGGCATCAAGGCTGGCCTCGACACCCTGCGACCGCACACCGCCGTCGATATTGAAATAGGTGCCGCCGGTGCCAGCCGAGTAGTTAATGCCGCCAGTACCGATTGCAAAATCGTCCGTCAAAAATACGATCGGGTCGTTATACTTGATGCGATACAATGTTACCGCACCGCGAACACCGGCACCACGATAACGCGTGCCGATTTCGTAATTGGTTGCGACTTCTGGATTGAGATTGGAAAAATCGGTTCCGGTTTTTTCGATGGCCCAATCCCCGATGGCAGCAAAATTGCGCGAGTAGCCGGCAAAAAGTTGGAACCGTTCGGTGGCATCAAAGACTATGCCAACTGACGGCAACAGCATGTTGCTATCGCTGTCAACTTTCGAGCGCGTTGTTGAAATCTGCTGGCCTGCGGAATTGAAATTGCGGTCTTCAACCGAGGTGCCTGAAATCTTAACGAAATAATGCTGCAAACCTGCATCCAGGGTAAGTGCGTCAGTGATGTTCCATGTGTCGGCGATGTGAAGCTTGACCACATCCGTTTTAAAATTCTGCCGGAAATCTTCTCGATAGACGACGTTGGAGGCTATCGGGCCCTTACGAATATCCAGATATGGAAACCATTCACGGCCAAAGTCGCGATCCAGCTTTTCATACCATAGACCGGCGCGCAAATCGTGATTGCCGAATTCGGCGTTGATGTTGAAAACTGCACCAAAGCGTTGCGAGTAATAGGTGCTGTTCCGGTAGCTTTGCGCTGACGAGCAATCTGCGCCAGCCTTTGCGGTATTGTCTGCATTGAAGCATGTCGACGAACGCACGATAGCGCCGGCGAGGTCCGTGTACACACGCTCGACGCCGCCAGTTGCGTATGGGAGTACCGCGCGGCCCTGATTATCGGCAAAGGTCGTACGAATGCGCGAACCGGCAATGATCACCTGTTGCAAAGCGCCAGGATTAGCCGTGTTTACGAAACGGGGTTCCTGAAATGGTGGCAGGAATTCACCAACCCCTTCATTGCTGTGGAAATAGGGTGAAAACGAAATCGAGATCGTGTCCGATGGTTTCCAGTCAAGTTTCACATAGCCCATGATGTTGGTACGTATCGCGGCCCACTCGTCTGCCCAATATTCATTTGCAGCAGCGCTTGCCGGATTGAAAGTCGACGATGAACCGTCGACGGTGTAGCCTGTCTGCTCGATAAATGCCCGTGTGGCTTCGATAATCGGATCATCGTCGCTGTAGTTATACGATCCACGCAGCGTAAGCTTTACATCACCAAAATCAGAGACGCTTTTGCCTTCGACATGGAACTGCTCGATCCCGGCTGGTGTTCGTCCGCCATGCGGCCACAGGTGGGTATCTAGGTCCGATACCGCGAAATATGCGCGGGTATTTCCGAAAATCTCACCCGTATCAATGTCGGCATAGATGCGGCGGCTGTCAAAGCTGGACAATGTGCCGCTGACCCGTCCGCCGAACTCTGCTTTTGGTTCGCGCGAGAAATAGGCAATTGTACCACCGAGTGCGGAAGTCGAAGTCGAGCCGACATCAGCTGTTCCCTGGTTTACCTGAATGCGATCTGCATTTTCGGAAGCGAGGAACTTGG
>JAIOYN010000035.1 GCA_021741065.1 Sphingomonadaceae bacterium | reverse complement strand
AAAATTTCGAAAGGTGCGATTAGCGATGAAAACGCTATCCAGAGTTACGAAATCGATCCGTCCACAGGACGTCGAGAAATCGTGGATCCTCATTGACGCAGAAGGTTTGGTTGTTGGCCGTGTGGCCAGCCTTATCGCCAACATCCTGCGTGGTAAGACCAAGCCAAGCTACACCCCACACGTTGACTGCGGCGACCATGTCGTTGTCATCAATGCGGACAAGGTGAAGTTCACCGGCAAAAAATTGACCGACAAGGTTTATTATCGCCACACCGGTTACATCGGCGGTATCAAGGGTATCACTGCTGGCAAGGTGCTGGACAGCAAGTTCCCAGAGCGCGTCCTTGAAAAGGCCGTTGAGCGCATGGTTCCGCGTGGTCCTTTGGGTCGTGCGCAAATGCGCGCGCTGCATTTGTACAACGGCACCGAGCATCCGCATGCTGGCCAACAGCCAAAGACGCTCGACGTCGCTTCCATGAACCGCAAGAATAAGGTGGGTGCATAATGTCTGATACTGCAACTTCGCTCGCTGATCTCGAAACCTTGGGCGCTGACGTTCAAGCACCCGCACAGATCGCCGCCGTCATTCGTGAACAGGAAATCGATGCGCAAGGCCGCGCTTATGCAACCGGCCGCCGCAAGGACGCCGTTGCCCGCGTATGGTTGAAGCCTGGCACTGGCAAGATTGTCGTCAATGGCCGCGACCAAGAAATCTATTTCGCACGTCCGTCGTTGCGTCTCGTTATCAACCAGCCGTTCGGCGTTACCGAGCGTACCGGCCAGTATGATGTTATCGCAACCGTCAAGGGCGGTGGTCTTTCGGGCCAAGCCGGCGCGGTAAAGCACGGCATCGCGCAAGCGCTGTCGAAATATGAGCCAATGCTGCGCAGCGCCGTGAAGTCGGAAGGCTTCCTGACCCGCGACAGCCGTGTTGTCGAGCGTAAGAAATACGGCAAGGCCAAGGCGCGTAAGAGCTTCCAGTTCTCGAAGCGCTAACAATAAGCAGAACTCCGTGGGTCCCCGTGTGGCCTATACAAAAGAGGCGGCTCCATTGGGGTCGCCTTTTTCGTTGTGGGACCGCACTTTCACGGGCAATTGCCGCCGATGATCAAATATATACTCATCGCGCTCGTCCTCGCCTTGGTTGGCTCCGGTATATGGTTCTGGAGCAAGACCGATCCGCAAAAGCTGGATTTCGCAGACCGAATCGCGCAGGGCGCATCGGAGCATAACCAAGCTCCGCTGACGCGCATCGCATATGGCGATGACGCGCGGCAGAAGCTTGATATTTACCTTCCCAAGCAAAATGCCGCTGGCGGTTCTGCGGTGCTGATCTTTTTCCATGGTGGCTCTTGGCGCGATGGTGAGCGCGAGGGCTATGGCTTTTTGGGCCGTGCTTTTGCCGCGCGGGGTTTTGTCACGGTCATTGCCGATTATCGAAAAGCACCGCGCGTCCGTTTTCCGGCCTTTGTCGAGGATACGGCAGCGGCCATTGCTTGGGTCCATGCCAATATTGCAAAGCATGACGGCGATGCAGACCGCATCTTCGTCATGGGGCATAGCGCTGGCGCCCATATCGCCATGATGACGGCGCTGGACCCGCAATGGCTGGCTGCGCAAAATCTTACGCCCGATGTGATCAAAGGGGTCATTGGCCTTGCCGGGCCCTATGATTTTCTGCCGCTGACCAGCGACTCGTCACAAATTGCCATGGGGCAATGGCCGGATCTGATGGAAACCCAGCCTATCACTTATGTACGCGGTGATGCGCCACCTCTGTTACTACTTACCGGCGACAAGGACACCGTCGTGAAACCCCGCAACAGCAAAATCCTATCCGAGAAGATACAAAAGCTCGGCGGGCAGCAGCAGTTAAGGATTTATCCTGATGTGGGTCACGCCGATATTATCATGGCCGTCGCGCGTCCGTTTCGTCAAAAGGCACCCGTTGTTGCCGATGTTGTGAACTTCATAAACGCGCACTAACCGCTTTAGGCGGTGACTTATGGTTGGCGGGTGGCCAAAACGTCATAATGCTTCCCGCGACCCACGGTCTCGAAATGGGTGAAGCCGCCGCTTTCCAAAATTGCGCGCAATCCGTCGGCATCACTCCATTTGGCATCGACTTCGTAAAATACCGACTGCATGCGGGGTAGAAAGCGTGACTTCACAAGCTCAGCCATAACCGCAGCTTCATGCCCTTCGACATCAACCTTGATCACTAACATCTCGGGATCGCCAAGCAGATCATCGAAAGCTTCCATATTGATAGTTGTGATGTCCAAGCCGTCTGCGCCGTCATTCCGTAGTGAGGCAAGCCCGCTATGCGCGGCATCGAAAACGATTTTTGCGGTGCCTGCTTGGTTTGACAGCGCGGCTTGAACCGCTTGGACTTTATCTTGCAGCTTATTGGCGTTGATATTCTGGCTCAGCCGCTCAAAAGTATCCGGCACTGGCTCTAGCGCAATCGCGCGGGTGCAATGCGGGTTCTGTCCGGCAATCAGGCTGTACAGGCCTTGGTTTGCACCAATGTCTAAGAAGACGAAGGGCTGTGTGAGGCCTTTTAGATAATCGGACAGGCCGTGCCCATAGACGGCGAAGCTGCAGTAAATGAATGTGCGGTCCCGCCAGTTTGTTTTCATCAGCACGCCATAACTTGAGCGGCTAAAACCAGTGCCTTCGCCGCCCAGCGTTGCCCGCAATTTGGCATATGGCAGAAACACAGCCTTTTTCAGCTGCTTGATAAGAAAATCTGCGCTTGTCATTCCTATTCCCCCGGCCCGAATATGGGCGCGTAATCACATCCCGTTGCGTGGCGCAAGGCGGGATTGGTTATAACTCCAAATCAACAGGCTCAGAAGGACCAGGCTCTGCAATATGCCATGCACACCAGCACCGTTCAGGCCGAACCACCAAATCATAAGCGGCAGCATGGGTAACATGCCCACATTGCTGGCCAAATTGGCGCGGGCACTGATCCATGGGCGCCCCTGGGCGGTAAGCGCCGCCGATAAAGTCGGCATGCCTGCAATCATGGCCCGACCAAGCAAGACCAAGATAAGCAACGACGCACCGCCCGCAAAGCTTGTGCCGCCCAACAGGACCAGAACTTCTCCTGCGAACAGACACATGATGGCTGCGGCTAGCAATGCCATGCCCGTTGCGAACATCGCCGAGCGCCGCACAGCTTTTCCGGCAGATTTGTTATCGCCGCTAATCAACAGGCGGGTTACGACCGGATAGGCGGCCTCCCCAAGCATTTGTGCGGGTTGAATCAGAATTGCGCTCGCCCGTTGCACGAGGGCATAGAGGCCCGCTGCCGCTGGCCCGAGCATCCAGCCAATGATTAAGGGCGTTGCCTTAGGCGCAATGTCGCGCAAAGTGAGGTCGAGATTGGTTGTCGCAATGAAGCGCACGATGCCCGGATTGTCGCGCCGTGTGCCCTTTAACGTCGGCCGCCCATCTGCGCCGATGGCCAGATGGCGCGTCCCTATCCAGCACAAGACCCACATGGAAAGGCCCTCGGCAATCGCTGCGACGAGCCATACCCATAAAAATGCAGCCAGTCCGCCGCCCGTAAACAGAATGGCAAGAGCCCCAGCCAAGCGAATCAGTGGCATCACGACCGGATGCAGACCGATCAGGTCAAAGCGTTCGGCCAACTGAAGCAAGCCTTGTGGCGTGGCCCGAACTGTGGCGAGAATGGCCAAACAATACAGTCCGCCAAACTGAATGGCTTGCGGGCTCCACCCCAAGGATGCCCCGACCCATGGCACCAGCAACATCGCTACGCCAATGGCCACGGCGGCCATGCCGAGTTCGATAAGCGCCAGTAACAAAACGAGGTTACGGAACTGTGTAGGCGCGCCCCGGTTGAGCGCCTCTGCGCCATAGCGCACCATGCCGTGGAAACCCGAAAAGGCGATGGTCCCACCCATTAGCGTCGCAAAGCCGTGCACCAGATTGAGCACACCATATTGTTCAACCCCAAGGATTCGGGCGGCGATAGCAATCGAACCAAGGCTGATGATGCCAGCCGCCGCCTTGCCCGAAAGCAGCCGACCCATATTTCCGGCGATGCGGCGCAGTGGCGCATGGGCCGATATGGGTAATTGGGGCGCTTCTTCAGCCAATGGCTTGATCCAGATAATCGATGATGGCGGTCGCCGCGCGCACCGATGCAGGCGTGGCGGTGACGGAAAAGCTGTCTTCCAATACGGCACGCTGGGCATCGCTGTAAGAATCTCGCGACGCAAAAGCCGCATCGACAGCACTAATAATGCCACTGGCGTCCGTCTTCACAGGGCCAGTTGTCCAGTGACGATAGTTAGGGTTCCCTTGCCAGGGCGTATCATGGGCATCCAAAAACAGGCATGGCCGCGGGCGATTGAGAAACTCATAGACCTGACTGCTCACATCGCCAAGATATAGGTCAGCGGCGTTGGTATAGGTCATGTCTGTGCAGGCCGGACTACCCAAATCCATCAACATATGTGGTGCCTCATGATAACGGGCAGCGGGCTTTTTGACGGACGCAATCGACAGCCTATCGATTGTGACCGTCCATGGTCGCGCAAATAGCATTACATGCGGCGCAAAAATAAGACTGTAGCGGTCGCTTTGGTAGAACTGCTCCAACACCTCTGCACCGAATTTGAACCAGCTTGAAAGATGGGGCGAAGGGTGGGGGTTGTACAAAATGGTCCGGCGGTCAGATGCTGGGAATAGCGGGTTTTGTTCGGGCACTATGATATCGAACTTCGCATATCCCGTGATGCGGATTTTTTCGGGCGGGACCCCTGCATCACAGACAAGGCGGTCGCGGATTTTCTCGCCCGATACCAAAATGAGGTCGAATTGTGCGCTTTCCGCATTGAACCCAATCGCACGGTCGCCTGCACCATGCCGCGTGTGGATGAACTTTATGTTGTCCAAACCATATCGGGCTTTCAGGATCAGGCTTGATTTTTCCGATACAACCAACGCGTCGAATTGCCTAAAAAAGTCGAGATTGTCGCGGTAGACCAAGAGCTTTCGCGCCGGTACCAGGCGATCGAATGCTCGGACTAGCATTTGCGACACAGTCGATTTGGTCTGCAACGGGACGATTTTTATGCCCTCTAGCGCTGCGCCACTTAATCTACGGATTTCTGTTTCAACTAAAGCGCTGGTGACAGCCAGTGTTACATCGGCAACACTGCTTTTGGCCATCTGCAATGCAATCGGCAGACTATGCGCAATCTGGTGCGTCTGATCATGGTTGAACAGGAAACAGATTTTTTGCACGTGTTTCAATGCCCTTTAGCGCTTGCAAAGTCACGCACTTGCCAATTTTTTTGCGCTGCCAACTTGCGCAACTTTTCCGACGGGTTGACGAGATATGCCGCATTTGCCCAATCCATTAACGGCGCGTCGCTGGCATGGTCGGAATACACTGAAATATGGCAGTCTTCGCGCTTTAGCCCCTGCGCATCGAACCATGTCCCGACCATCTTTAACTTTTCGGGGCCATAGCAATTTTCGCCATCGATAAGGTGGCGGGTCCTGCCGTCTGGCCGCAATCTATGCCGCGTTGCCACAACAGCATCAAACCCCATCAGTTCACCAATTTTATCCGCGTAAAATGCCGGTGCAGCCGTAGCGATTACAAGTTTTTGGTTTTTGCTTCGGTCTTTTTCAATAGATTCGGCTGCGCCGGGTAGAATGTCGGGTAAAACGGCTTCGGACACAAAATCTGCGGCCACTTTAGCTAGGATCGCGGCATCCAAATTACGCCCCATGAACATGCTTATACCAAATTGCTTCAATGGCTTGCGGCCATATAAACCAACGCGGTATCCGATTAAGGCCATGATCCAAATGGGAAGCCCAACCAACCGAAAGGGCGCTGTTCGCCGTGCGTAATACAGCAGAAAATGGGTGAAGGTCGGACGGCGCGTGATGGTTTTGTCGAGATCATATATTGCAATATTCATATTTGATGGCCAAGCCCCGCCTCAAGGTGCCGTCAGACAAATCGACGAACCCCTCTGATTTTTCGCGTTTAGGAGAAGCGACTTGCAAGCGCAATGGACCTGCATCGTCCTTGCCGGACAGCGGCCCGGCCCTGATATGCTTGCCCAGCATTTTGGCCTTGAACACAAGGCCTTAGTTCCGGTCTTTGGCGAACCGATGATTTGCCATGTTGTCCGGACGCTGCATTTGTCACCGCACATCGGTAAAGTTGTCATATTGTCCCAAGACATAGAGCATCTACGCCTCGCCGTTGACGCGGCTGGCGGCGCCATTTTGGTGGAAAGCCAGAACAGCATTTCATTGAGCATCAAAGCGCAGGCCGAGACCTTGGGGTTTTCTTCGCCCTTATTGGTGACCACGGCGGATCATCCCTTGCTGACCGTGGAGATGATCGACGAATTTATACGCCATGCGGATGGTGATGTTGCGGTCGGCATGGTGGAGCGCCAAAATATGCTAAAGCAGTTTCCGGATGCGCAGCGAACCTGGCTGCGCTTTTCCGACGGCGCTTGGTCTGGCGCCAATCTGTTTGCGTTGATGACCCAGAAGTCATCGTTCGCGCTCGAATTATGGGCCGATGCCGAGCAGGATCGCAAAAAGGCATGGCGGCTGTTCCTGCATTTTGGCCTCGTTTTGGCGGTCCGAGCGCTGACCCGCACCATTGGCCTGCATCAGGCGATGGAGAAGGCCGGGAAGCGGCTTGGTTTAGACGCAAAGCTGGTTCCCATGTCCGACCCCGTTGCCGCCATCGATGTCGACAAGCTGAGCGATCATATTCAAGCAGAAAAAATCATGACCGAACGCGAAGCATGGGCCGATGATACCGCCGCAGCCTGACTAACGGCCCATTTTCTTTTGCCGACGCCGCTGCACCGAAGAACCAATGCCCATAGCCTCACGATATTTGGCAACCGTCCGGCGGGCAATGTCAAAGCCCTTTGCTGTCAGCAGCTCGACCAACGTATCGTCCGAAAGAATTTTATCGCCCTCGGCCTCAATCAGGGATTTGATGTGGCTTTTGACCGCTTCGGCAGATGCGCCTTCGCCATCGGCCGACTGAACACCGGACGAAAAGAAATATTTGAGGTCAAGCAGCCCGCGTCCACAGTGCAGATACTTGTTACTCGTTACTCGGCTGACGGTAGATTCATGCATTTCAATAGCATCGGCGACCTGGCGCAGGGTTAAGGGCCGCAGATGTGCAACACCGCGCCGGAAAAACCCGTCTTGCTGCTTGACGATCTCCGTGGCGACTTTGACAATAGTGCGTTGTCGTTGATCCATGGCCTTGATCAACCAATTGGCATCCGCCATGCAATCGCTGAGCCACGCCTTGGTAGCTTTGTCCTGCCCAAGCTCGGCCACATAGCTTCGGTTGATCAGCAAGCGGGGTAAGTTGGCGCTGTTCAATTCAATCGACCAGCCATCACCATGTGGTGTCACATAGATATCCGGGGTCACCGCCATGCTGTCTTCGCTTTCGAAACGGCATCCCGGCTTTGGATCATAGCCGCGCAGTTCAATCAACATATCGCGCAAATCTTCGTCATCGACGCGGCACATGCGTTTCAATTGGTCAAAAGCGCCCTTGGCGACCAGATCGAGATTGTCGATCAGCCTTGCCATGCAGGGGTCATAGCGGTCCGCTTCCTTCGCCTGAAGCGCAAGGCACTCGGCAAGATTGCGTGCGCCAACCCCCGTGGGGTCAAAGCGCTGAAGTTGGGCCAGCGCGGCTTCTGTTTCTGCTGGGGGCACGCCCAGCCTTTGCGCCATCGTCAGTAAATCCTCACCCACATAACCTGTGGGTTCAATATGTTCGATAATCTGTTGAACCAGAAAAAGCGAAAGACCCGAAAGTCTTGCACCCGCCTGCGCCATCAAATGCTCGCGCAAATTTAAATCGCGTGCGGCAAAGCTCTCGAAATCTGGGCCGTCGCCCTCAAAACCGCCGCTAGACATGGCGCTGCCCGACAGGCCCAGCATCCCGTCTGCGCCGTCCACACTGTCGGATGGCGCATCATGATGGAAGGTCTCCGCAGCAAAATCGACGTCAAGCGCGTCAGAGGCGGCATGGCTGTCATTGCCTAATATCTCGTCACTGCCGCGTTCGTTGCTTTCTACTATTGTAGATTGCACCAATTCATCAAACGGCGTGTCGGATATGGAATCGCCGCCGCCCGCATCAAGCACTGGGTTGCGTTCGATCTCTTCGGCGATGAAAGCTTCGATTTCGAGCGACGAAAGCGCCAATAGCTTAATCGCTTGCTGTAGCTGCGGCGTCATGACCAGCGACTGGCTTTGGCGAAGGTCGAGGCGCGGAGCTAATGCCATGACGTCAGGTTTTCGTCATATCCTCCACATCACATTGAAAAGCTTTCGCCCAGATATAGGCGGCGGACATTGGGATCGGCGACCAGCGCCTCTGGTGATCCGGCAAATAGTACCTGACCGCCGTAAATGATGCAGGCACGGTCAACGATATCCAATGTTTCACGCACGTTATGGTCCGTGATAAGCACGCCAATGCCGCGGACCTTCAATTCCTTAACAAGATCGCGAATGTCAGAGATCGAAATCGGATCAATGCCGGCAAAGGGTTCGTCAAGTAGCATGATCGACGGGTTCGCGGCCAGTGCGCGGGCGATCTCGCACCGCCGACGCTCTCCGCCAGACAAGGCCATGGCAGGCGCGCTACGCAAACGGGTTAGGCCAAATTCGTTCAGCAGTTTTTCCAGCCGCTCACCGCGCGATACGGCGTCGGGTTCCGACATTTCGAGAACCGCGCTTATATTCTGTTCAACCGTCATCCCCCGAAAAATGGAGGTTTCCTGCGGCAGATAGCCAAGCCCCAAAATGGCACGGCGATACATTGGCAGCTTGGTAATATCAGCGCCATCGAGCGTGATACGGCCGCTGTCGGGTTTAACCAACCCCATGATCGAGTAAAAACAAGTTGTCTTGCCCGCGCCATTGGGACCAAGGAGGCCGACCACTTCGCCCTTTGCCACGGACAGCGAGACATCCGTCAGAACGGCACGCTTGTCATAGCTTTTGGCGATTGACACAACGCCCAACCCCGATTGCATACCCGCATCGGTGGTCGCATCAGCAGCAGATGGGGTGGCCGTTATGCTTTCCATATTCAATATTCGCCCGCAATGATGCTTTTGTTTTCTGTATGATAGCTAGTGAGTAGCGAAACATTTTGCAATTGGCATGGTTCATGATGCACTGATTTATTTACAACTTTAGCCTAAGCTTAGTTTTTGCGCTGCGGAACGCTAAAGGAACCAGTGACGCGGCCACCCGAATATGTTGCGCCGGGTATCCCGCCGCCGTTGATTGTCGAGCGGCCTGAGTTTAGATCAATGACTAAACGGCCTCCGGTGAGGCGGTTACTGCCTTGCACGAGGTTCACATTGCCGATCAGCGTGATCAGGCTAGAGTCGAGATCATATATGGCGGAGCTGCTAGTTGCGCGCAGGTCATCCTTGGTTATCATCACGCTACCGGTGGCATCCAAGCGGTTCACATCGACGCCATTATTGCTAGAATATGCTGCAGTAACGCGATTTGCCTGCAGCGTAAGCCCTGCTTGTACCGCCGTTACGCCGCCAGACAGTACCACCCGGTCTGCGCGGTCCTGCAACTCCATAGACGCGGCCGAAAAATCGACAGGGGCGTTGCTATCATGATTGCGAATGCTTTGCGCCGTCGACGCCGTCGACAGCATGCTCATACCAGCAATAGCGGCACACAGGCCAAAGGAGAGAGAACTGGTAGTCATTGCGCGTTCACTTAATCGCATTCTGGTCAATACGCAAACGAACGCCGCCATCCAGACGCACAATACGCGTGTCGAGATCCGCGCGGAGCCGCCCCGCATGGAAGGTGCCCACTTTCGTCCGACCACTAACAGGACCAAAGCTTTGCATGGAACGATCTTTCAGCGATAGTTCTACATTGCTGGCGACCATGTCATAGCCTGTCGATTCAACAGCCAAGGGACCGTTTACGCGCATCGTTTCTTTATTCAGGTCGTAAACCCCGCGCTGCGCGATGATTGAAGCAGGTCCGTCATTTAACATTATCCGGCCCGACAAGGATTTCATGTCCAAGACAGGATTGGCGGACGTTTTCTGCACTGCACTGCCCGCGCGTAACGAAAAAGGACGTCCTTTACTGTCATCGCCGCGATATAATGCCTCAACGACGCGCAGCCGCTCGCGCGACAGGTCTACCTCATCCTTGTTGAGTACGAAACTCAGTTCCTGTTTGCCGGTAAAGGGGCTGAATGCTAGGAGCGCCACCAACAGGCCAATGATGATGGGTAACACAAAACGCAGCGCGCGGATTAGGCGATCATGCCGCCCGCCGGGCATGGCCCAGCGCTGTCTTTGTGTGCGTTCAAGATCGGCTTGTGCTGACATGATAGCTGCCTAACCAGATCGAACCTTAACTGTGCCCGAATATGTCTATTTCCGGCCAACCGGCAAGATCAAGGTCCGCACGGTGTGGTAGAAAGTCAAAACATGCTTGCGCCATTGCGGTGCGGCCTTCTCGTTCGAGGCGGATGACAAATTCGTCATGTAGGCGGTGGAGATAGCGCACATCGCTTGCGGCATAATCCTTTTGCGCTTCGGACAGCACGGGGCCACCCCAATCGCTGGATTGTTGCTGTTTGGAAATGTCGGTTGCCAGCATTTCCTTCACTAATTCTTTCAAGCCGTGGCGATCCGTATAGGTCCGGGTCAGACGCGAGGCGATTTTCGTGCAGAATAATGGTGTCGCGACGACATTCAAATAATGCGAAATCGCGGCGAGATCGAAGCGGGCGTAATGAAACACCTTGAGGCGTGCAGGATCGGCAAGAACGGCCCGCAAATTAGGTGCTTTATAGTCGCTGTCACGGCCAAAACGGACCAAATGTTCGTCGCCGCGGCCATCCGAAATCTGCAACAGGCAAAGTCGGTCGCGCGGGGTAATCAACCCCATGGTTTCAGTGTCAACGGCGACAGGACCTTCCGCCAATACGCCAACGGGAAGGTCTTCTTCATGTAAATATACGCTCATGCTTGCCCTTTGCCCGACAGTGCTGCCCAAGGCAAATGAAAGTACAGCCTGGGCACAGTGATTTTCCGCAACAATATTTGCTATCGCGTCACATTTTATTACGATATAGCCGACAATTGCGTGATCACCGACGGTTGCGCTTGTGACGTGCAGTACAGTCGCCCTCGACTGCATAACATAGTGGTTTAGGGCGATGAGAAGGCAAGCAAGAAGTTATGGGTTTTGATCGCAAGCGTGCTGGCAAGGGCCGGGACAAGAGAGACGGTTTCGGTGATGAAAGCTACGATGGCTATCGCGCGCCATCCCCCTATCAAAGTGATTTTGGTGGCGGTCGTTCAGGCGGCGGCGGATATGGCGGCGGCGGGAATAGCGGCGGTGGCGGAGGTGGCTTTGGTGCCCCGCGTCGTGGTCCCGGCGGCCCACCAATGCCTGCCCAAGTCATCGGTTCCGGCAAAGGAATCGTCAAGTTTTTCAATGGCCAAAAGGGCTTTGGCTTCATTCAGGTAGATGATCGTCCCGACGACGTCTTCGTGCATATTAGCGCTGTTGAGCAAGCTGGCCTTGCCGGCCTTGCCGAAGGCCAGCCGCTGGAATTCCAGCTGGTGGAACGTGGTGGTAAAGTGTCGGCAACTGATCTGGTGATCGATGGAGAGCCGATGCCTGTTAGCGAACGCGCTCCGCGCCCTGATCGACCAGCGTTTGACCGTGCACCACGCGGTGATGATCGCGGCGGCTTCCGTGGCGGTGATCGCGACTCGGCGGCACGCGGTCCACAGCGCGAATCGACGGGCGAACGGGCTAATGGCACCGTGAAGTTCTTCAATGACATGAAGGGTTTTGGTTTCGTACAGCGTGACGATGGCGGCGAAGATGTGTTTGTACACATTTCTGCGCTTGAGCGTTCGGGCATGGGTCAAGTAACTCAAGGTGACCGTTTGTCCTTCGACATCGAAATCGACCGTCGTGGCAAATATTCGGCAACAAATTTGAGCGCGCTTTCGGAATAAAAGCTGTTCTGAATTTCAAAAAGGGCGGGTGAAGCAATATGCTTTGCTCGCCTTTTTGCTACTAACATCCGCAGCTGTGAACTGCTCCCTATTTTGGACAGTTAGAGCGAATCGCTGCCTGCACGCGTGCGGTCTGCATGTCATACGGAACTTGGTGGAGGTCCTTCATGTCCGACATGTTGAAAAAGTAAGATGTTAAATCGCCTTCAGCACGGCGTTTCGGTACAAATGTGGCAGCTCGCCGATGCGGATACCAGCATATGGACTTGACTTTAGCCCCGCGAATCCGCATTGGCCCCCGTCTGTGAACAGCGCGGCTCTTTTCTGCGCAGTTTTTTACGAAATTATTTGAACAAAAGGAATGGGCCATGGCGAAGCCAGCCACTATCAAGATCAAGCTGCTCAGCACTGCTGACACAGGCTTCTTCTACGTGACCAAAAAAAATCCGCGCAACATCACGGAAAAGATGACGTTCCGCAAATATGACCCCGTCGTGCGCAAGCATGTCGAGTTCAAGGAAGCTAAAATCAAGTAAGCACAAGCATTGCTTGAAAGGCTAATCGATCAGGGCGCTTCGGGCGCCCTTTTTGATCCTGGCAACATGAGTGCGGGCGTGTATGTCGTCCACCATCCAGTCCCACATCACTTCCCAAAACATCATCACCTTTTTATCCATACGGACCTTTTCCCGCTTTGCGTTCGGCTATGCCTTGGCTTAAGCGAAGGCCATGCATGACACAAACGACACGTTAGACGTATCAGCTTTGGCGTTCCAAGCACTGGCTTGGGCGTTGATGGAAGAATCACGGGCCGAGCGATTATTGTCGCTCACTGGCCTCACACCCGAGGGCTTGCGCGCCAGCGTTATGGAGCGCAGCACACAGGCGGCGATTTTGTCGTTTTTGGAGGCATATGAGCCCGATCTTATCGCGTGCGCGGCGGTCATTGGAGTCTCACCCGCCTTATTGGTACATGCACGGCAGGAGTTGGAAGCATGAGCGTTACTGGTCCCCGGCCATTGCTGATTTCGGATTGCGATGAAGTATTGTTGCACATGATCGTCCCTTTTCGGGACTGGCTTGATGACGCACACCATATCCATTTCGACCTCGTCCATGGTGACTGGGGTGAGGCACTGCGCCACAAGCATGATGGCAATATTGTGGAGCGCGGGCAGGTTTGGGACTTGCTTAACGGATTTTTCGATACCGAAATGCATCGGCAACAGGCAATTGATGGCGCGGTAGAGAGCATCAACCGCTTACGTGAGCATGCCGATGTCGTTATCCTCACCAATTTGCTCGATCACCGTGCAGGACCGCGGACCGAGCAGTTGAAGGCCGTAGGTATCGACGCACCAGTCTATTGCAACCAAGGCGGCAAGGGCGAGGCACTTGGGCGGATACTTGAAGAATATCGGCCAAGCGTTGCGGTATTCGTCGACGATCTGGGGCACCAGCATGAGTCCGTTGGCGAACAGCACCCCGATGTGTGGCGATTGCATTTTGTCGGTGAGCCGTTGCTGTGGGATAGCGTGAAGCCTTCGAAGTCAGCGCACGCGCGGCTGGATCGCTGGGCAGACGCAGAAGTTTGGATTAGGGACCGGCTCGTTGCGAATGCGCCAGCGCCCACATTGGAAAAGGTAGCGTAATGATAGAAGAAAAATTGGCCGAACTCGGCATTACTCTCCCTGCACCTGCCGCGCCGGTCGCGTCCTATGTGCCGGCAGTAGAAGCAAATGGGATGCTGTTCATTTCGGGACAATTGCCCTTTGTCGATGGCAAGGTTGTCACTGGTAAAGTGGGAGATACGCGCAGCCTTGAAGACGGCAAGGCAGCTGCCAAGGCGTGTGCAGTCATGCTGATTGCGCAGATGAAAGCAGCCCTCGGCGGTGACCTTGATCGTGTGGAACGGATCGTCAAGCTTGGCGTATTTGTCGCCTCGACCCCTGATTTCACTGATCAGCCCGAGGCCGCGAATGGTGCATCGGATTTGATGGAAGCCGTGTTCGGCGACGCGGGCAAGCATGCACGTGCCGCCGTTTCTGTTCCTGTCTTGCCACGCGATGCAACGGTTGAAATCGACTGCGTTGTGAAGGTTCGCTCGGTTTAATGACCGACGGCGTCACCGCCGAACTCTTAAGCAAAGTCAGCGAGATTCCCGCCGAACAGTGGGATGCGCTGAACCCACGCGGCAATCCGTTTGTCAGTCATGCGTTTCTGTCGGCGCTTGAGCACTCCGGAAGCGTCGGGCCCGGCACGGGATGGTCGCCCGCGCCGCTACTTGTTCGCGATGCCGATGGCGTTCCGGCAGCGGCGCTGCCCGCCTATCTTAAAAGCCACAGCCAGGGTGAATATGTGTTCGACCATCATTGGGCGGATGCATTTCATCGGGCTGGTGGACAATATTACCCCAAGTTGCAAATTGCTGCGCCGTTCTCGCCAGTGCCGGGACCGCGATTGCTAGTGCGTGACCTGGCGATGGCGGTACCAATCTTGCGGGCGGCGGAAGCGGTGGTGGAGCAGAATGGCCTGTCGTCCGCGCATGCCACTTTTGTGGACGAAACTGAGCTCGCGCAATTTCGCGCGGCAGGATGGTTGACGCGGGTCGGCGCGCAATTTCATTGGCAGAACCGGGACTATGCCGATTTCGAAGAGTTTCTTGGTGCCTTATCTTCGCGTAAGCGCAAGGCCATCCGCAAGGAACGCGCAGGCGCGCAATCTGCAGCTCGCACTGAGCAAATATCTGGCGCCGATATCACATCCGAACATTGGGATGCATTCTGGATATTCTATCAGGACACTGGTACGCGCAAATGGGGTACGCCCTATTTGACTCGGGCGTTTTTCGACATCATCGGCGACACTATGCGTGACAGCATCGTCCTTTTTCTGGCGTTTTCCGGTGATCGGCCGATTGCCGGCGCGCTCAATTTTGTTGGGCCCGATTGCCTATATGGCCGCTATTGGGGCTGCACCAGAGAAGTCCCCTTCCTGCATTTTGAACTCTGTTATTATAAGGCGATTGATTATGCCATTGCCCATGGCCTCGCCCGTGTGGAAGCAGGGGCGCAAGGCGAACATAAATTGGCGCGCGGTTACGAAGCGGTGCCGACCTATTCCGCGCATTATATCGCCAATGAAGGGTTCCGCATCGCAGTTGCCGATTTTCTGGAGCGCGAAACCCAGGCCATGGAACGCGAGATTGAATTTTTAGGCCATATGGCCCCCTTCAAGAAGGGCTAGTCCGCGGCAATCCGGTGAGGATTTCAGTGTTGCAATCCGCTATTTAATCGCCCAATTAAATGCAGAGAGAGGAATCAGCCCATGAGCACACCAAGCCCGCAGGAACTCGTCGCCTTTGAAAAGCAATGCGACGCGTGGTTCGCCGAAAACACTGTGCGCGACCCCGGCTTCATGCTGCCCTTGACCTTTATGGAAGTGTCGACGGATCAGCAGTTTGATTTCCTCCGCAATTGGCAGCGTAAGGTTTATGAGGCGGGCTATTTCGGGATGTCGTGGCCCACC
>JAIOYN010000034.1 GCA_021741065.1 Sphingomonadaceae bacterium | reverse complement strand
CGCGCTCGCCAGCAGCCAAGCGCTCAAGCTCTTCCGTCCGCACAATTAAGCGCGGTGCCACGTTGATCTCGCGTGACCGGATTTTGAGCAACAGCTTCAGCAGGTCCGCAACGAGTGAACCATCCTTGCCACCGCCAGGGGACGAGCGGGCACGGTCTGGCAAATTGTCACGTGCCATAGGCTGGCTTGCCTCAATCACCGCAATCAGGCGTGCACCAATGTCATTGTCTCGCCATGCAGGTGAAAGGCCGCGCACTTTGGGCAGATCGGCCTGACTTTTGGGTGGATGCGCGGCGATATCTGCCAGCGTCTCGTCCTTCATAATCCGTCCGCGCGGGATATTCTTGCGCTGCGCCTCTTTCTCGCGCCACGCGGCCATCGCCTGAAGTCTACCTAGCACGTCGGGTTTGCGCGATTGCACCTTAATCCGTGCCCAGGCGTTTTCGGGGTCATTGCGATAATTGGCGGCGTCGGAAATGCGCTCCATCTCGTCATTCAACCAAGCACCACGGCCAGTGGCCTTGAGCTTTTCTAACATCATCGGAAAGATAACCGACAAATGGGTCACATCGGCAATGGCGTAATCGATTTGACGTTTGTCCAGCGGACGGCGCGACCAATCGGTAAAGCGCGCGCCCTTATCCAACTGGATACCCATCCAAAGGTCGACAAGGTTCGAGTACCCGACTTGTTCACCCTGACCGAGTGCCATGGCGGCAATTTGCGTGTCGAACATGGGATGAGGGGTTTTACCGGTTAGGTTGAAGAATATCTCGATATCCTGCCCACCCGCGTGGAAAACCTTCAACACATCCTCATTTTCGCACAGCAGTTCAAGCATTGGCGTGAGGTCAAGACCTTCAGCTTTTGGGTCAATGGCCGCGGCTTCATGAACGTCGGCCAATTGAACCAAGCATAAGTCGGGATAATAGGTGTTTTCCCGCATAAATTCGGTGTCGACCGCTACAAAAGGCGATTGTGCAAGGCGTGCGCACAATTCGGCGAGGCGTTTGCTGTCGGTGATAAGTGGATGAATCTGCATTGGGCATCGCCGTAGCACCCATTCACGACTTGACAAAGTGTCGCTGCACTGTTGACAGGCCCGCTTTCCACAGCTTTTTTGAATTGAGTAAACAATGCACGCTTATCGTACGCACAAATGCGCTGAACTCCGCGATACCCATGTGGGCGAAACCGTCCGCCTGTCGGGCTGGGTCCACCGTAAGCGCGACCATGGCGGTGTGTTGTTCGTCGACCTGCGCGACCATTATGGTATGACGCAAATCGTAGCGGATACTGACAGCCCCGCTTTACCGATACTGGAGGCTTTGCGCCTCGAAAGCGTCATCACGATTGATGGCGAGGTGAAGGCCCGCAGCGCGAGCACGGTGAATGCAAGCCTGCCAACTGGCCAGATTGAGGTCTTCGCCCGCAGCGTCACGGTGCTGAGCAAGTCTGAAGAACTGCCATTGCCAGTTGCAGGCGAGCAAGAATATCCTGAGGAAACGCGTCTGAAATACCGCTTTCTCGATTTGCGTCGCGAAACACTCCACGCAAATATCGTCAAGCGCACGCAGATCATCCGCGAGACGCGTCGCCGGATGGAAGATATTGGCTTTACCGAATATTCAACGCCAATCCTGACGGCATCCAGCCCAGAAGGCGCGCGCGACTTCCTCGTGCCAAGCCGCATCCACGCCGGTAAATTTTTTGCGCTGCCGCAAGCGCCACAACAATATAAGCAATTGTTGATGGTGGCTGGTTTCGACCGCTATTTCCAGATCGCACCCTGCTTCCGCGATGAAGATCCGCGCGCCGACCGTCTGCCCGGCGAATTTTACCAGCTTGATCTGGAAATGAGCTTTGTCACGCAGGAAGAAATCTGGGACACGATGGAACCCGTGATGGCAGGCGTGTTCGAAGCATTTGCCGATGGCAAAAAAGTAACACCAGCAGGACAGTTCCCGCGTATCCCGCATGCAAAGGCGATGCTGGATTACGGCACCGATAAGCCGGATTTGCGCAATCCGCTGGTGATCCACGACGTTACCGACCATTTCACAACCTCTGGCTTCGGTCTGTTTGAACGCATCGTTGAAGGCGGCGGTGTTGTCCGCGCCATTCCTGCGCCAAAGACTGCGGACAAGAGCCGTAAATTCTTCGACGATATGAACGAATGGGCGCGCAGCGAAGGTCACGCCGGACTTGGTTACGTCACCCGCAAGGGTGGCGAGTTTGGCGGCCCAATCGCCAAAAATCATGGCGAAGAGGGGATGCGCGTGCTGTACGACGCGATTGGACTTGGGCCAGATGATGGTTGTTTCTTCGCAGCTGGCAAAGAAGAACAAGCAGCAAAGTTGGCTGGCGCAGCGCGTACACGAACGGGCGAGCAGCTTGACCTGATTGAAAAGGACGCGTTCCGTTTTTGCTGGATCATCGACTTCCCATTCTACGAATGGAGCGAGGAAGACAAAAAGGTCGACTTTGCCCATAACCCCTTCTCAATGCCCCAGGGCGGACTGGAGGCGCTCGAAACGCAGGACCCGCTAACAATCAAGGCATATCAATATGACATGGTCTGTAACGGCTATGAGCTTGCCTCAGGCTCGATCCGGAACCAGCACCCCGATTTGATGGTCAAGGCGTTTGAACTTACGGGTTTGTCGCAGGCCGACGTTGAGGAGCGCTTTGGCGGGATGTATCGCGCGTTCCAATTTGGTGCGCCACCGCATGGCGGCATGGCCGCCGGGGTGGACCGGATGGTCATGCTCTTATGCGGCGTGCAGAATTTGCGTGAAATCACGCTGTTCCCGATGAACCAGCGGGCGGAAGACCTGTTGATGGGCGCGCCGTCGCTCGCAATGGCCAAGCAGCTGCGCGAATTGCACATTCGCGTGGTGGAGCAGCCGCCCAAGGCCTGATTTCAGGAACAAGGTTGGCAGCAGGATCTGTTCGTTTTGGGGACAGATCTGCGCTTTCACTTGTTTGTTCGTGCAATAGGTGCTCGAAAGCGGGCATGTCCATTGACCTTTCCCAGTTTGAAGCCGGCAAAATATATGACGGGACATATGACAAGGACCTGAAAAGCCTTCAGGATCGCTTGTCTGAGCTACAAGCATTGCACATCCTGCATGAAGCCCGCACTTTAATCATCGTCGAAGGCTGGGATGCCGCAGGCAAGGGCGGAGCAATTAAGCGCATGACCTCTTCGCTTGACCCGCGCTTTTATAAGGTGTTCCCGATTTCTGCGCCGACCCCAGAAGAAAAGGACAAGCATTTCCTGTGGCGCTTCTGGAACAAATTGCCGGGTAAGCAGGAAATCAGCATTTGGGACCGAAGCCACTACGGCCGCGTTTTGGTCGAGCGTGTCGAGGAATTTTGTACCGAAGCAGAATGGCGACGCGGTTATGACGAAATCAACGAATTTGAATCGCGCCAGGGCGAAATAGGCACAAAGATTATCAAGATGTTCCTGCATGTCACCGCCGAAACGCAGGACAAGGTTTTGATTGAACGGTTGGATGATCCTACCAAAAGGTGGAAAGTCACTGCGGAAGATTTTCGCAATCGCGAAAAGCGGGAGGAATATCTCGACGCGCTAAAGGATATGTTCAAGCGCACACATACGCATTTGGCACCTTGGACCGTTGTTGACGGCAACAATCAAAAGACGGCGCGAATAGCGGTCCTTTCACATGTGATTGCAGAATTAGAGAAGAGCGTACCGCAGGAATTTCCAGATGCCAATCCAGCAATCGTGGCTTTGGCGCAGCGGACGATCGGCTATTCCCCCAAGGGATAGTCTATACTTAATATTTCCCATTCTTTGGGCCCTGTAGGCAAATTCACGCTTTTGACATCACCCACGCGCGCGCCGCGTAAGGCCCGAGAAAGCGGTGCATTCCAGGAAATTCGGCTGTCGCTGGCATCGGCTTCGTCTTCGCCGACAATTGTGATCGTGCGGTGTACGTTGTCGACATCAGCAATCGTCACGCACGCGCCAAAGAATATCCGGCTTCGGTCTTCTTGCTTTGACGGGTCAAGGATTTGGGCGGAATTCATCTTTTTCGATAATTGACCCAGCTCCCGGTCAATCGCGCGGAGCTTCTGGCGTCCGTAGATATAATCACCATTTTCACTGCGGTCGCCATTGCCTGCAGCCCAGTGGACAATTTCGACAACGGCGGGGCGGTCGATGGCGAACAATTGTTCATAGCGTTCGCGTAAGGCCGCGAATCCGGCTGGGGTGATCGGGTTTGTACGCTCGGCCATGCACTTGCCTTAGCCGTTCAGGTCGAAGAGAGTCGAGAGACCCCGGATGAGTTGAACGATCTCACAGTGCCTTGATTGCGTTTTGCATTAATGGGTGCATGTTAACCCGGCGTAGACTTGCCCAAATAGGTGCTAAGTGGGGTAGATGACCGTACCCGTGCCTTTTCGGGGTGAAGATGGTCATACATCACCGCATTTTCCAAAACGCGATAGACATAATCACGGGTTTCGCTGAGCGGGATTTTCTCAATCCAATCCATGATATCGATGCTGCCTGTACGTGGGTCGCCAAAGGCGCGGAGCCATTTGTTTACGTTACCCGGGCCGCCATTATAGGCGGCGATGGCCAAAGGATAACTTCCGTCATAATAAGCGAGCATGCGCTCAATATAGGTGGCACCCAAGGCGATATTGTAATCGGTATCAACCGTCAGCGCATCAGGACGGTAGGCCATGGAAATTTTACCCGATGTCTCCCGCGCTGTTCCGGGCATTAATTGCATAAGGCCGCGTGCCCCTGCATGGCTCACTGCGGCCCGGTCAAACTGGCTTTCCTGACGCATGATTGCATGGGCGAGTGTCCAGGTCTGGCTATGCGCTGCTGGAACATTGACCGTGGGGAAGCTGTTGCCCAGAAAATCGGGGATACCATTGGCGCGCGCTGCACGACCGGCCATCACTGCCAGATCCGGACGGCCAAGCTTTTGCGAAAGGCCAATTGCAGCAGTATATTCCTCATGGTCATCCGCGTGGCGGGCAATGGCCCTGAAAAAGTTGCTCTGGTCACGCCAGCTGCCATATTTTGCGGCCAGCGCTGCTGCCAAAAGCACAGGGGGAACATCCCCGTCCGCCAAAACGGGCGGGGTAGTTGCCACGCGCGGCACTTGTGGTAAGGGACGACGCAGTTGCTCCAAGGCCAACTGGCCAAAAAAGCCTTCATAAAAGGCCGCCGCTTGTTCGTAATAGCGCGTCGCGCTTAATGGATCGCCAGTCTTCGCAGCGGCCTTGCCAGCCCAATAAAAACCTCTTGATCGGGTTTGTGCTGTTTTTGCAGCAGTCGCATAGCGTTCGAACATGTTTACTGCGTCACGCGGGCGGCCCAAACGGTCCATAGCCAATGATCCAGCCAACCAGGTAAGACTGGTATAACGATCACGCACGGCGAGGTCCTGATCCGCCATGACAAGGCCGGCAGGGACGGCGTCGTCAACACGGGAGGCAATGCGATAGGCCAGGTCATATTGGCCATCATTTTCGGCAGCGCGAGCGTGCGTCAGCAGTAATTGATACCAATCTTTCAGGACAGGCACGGGTGCAGCCAGTTTCCCTCGGTTTGCAAGTAATTCGCGCACAGCAAAGCCGTCACCAGCAGCGCGCATCGCGTCCGCCCGCGCCGCGAGAAGACTCGCTTCGCTGTTTGCTAAAGCGCCTGCTTCTTGCACCTTCAAGTCCGCCTCTGGTGCCTTCATGCGCATTGCAAGCGCAGCTGCAAACGCAGGGCGTCGCTGCGGCGAGGTGTAAGCGATCCAGCGTTCGGCGACGCGCGTCGATCCTGACCATAACAGCCGGTCGACTCTTGCATCATGGTCGGGGGATGTCAAAGTGCCGCGGGCAATGCGGAACACCCTGGCTTCATCATCGTTTAGCGTGCCGCCACGCCATGCCTCGCGGGCTACGGCTTCAGCGCGGGCCTTGTCGCCAACGGTATCCAGCGCCATCGCAAATTTAGCTCGGCCTTCATTGGTGACCGGCGGTAAACGGTCAAAATAAGCCACCACTTGGTTGGGAGCGTAAGTCAGGGAATTAATCGCCTGTTCTGCCTTTTTGCGCATGTCTTCAGCATTTGGCCAATCGGGGTACAGCATCAAAAAGGAGGCGTAATCGTTAAAGCTATAGTTGCCGGGTGCGCTTAACGTTTTCCAACGCTGCAGCGCGGCGGGGATTTTACCTTCGCTTGGGTCGTAAACAACGGGCGTAGATAGTGGTTGTCCGGATAGCGCGGGCACTTGCCCGGTACCGGTGCCACTTTGCCAAATAATACCGTCCGGTTTCTGTGTGGATGCAGATGCCGTAAATGGAATAATGAGGACGGATGCGGAAATGAGGTGCTTTACCATGCTGGACATATTATGGACCCGGAACTTATCAATGTCTGAATAGGCGACTATATTAGCCTTAGCGTTCAATTTGGATCAAAATGAAAGTCATGTAATATGTTTTCCGGATCAATACCGGCTCTAGTGACTCCTTTTTGCGACGGAGCGTTTAACGAAAAGCATTTTCGCGCGTTGATCGATTGGCAAATCGAGCATGGTTCAAGCGCGCTCGTGCCTGCAGGGACCACGGGTGAGGCATCGACACTGTCTAATGCGGAGCATCATCGCGTCATTGAGGTGTGCGTCGAGCAAGCTGCTGGGCGCGTGCCTGTCATCGCCGGTTGCGGTTCAAACGACACAAACAACGCTGTCCTGCACCTCAACTTTTCCAAGAAAAGCGGTGCCGCCGCGGGGTTGGTGGTTGCGCCTTATTACAACCGGCCCAATCAAGAGGGCATTTACGCGCATTTCGAGCATATGACGAAAAAGAACGATTTGCCGATACTGCTATACAATGTACCTGCGCGCACGGTGACCGATATCAAGCCTGAAACCGTCGCCCGTCTGGCAAAGCTACCGACCGTAATCGGCATTAAGGATGCCAGTGGCGACATGCCGCGCGTCACCGACCATCGTTTGGCCTGTGGGCCGGACTTCTGTCTGTTATCAGGCGTTGATGAGCAGTCGTTAGCGTTCAACGCGGCGGGTGGGAAAGGCTGTATTTCGGTGACAGCGAACGTCGCGCCGAAGTTATGCGCAGAGTTTCAGGCGGCTTGCGCCTCCGGTGACTATGATTTGGCACGTGGGCTGAATGATAAGCTCTACCCCCTCCATTTGGCTTTGTTTTCTGATGCATCCCCCGGTCCAATCAAATATGCTTTGTCTCGCGTCATCGAAGGCTTCCCGACGGAGTTGCGTTTACCAATGACGCCGCCAAGTGAGGAGAGCCGTCGTCAAGTTGATGCCGCTTTGGAGAATGCAGGTCTCATTTAATGACCCGTCCAAAGCCTGAAGCATTTAACAAAGTTAAAACGGTCGCCGAAAACCGGCGGGCGCGGTATGATTTTCATATTGATGACAAATATGAAGCGGGCATCGTCCTGACCGGTACGGAGGTAAAGTCGCTTCGTTTTGGCGAGGGGTCAATTGCCGAGAGTTACGCGGAAGTTCGTGACGATCAAATTTGGCTAATTAATGCCAATATTCCTGAATTCAGCCATGGCAATCGATTCAATCACGAACCGAAGCGCCCACGCAAGTTGCTGCTTAACGAACGTGAAATAAACAAGCTGCATGGCGCAGTGATGCGGCAAGGTATGACACTCGTTCCGCTGTCGATTTACTTCAACGGCAGGGGTAGGGCAAAAGTGGAACTGGCGTTGGCAAAGGGTAAAAAGGCCCCGGATAAGCGTGCTACGGAAAAAGAGCGCGACTGGAAGCGGGAACAAGGACGAATCATGCGAGATCGCGGATGAGCAAATTCGACATCTGGTTAAATAAGCAAGCGCCGACGCGCGACAGCTTTGAACGCAGCCGGTTTCTGCGTCCTTTTGCGCAACGCGTTTTTCACCCAGCATTGTGGCGATTTACACGCCGTTCGGTGCCGCGCGGCGTTGCCCTTGGCTTGCTTGTGGGTATTTTCCTGCTGATTCCTGGCGTCCAGATTGTTGGTGTTGCGCTTTTGGCGCTGCCGTTCCGCGCCAATATTCCGATTGGCGCGGCAATGACGTTTCTTAGCATGCCAGCGACCACGCCGTTAATCCTGTTCAGTTCGGTGTATGTTGGTGAATCGGTTTTGCGTTTAAACAATGGTTCAGGGCGCTTTTATGAGCTCATTGAAACGGCTGCGCCTTTATCTGCTTGGGGCGACTATGTCTGGAACGAAGCACCTCTTGCACTTGTTCAGGGAATAGCCGGGCTCGCCATTATTTCAATTGGCGCCGCGGTCGTTGGTTACTTCGTTGCCGCATTGTTCTGGCGTTGGCGGGTCAGTGCCAAATGGCGCCGCCGGTCGAAGTCACTTCCGTCGGGCAGATGAATTACAGGTGGGTTTCAGGTAGACCCGGCATGGCTGCTGCGAAATCTTGACAAATCACACGATGCGTTCCAGCCCAAAGATATGGTGAACAGTGCTTAAGTCCAAGCAGCATGATCTTATCGGGTAAGGGGCCGTTTTGAACAAAATATCGCCGCCGATTGATTTTCAGATACTTGGCGGGGATGTCGAGGCGCATGCGCGACAGGATTTTCAAAAGCGTGTCGCCTTGGTACTGGCGACCCTACTTTCGCTTGCAATCCTCTGGTTTTCAACAGAAAATATTGTCTTGCTGGGCACCTGTGCTGGTACCATTGTCGCTTCGGTTGGGCTGATGCATTATTTTCGCAGTAGCCCTGCCGTCGAAAGCACGTTTGCGCTTTCAGTACCCGACTGGTCGATTGCTCATGCTGCGGTTCAGATGAGCCATGCTGCCATTGCGATCAGCGACCGAGCGGGACGCTTGGTGTGCGCAAATGACCTTTTCGCGGATGCCTTTCCGGGATTGAAAGCACCACCAGACCTTGGAACCGATAATGTCAATCGCGCATTACTTGACGCCGCGGGGCGTGCGGCGTGGCGGGACGGAAGCGCAGATATCGCAGCGATTGTAAATGAGGGCCGAACCTATAGCGTGAAAGTCTCTAGGGCTGGGATGGCCGACGAATATCTCTTGTGGCAATTGGCGGCTGCGGAGGAGATCGACATTGAAAGCCGCGCGATTGACATGATCACTGGGCACATCGGTCGGGCGATGTCCAGCAGTGGCGTGATGGCGGTTGCCTTGAGCGCCGATGGCCGAGTGTGTGCGGCCAATGCCACTTTTGCATTACGCGCGACCGGCACGGATCGAGAGCCTATGGTTGGTCGGCTCTTTGCCGATTTTATCCGGATGAATGAAAAAGGCAGCGTGTATTTTGAACGTGAGGGACTGCGGGGATTGCCAATCCGGTTGCTGCAAGTGCCTTTGCACGCACACAATGTTGACAGCACAGCGCTTTTGCTGGCGGTCGATGAAATATCCGCAAAAGTTGATCGCAGCTTGGCGCTGGCGCATGTGGAACAATTGCTGTCGTCGCTGCCACTTGGGCTGGCGCTGGCTGACGGCGACGGAAGGTTTCTGTTTGCTAATGACGCCTTTGCGCGCGTTCTAGACGTTGAGGCGCATAAGCTATCACCTTATCCCGCCGATCTCGTTATCAGCGAGGATAAGGGCGCGGTGATGGACAGCATTCGCCGATATAGCAGTGGATCAATGGCCTCTAGCGATATCGCTATCCGATTGAAAGAACGGCCCGACGAGGTGATCGCCTTGTCGATCGCAGGCGTGCGCGGACTAGGTGAGGCTGCGGTGCTGCTTGGGCTGAAGGACAATAGCGAAGAGATTATCTTGAAGCGCCAAGTCGCGCAGCAGACGAAGATGGAATCCATTGGTCAGCTTGCCGGCGGTGTTGCGCATGATTTTAACAATATCCTGACTGCTATCATCGGCTATTGCGACCTGATGCTGCTGCGACATCAGCCCGGCGACAGCGACTATGACGATATCCAGCAGATCAAGAATAACTCCAACCGCGCAGCCAGCCTGACGCGCCAATTATTGGCCTTTTCGCGTCAACAGACCCTGCGTCCGCAAATCCTGCAAATCTCTAATGTGGTGGCAGATGTCTCCAGCTTGTTGAAGCGGCTTTTAGGCGAAACCGTTCGGCTTGAGGTGCATCATGGGCGCGGCGTGGGGGCTGTGCGGGCTGACCCGGGGCAGCTTGAACAAGTTATTGTTAACTTGGGTGTGAATGCGCGCGATGCCATGCCCAAAGGTGGTGTCGTACACATCCGCACGGCGGCTGTCAGTCAAGACGAAGTTGCCGCAATGGGCAGGGAGCTTTTGCCAATTGATGAGTATATCCATCTGTCTGTCGAAGACAGCGGCGTTGGCATCCCGAAAGAAAATCTATCGAAAATATTCGAACCGTTTTTCACGACCAAGGAATTGGGCAAAGGCACGGGGCTTGGCCTGTCCACCGTCTACGGCATCGTCAAACAATCGGGCGGATTTATCTTTGCAGACTCCCAACTGGGGAATGGAACGCGGTTTGACATCTTCCTGCCCGTTTACCGAGGCGCCGTCCCTGCGCCCGACATTGGCAAGCGCGAATTGTACAAACCAAAAGACCTTTGGGGCAGTGGCAGGATATTAATCGTCGAGGACGAGGACATGGTGCGCGCGGTGGCAGAACGGGCGCTTGTGCGGCAGGGCTATGTGGTGGAAACTGCCAGCGACGGGGAACAAGCACTTGAGATGTTCGCGACTGGAAAACGCTATGATCTCGTCGTGTCCGATGTCGTAATGCCCCATTTGGACGGCCCGTCGATGGCGCGACAGTTGCGCGAAATTTATGGCGACATCCGGTTGCTGTTTATTTCGGGCTATGCCGAGGAGCAATTGCGCGAAACGATCAGCCTCGACAATGTCGCTTTCTTGGCTAAGCCGTTTTCGGTCCAGCAAATTGCTGAGGCCGTTCACCACGCGCTTGCGCAGGACAATGAGTTTAAATATTGAAATAAAATATGTAAATTTTTTTGTTCCCCCCTTGTTCTTTTAGAACATAAAGCGTACATAGAGTGCGTTCCGGAGATATTTTTCGGAATAGGCATGACGCTAAGGAGTGGAAAAATGGCAGCAAGTCTCAAGATAATTGATGGGAATCAGGCAAACGGTATGAAAAATTCGGAACGTGAAAAAGCACTAGAAGCTGCCCTGGCGCAGATTGATCGCGCATTCGGCAAGGGTTCGGCGATGAAGTTGGGCAGTCGTGAGGCGATTAGCATCGATGCGGTGTCGACGGGATCGCTTGGGTTAGATATCGCCCTTGGTATTGGTGGATTGCCTAAGGGGCGCGTGATTGAAATTTATGGTCCTGAAAGTTCGGGTAAGACAACCCTGACTCTGCACGTGATTGCAGAGGCCCAAAAGGCAGGCGGTACGGCGGCATTCATCGACGCAGAGCATGCGCTTGACCCAGCTTATGCGAAGAAGCTTGGCGTAGACGTCGACAATTTGATCGTTTCGCAGCCAGATACGGGTGAACAAGCGCTTGAAATTGCCGACACGTTGGTGCGTTCAAATGCCGTGGATATCATCGTGATCGACTCGGTGGCGGCACTTGTTCCGCGCGCAGAAATCGAAGGCGAAATGGGCGACAGCCATGTGGGCCTGCAGGCACGATTGATGAGCCAAGCACTCCGCAAAATCACTGGCTCAATCAGCCGGTCAAACTGCATGGTCATCTTCATCAATCAGATTCGTATGAAGATCGGGGTGATGTATGGTTCGCCAGAAACCACCACAGGCGGCAATGCGCTGAAATTCTACGCATCGGTGCGGTTGGACATCCGCCGTACAGGCCAGATCAAGGCAGGCGAAGATATTGTCGGCAACACGACCCGCGTGAAGGTTGTGAAGAACAAGGTCGCACCTCCATTCAAACAGGTCGAATTCGACATCATGTATGGCGAAGGCATCTCCAAAACGGGTGAGTTGCTTGATCTGGGCGTGAAGGCCGGATTGGTCGAAAAATCGGGTAGCTGGTTTAGCTATGATTCGGTCCGTATTGGTCAAGGCCGTGAGAATTCGAAAAGCTATCTGACCGAAAATCCGGAGGTAGCGGCGCGGTTGGAAGCAGCCATTCGTGGCAAGACAGAAGAGGTCGCCGAAGTCCTTATGACAGGGCCAGACGCAGACGACGATATTTAAGTTTTGGACGAACAAGCGCGGTCTTGCCTGAGGCTGCTGCTTTCGACCCGCCCTGGTCCACCCCGGGGCGGGTCATTTGCGTGATGGTGGGTACAGTTTTCCCTTGCTGTCATTGCTGCATCGGCGGACGCACTGGCGCTAAGTTGTTGACAGGCAGAATGGCTTGGGCACAACATTCCGCATGCGGCCCAACATCCATCTCATCGGCTTGCCGACTGACCAGAACAGTTCGTTCGCGCGTGGGGCTGCATTGGCCCCACCCGCCATCCGCGCGGCATTGTGGAGCGATCGGGGCAATCTATGGGCGCAATCCGGCCTTCAAATTGGCACTGACGTTAACTTCAGAGATCTCGGCGATTTGCCCTTATCGGACGCTGACTGCGCTGCCGATGACGCATTGATCATCCGGGCGTTGACCGAAAGCGTGGAAGCAGATGCTATCCCGCTGTTGCTTGGCGGTGATCATGCGGTGACGTATCCCATCGTTGCAGCGCTGGCGGCGCATTATGGGCCGCTGAATATTCTGCATTTTGATGCGCATCCCGATCTATACGCCGATTTTGAAGGCAATCCGCGTAGCCATGCCTCGCCCTTTGCGCGCATATTGGAAGAGGGCCACGTTAAGCGAATCGTGCAGGTTGGCATTCGCACATTAAACAAGCACTGCCGCGAACAAGCCGAACGCTACAATGTTGAAATTCTGCCGATGTTGAACTTCGACGCCAATAGGGTGCCGATCATAGATGGCCCATTATATATCAGCATTGACCTTGACGGCATTGATCCTTCTGAAGCGCCCGGCGTGGCACATCCAGAGCCCGGCGGCTTAACGATCCGCGAAGTCCTGTCGATTATCGCCAAGCAGCGGGCTCGGATCGTTGGCGCGGACATCGTCGAACTAAATCCTGCGCGCGACGTGAACGACATAACTGCCATAGTCGCTGCCAAGCTGGTGCGCGAGCTTGCCGCACAAATGCATCAAAATTACAAACATTTATAAGGAATCAGCCATGACCATCATTATACACCATCTCAACAATTCGCGTTCACAACGTATCCTGTGGCTGCTCGAAGAGCTCAACCTCGCTTATGAAATCCGCCAACATGCCCGTGATGCTGTGACCAATCTTGCGCCCGAAGGGCTTTTAGACGTCCATCCTTTAGGTAAATCACCTGTGATTGAAGATGACGGCAAAATCATTTTCGAATCTGGCGCAATCGTCGAGTATCTGTGCGAACGGCATAATGGCGGCCACCTTGTCCCCATACGCGGCACTGAAGCGCACATCCGCTATCTCGAGTTCATGCATTTTGCCGAAGGCTCGGTAATGACGCCGATCTTGTTGAACCTTTACACTGCTCGGTTGGGCGATGCGGCTGCGCCCTTGCATCCCCGGATTAATCAGCAGCTTGAAAGCCACTTTGCGTTCATGGAACCAATTGAAAGCTACAGGCTGGTTTGTTGGTGATAGCCTGACCGGAGCAGACATCATGATGAGCTTTCCGGCCGAAGCCGCGGTTAAAATGGGGCAGGCAGCAAACCTGCCAAACCTCACTGCTTTTGTCGAAAAAATTCATGCCCGCTCAGCATATCAGGTCGCTCTGCAAAAAGGCGGACCTTATGCCTATGCGTGATAGCGGCCGCAAACTGCATATCCGGCTTGCAGCGCGGCGAGTCGTTCCCTAAGTCGCAGTCATTATGACATCGACCAATGATATTCGCCGCGGCTTCCTCGATTATTTCGGTGGCGCCAATCATGACATAGTGCAGTCTGCACCGCTCGTGCCCTATAACGACCCGACCTTGATGTTCGTCAATGCCGGGATGGTGCCGTTCAAGAACGTGTTCACCGGCCTTGAAAGTCGTGAAACGCCGCGTGCAGCCTCAAGCCAGAAATGTGTGCGGGCAGGGGGCAAGCATAATGACCTTGATAATGTGGGCTATACGGCGCGGCACCATACGTTTTTTGAAATGCTCGGCAATTTTTCGTTCGGCGATTATTTCAAAGAGCAGGCGATTACGCATGCATGGACATTATTGACCAAGGAATGGGGACTGGACCCAGCGCGGTTGACGACCACCGTCTATCATACCGATGATGAAGCGTTCGACCTTTGGCGCAAAATTGCCGGCCTGCCTGAAGAACGAATTATCCGAATTTCAACCAACGACAACTTCTGGTCGATGGGTGACACTGGGCCCTGTGGACCATGCAGCGAAATATTCTACGACCATGGTGACCATATCTTCGGTGGTCCTCCCGGAAGCCCTGATGAAGATGGCGACCGTTTTGTCGAAATCTGGAACCTCGTGTTCATGCAGTTTGAAAGGCAGGACGACGGCACCGATGTGCCATTGCCAAAGCCGTCTATTGACACGGGCATGGGGCTGGAGCGGATCGCTGCCGTCATGCAGGGCGTAACGGACAATTATGACACCGACACGTTCAAGGCCTTGATCAACGCGTCTGAGGAGCTCACGGGGACAAAAGCGGTTGGAGATCAAAAGGCCAGCCATCGCGTTATTGCGGACCATTTGCGTTCGACCAGCTTCCTGCTGGCCGATGGCGTGATGCCGTCGAATGAAGGTCGCGGCTATGTCCTGCGGCGGATCATGCGCCGCGCCATGCGCCACGCCCATATCCTTGGCGCAAAAGAGCCCTTGATGCATCGTCTGGTCGGTAGCCTCGCTGCCGAAATGGGCGCGGCTTATCCAGAATTATTGCGCGCGCAGCCCATGATTGAGGCGACGTTGAAGCAAGAGGAAACGCAGTTCCGTCGGACGCTGGATAAGGGCATTAAGCTGCTCGACGAAGCGACCGCTGGAATGACGCCGGGCGATATTTTGGCGGGTGACACGGCGTTCAAGCTGTATGACACTTATGGTTTTCCCTATGATTTGACCGAAGACGCGTTGCGCGCGCAGGGCTTTGGTATTGATCAGGCGGGCTTTGAAACCGCGATGAACACGCAAAAAGCGATGGCGCGGGCCGCATGGAAGGGTTCGGGTGCGAAGGCTTCCGATGATGTGTGGTTTGACATTGCCGAACGTGTCGGCAGCACCGAGTTTACAGGCTATGCCGCCAGTGAGGGCGAGGGCCAAGTGGTTGCACTCGTGAATGATGGCGCAGAAGTGCAATCGGCGGTCGCCAATGACACGGTCACAGTCATCACCAACCAAACGCCCTTTTATGGCGAGAGCGGCGGACAAATGGGTGACGCTGGCGTTATTTCCAGCGGCAACATGCGCGGCGAAGTAACCGATACGACAAAGCCCTTGGGCCGTTTACACGCGCATCAGGTTACGATTGGCACAGGCGAGATTAAAGTCGGCGATTTCGTTACGCTAAAAATCGACACCCAGCGTCGTAACGCGTTGCGCGCGAACCACAGCGCTACGCACTTACTGCACGCGTCATTGCGTCACCGCTTAGGTGAGCATGTGACGCAAAAGGGCAGCATGGTTGCACCAGATCGCTTGCGGTTCGACTTTTCGCATAACCAGGCCGTGACGCCGCAAGAGATTGCGATGATTGAGGCCGACGTAAACGCGCAAATTCGCGGCAATGACGCGGTGACCACGCGCCTAATGACCCCCGATGATGCGGTTGCCGCTGGCGCTTTGGCATTGTTTGGCGAGAAATATGGCGAAGAAGTCCGCGTTCTCACAATGGGTAAGACCGACGACACGCATTATTCGTTGGAGCTTTGCGGCGGCACACATGTCAACGCATTGGGCGACATCGCTTTATTCACGATCATCTCCGAAGGCGCAGTTGCAAGCGGTATTCGCCGCATCGAGGCGCTGACGGCTGAGGCGGCGCGTTTATGGCTTGTTGGCCGTGAGACGCAGTTGAAGAATGTGGCCGCAATGTTGAAGACCGCGCCGGACGAAGTGGGCGTGCGCATCGAAACGCTTATGAACGAACGCAAGCGGATGGAGAAGGAACTGTCCGAAGCCAAAACCGCGCTTGCTTTGTCCGGTGGCGGTGGTCCGAAGGCTGAGGCCGAACAAATCGGCGATGTCACCTTTATGGGGCAAGTCATCGCGGGCATTGAACCAAAAATGCTGCGCGGCCTTGCGGATGACCAGATGAAGGCGATTGGCACAGGTATCGTCGCCATCATTGCCGCCAATGAAAACAGCAACACGGTCGTGGTTGCGGTCTCGCCTGCCTTGCATGGGAAGGTGACGGCGCCTGACCTGGTGCGTGCAGCGACGGAGGCCATGGGCGCGCAAGGTGGCGGTGGACGCCCTGACATGGCGCAAGGCGGTGGTCCTGCAGGTGCCGAATTGGCGCAAGCCGCGTTGGATGCGATTAAGGCAAAAATCGCTGGTTAAGCGGTAGGTTTGAGCTTGGGGGCCTCCTCAAGGCCTCCGGATTCCTTTAT
>JAIOYN010000033.1 GCA_021741065.1 Sphingomonadaceae bacterium | reverse complement strand
CATTGCGTCCAGTTGAAACGCCGGTGCAGAGTGCGCCAGTTCCAATTTTGTCGGATACTATGCCTATTCAGACGAGTTCTGTTACCGCGAGCGGCGCAATACCAACCATCACCTTACGCGAAGCTTTGCGCGATGCGATGGCCGAGGAAATGCGCCGCGACGACCGCGTGTTTGTCATGGGTGAGGAAGTCGCTGAGTATCAAGGGGCCTATAAGGTCACGCAAGGCCTACTCGAAGAATTCGGCGCGCGCCGGGTTATCGATACGCCTATCACGGAATATGGCTTTGCTGGCGTTGGTACCGGGGCCGCAATGGGCGGCTTACGACCCATTATTGAATTCATGACCTTTAACTTTGCAATGCAGGCGATTGATCACATCATCAACTCAGCAGCCAAGACGAACTATATGTCGGGCGGCCAAATGCGTTGCCCCATCGTGTTCCGTGGTCCAAACGGCGCCGCTGCGCGCGTGGGTGCGCAGCACAGCCAGAATTATGCACCTTGGTATGCTAGTGTCCCCGGGCTCATTGTGATTGCGCCATATGACGCCGCCGATGCCAAGGGATTGTTGAAGGCGGCCATCCGTTGTGAGGACCCGGTCGTATTCCTAGAAAATGAATTACTTTATGGCCGCAGCTTCGAAGTTCCCACTGGCGACGATCATGTTTTGCCCATCGGTAAAGCGCGGGTCATGCGCGAAGGAACCGACGTAACCATTGTCAGCTACTCCATCGGCGTTGGGCTATCACTGGACGCCGCGAACAGATTGGCCGAAGACGGAATTAGCGCTGAGGTCATCGATCTGCGCACCATTCGTCCTCTCGACAAGGCGACGGTTTTGGCAAGTCTTGCAAAAACCAATCGCTTGGTTGTCGCCGAGGAAGGTTGGCCAACTTGTTCGGTCGGCAGCGAAATTCTGGCGATATGCATGGAAGAGGGTTTCGACGATCTAGACGCACCAGTTTTGCGTATCACGAACGAAGATGTTCCAATGCCTTATGCGGCAAACCTGGAGAAGGCGACGTTGGTAAACGCGGATAAGATTGTCGCTGGTGTTCGCAGAACGCTTGGAGTCTAATCCCCCGGTGACCAGATTGTCGCAGGTGCGCAGATGACGGTGGATACTGCTTTGGAAATATCTCCGCCTACGCGGTTGGCAATTGCCTATGCTCCGTACGATCTTCGGTCAGCATTTGCGCTGCTGTTGCACATCGACAACCGATTTGCTGACATATTGCGCAATGCGCGCGATCCGATGATCGCGCAAATCAAAATGGCGTGGTGGCGCGAAGCTTTTGCAAGTGCATCTGACGCACGACCGAAGGGAGAGCCATTGCTGCAGGCGCTCAACGAAGTGGGCGACCGCATCCCTTCAAGCGCATTGGAGGCGCTGGCTTCGGCGTGGGAGCATTTGCTGGGTAATGAGCAGTATAGCCAAGAGATCATCGACACCCATGCCGAATTGCGCGCTGAGGCGATTTTTGCAACTTATGCAGATTGGATGGGCACTGTGCAGAATATGCGTCCCATTGGACGGAGCTGGGCGCTTGAATCTTTGCGCATTGCGTTTCCCGAACGCGTCGCAGGCTGTATCATGCCCTCTGCGCCGTTGCCCAAGGCGCGTACCTTACGTCCATTGTCTATTTTGACGATGTCGGTGCGAACGGGATCCGGCCTAAGATTGATTTTACATGCATTAACAGGTATTTAGTGGTAACTTGCCAATACTGACTATCAGTAAGGGGACGGTTGCAATGCAACGTATGTTAATTGGCGGTATTGCTGCATTATGTATGGCGGGCGGCGGATTAATGGTCTGGCAAAGCATGGCTAATCAACCGTTGCTGATTCCTGCACCGCCACCGCCCGCAGTCCTGTCCGACAAGCTGCCAGAAGCCGCGGAAGATGCGCCTGCCTTTGGTCCCGCGCCACCCACCCCGCCGGAGGCACCAAAAGCCAGTCGTGAGGAAATGCGTTTCAACCGATATGACCGCAACAGGGATGAGATTGTCTCACGCGTTGAAATGATGGGCAGCCGGACCAAGGCGTTCAAGGCGCTGGATAGTGATGGCAATAATTTGCTGACGTTTGAGGAATGGGCCGCCGCTACGGGCCAGCGCTTTACAAGTGCCGACGGTAACAAAGATCAACTTCTGACGCGTAAGGAATTTGCCCAAACTCGGCCGAAGACGCCCGCAAAGCCTGGATGCCGCTGCTAGGCTGCGATGGCTTGGGCGGTGATCCAGCTGTTCAAATCTATTCGCGCCCTGCCGGTCATCGCTGCTTTGCGCGATTTTTTATGCACTTTTTCATCCAACGGGGCGAATAGACCAAAATTGATATTCATCGGTTGATAATCGTCAGCCAGCGCGTCGCCAGTGATATGGCCAAGCAATGCACCAAGCGCGGTGGTGGATGGTGGAGCCGTAACCGTGCGTCCGGCCAATTCCGCCGCCGTCATAATGCCGGCCATCAAACCAACCGCGCTGCTCTCGACATAACCTTCGCAGCCGGTGATTTGCCCTGCAAAGCGAATATGCGGCGCGGATTTTAACCGAAGTTGCCGGTCCAACAATATAGGCGATCGGATGAAGGTGTTGCGGTGTAACCCACCGAGCCGCGCAAACTCTGCCTTTTCGAGGCCCGGAATAGTGCGGAGTAGCTCGACCTGTGCGCTGTGCTTCATCTTTGTTTGAAAGCCGACCATGTTCCACAAAGTGCCTTGCTTGTTATCCTGCCGCAATTGCGCGACAGCATGCGCCCAACGGCCCGTTCTGGGGTTGTCGAGACCCACAGGCTTCATCGGGCCAAAGCGCAGCGTGTCTAATCCACGCGATGCCATAACCTCAATCGGCATACAGCCTTCGAAATAAGGCGTGTTGGTTTCCCATTCTTTGAACTCCGCTTTATCCGAGTCCAGCAAACCTTGATGAAAGGTACGATATTGCGTCTCATCCATCGGGCAGTTGATGTAATCCTTGCCGTCGCCCTTGTCCCAGCGTGAGGCATACCAAGCAATGTCCATGTTGATACTGTCATGATAGACAATCGGCGCAATCGCATCGAAGAAAGCCAAGCGGTCCTCACCGGTTTTCGCCATGATGTTTTCGGCGAGATTTGTCGCCGTCAACGGGCCGGTGGCGATGATGACTGGTCGGTCAGATGGAATGGCATCCACACGCTCACGCACGATTTCGATGTTAGTGTTGTTTTCGAGATGCTTTGTCACGGTTTCAGAAAATACATCGCGATCGACGGCAAGGGCGGAGCCAGCAGGTACCTTGGCCACTTCAGCCGCCTGCATAATCAGCGAGCCCAGATCGCGCATTTCCTGATGCAAAAGACCAACGGCATTATTTTCGGCGTCGTCGGACCGGAAACTGTTGGAGCATACCAGTTCAGCCAGGCCATCGGTTTGATGGGCGGGCGTCATGTCGCCCGAACCGCGCATTTCCGACAGCCGTACGCGTATCCCGCGCTGCGCCAATTGCCACGCTGCTTCGCAGCCCGCGAGGCCGCCACCGATAATCTGGACATCATAATTTTGGGTCATGGTGGCGCGGCTATCAAAAATCTTTGGCGCTGCACAGGTAAAAGCGCCAAGATGGGCTATGGGATTTACACCTAACTCTTCGGGCGACGGAACTATTTTGCGGCCATTGCTGCTTCCACCGGCCCTTGATGCGCACAAATATAGCCGTGGGCATGCAATGGTGTGGAGCGGGCCTGCTTTGCATACGGGCGCTGCGAGGCTCTCTGCGCAGGCGGCATTGGCCGTGGGGGCTGGCCTCGTTTCGCTCATTGGTGACAGAGCGGCGCTGATGGAACAGGCTGCCCATGTCACGGCGATTATGTTGCGCGAAACGGATATATCTTTCGCCTGTGTAGATGATCGCGTTACAGCCTTGGCCATTGGCCCGGGGGCAGGGGCATCGGTGCGGCATGCTGTCCTTCAAATCTTGCGACTGAATGTCCCGACGATACTTGACGCGGATGCGCTGACCACGTTTGAGCGCGACCCCCAAATTTTATTCGGTTCAACAGGGCCCGCGGCCGTGATGACGCCCCATATTGGCGAGTTCCGCCGCCTTTTTCCCGACATATCGACGGATAATCGCGCGGAGGCGGTAAGCAGGGCAGCGGATCGGGCGCAATGTGTTGTGCTGCTTAAAGGTTTCGAAACATGGATAGCTGCCCCCGATGGCCGTATGTTGGTAAACCGCCACGCGTCTCCTTGGCTGGCAACTGCTGGATCGGGTGATGTGCTCACCGGGCTGATTTGTGGGTTGATGGCGCAAGGGGAGACGCCGTTTGACGCGGCCTGCATGGGGGCATGGCTACACGGCGATATTGGCGTGCTGGCCGGTCCTGGGCTGACTGCTGACAATATGATAGGTCATATTCCGCTTGTCTTGCGCGGGTGTTTACACGATGCAAATAAGCATGGCTGAGGATCTTGCACATAAACGCCCCTATTTGCTTGGCAGCTTGATTGCCGGAATAAGCTTCCCTGCGACGTGGCTGTTCCTGCCGATTGACGGCGGGTTATACGCCATGGTTTGGAAAATGACGGCGGTCGGGCTACTCGTGCCATTTGCGTTGCGTCGTCACCATCATGGCGAATTCATCCTGTTGGCTATAATGCTAGCATTTTATGCATTGGGTGACGGGTTAATTGAACTCAGCATGATTGCAGGTGCGTTGGCATTTGCCGCCGGTCATTTGGTAGCCATGCTCATCTATTTCCGTCACCGGCGCGTTGGCGCTGTGTTAAGCCAAAAATTGCTAGCCGCGACGATATTGTTTGCTACGCCCGTAATCGCCTATTTCCTTCCGCCTACCCAAGATGAAGGGATTCAGGTGGCGGCGTATAGCGTCATCCTTGCCGCCATGGCGGCCATGGCATGGAGTAGCAACTTTCCCCGTTACCGCGTTGGCTTTGGCGCGATATTGTTTGTGGTTTCCGACCTGTTGATCTTCGCGGAGCTTGGACCGCTGGCTGGATCGACGATAACGGGCATCGCCATCTGGTATCTTTATTATTTCGGTGTGTTGATGATCGCAGTTGGTGTTGCACAGACATTAGTCAAACGCGGGCATTTTTCCGATGGTGAAGAGCGCGACTGACTAACGCGGGTTAGGAGTCCTACCTAACGTCTCCCTGAGCTTGTTTCAGGGTCCATCTGTCGTCATTCAACAATGGTTTTTGCGGCACGACACACCCTGAAACAAGTTCAGGGTGACGTAGCATTGATCAAAGATGACATGCCTCGGGTTACTCTGCTATCGGCCTATCAGCTACGGAGCCTTCGCATTCAGCGCCATTCTCGTTGGCGGTTTCAGCGTCGTCCTCATCGCTTTCGTCAATCTTGGCCGCGCCAACCACATGTTCGTTGTCACCGACATTGAACAAGCGCACGCCCGACGTTCCGCGACCCAAAACGCGCAAGCTGTCGAGCGGCATGCGGATCAGCTTTGCCTGATCAGTCACAAGCATCAACTGGTCGCCTTTCGTTGCGGGAAAGCTAGCCACGACGGGGCCGTTACGCTCAATATTGTCGATGTTTGTGATACCCTGGCCGCCGCGACCGGTTCGGCGATAGGCGTAAGCGGATGACAATTTGCCGTAGCCATTGGCGCACACCGTAAGGATGAACTGTTCACGTTCCGCCATTTCCGAAATGCGTTCGGCGGAGATAGTTGGCTCGCCTTCCTTCTCTGGTTTCCATGGGGCGAAGCGCAGATAATCCTCACGTTCTTCTGGTAAGGTTCCAACGCGTTGAAGGATCGACAGTGAGATAACCTCGTCGCCCTTTGCCAATTTCATGGCGCGAACACCTGTTGACGCGCGGCTTTGGAATTCACGAATGTCATCAGCAGCAAATCGGATGGCCTTGCCATAGCGGCTTGCGAGCAGGATATCGTCCTCGGCGCTCAACAGCTCGACACCAATTAGCTTATCGTCGGCATCGTCGCCTTCAAACTTCATCGCGATTTTGCCATTGCTGGGGACATTGGCAAAAGCTTCCATGCTGTTACGGCGGGCATAACCCTTTGCTGTGGCAAATACGACGCTCAGGCCGCCCCATTCAGCCTCATCCTCCGGCAAGGTCAAAACGTTAGAAATGACTTCGCCTTCACCCAATGGCAACAAATTGACCATGGGGCGACCGCGTGTGGATGGGCCGCCTTCGGGCAACTTCCACACCTTCAGGCGATAGACTTTACCTATGTTGGAGAAGAACAATACAGGCGTGTGTGTGCTGGTGACGAACAATTCGGTAACGGCGTCTTCATCTTTGGTCGCCATGCCCGCGCGCCCCTTACCGCCCCGGTTTTGCGCGCGGAATGTCGCCAAAGCAGTACGTTTTATGTAGCCGCCATGGGTGACGGTGACGACCATTTCCTCACGTTCCATAAGGTCTTCGTCGTCCAAGCCATCCCAGCTTGCTGTGATTTCGCAGAGGCGCGGGGTGGAGAATTCGGTGTCGATCGCGACTAGTTCTTCGCGTAAAACAGCATAAAGCTTCACCCGGTCGCCCAAAATTGCGAGATATTCTGTAATATTTTCTGCAAGACCCTGAAGTTCTTTACCAATCTCGTCACGACCAAGCGCGGTTAGGCGATGCAAGCGCAATTCTAGAATGGCGCGAACCTGCAACTCCGACAATTGGTAGCTGTCGCCTGTGATTTCGGTTTCGACCGCTTCCACTAATTTGATGTAAGAGGCGATTTCCGCGATGGGCCATTTGCGTGCAATCAATGCCGCGCGCGCTTCGGCAGGGCTGGCGGAACCACGAATGATCCGAACGACTTCGTCCAAATTAGTGACAGCGACGACAAGGCCAAGTAACAAATGCGCGCGTTCGCGTGCCTTGTTCAGCTCAAACTTGGTACGGCGGGTAATCACTTCTTCGCGGAAACGAATGAAAGATTCAATGATGTCGCGCAAGTTCAAGACTTCGGGCCGGCCGCCACGGATGGCGAGCATATTGGCAGGGAAGCTGGATTGCGCCTGCGTGTGGCGCCATAACTGATTAAGGACGACGTCGGTGGTCGCATCGCGTTTCAGATCGATGACAATGCGTACGCCCTTGCGGCTCGATTCATCGCGAATGTCTGACACGCCCTCAATCCGCTTGTCTTTAGCGGCTTCGGCGATTTTCTCGACAAGGGCAGACTTGCCCACCTGAAACGGAATGCTCGTAAGGACGATGGAGCGGCGGTCGCCTTTTCCTTCTTCAATCTCATGCCGCGCGCGCTGCATGATGGACCCCTTGCCGTCACGATAGGCCGCGCGCGCGCCGCCTGTACCGAGGATAAGCGGGCCGGTAGGAAAATCGGGGGCCGGGACGATTTCGATAAGTTCGTCAATGGTGATCGCGGGATTATCGATGTAGGCTAAGCAAGCCTTAACAACTTCGCCCAGATTGTGCGGCGGGATGTTGGTCGCCATGCCAACGGCAATACCGCCAGCACCATTGACCAACAGGTTCGGGAAGCGCGCTGGCAGAACCTGCGGCTCTTCACGGCTGCCGTCATAATTGGGTTGGAAATCAACCGTATCCTTGTCGAGATCATCCAAAAGCGCGTTGGCGACCTTGTTCAACCGCGCCTCAGTGTAGCGCATCGATGCGGGTGGATCAGGATCCATCGAACCGAAGTTACCCTGACCATCGATCAACGGCACGCGCATCGACCAATCTTGAGTCATACGCGCTAGCGCATCGTAAATCGCGCTGTCGCCGTGCGGGTGATAATTGCCCATGACGTCGCCGACGATCTTCGCCGATTTGCGATAGGGGCGGCCAGCAACAAAGCCGCCTTCTTGACTGGCGAACAAAATCCGGCGGTGAACAGGTTTTAAACCATCACGCACATCGGGTAGGGCGCGCGATACGATGACTGACATCGCGTAATCAAGATAGCTCGACTTCATTTCATCGACAATGTCGACGGGTGAAATGTCCGATGGGTCCAAGATAATAATGTCGTCGGTCACGCCGCGATAATCCTTATATTTTTATAATATAGGAACCCTAGACCCAACGCGCCGAAATGGCCACATACGACTGCCCCAATTGCGCTTTTTTCACCAGCTTATCCACAGATTCGCTCTATGCTTGGGGTCACGGTGTAATGAAGCTTCCATCATAGGCAAAAACTTGCCCGCTTTGCTCCGGTTTTAATCCATGAAGTACGCTAAGCATGTCGCCAGCTGCGCGGGCAGGGGTAAAACGTTCATGTGCTGGATTGCCCTTGAACGGAGCGCTTAGCGCGGTTTCAACGGTGCCTGGATGTAGGCCGACGACAACGGAGTGCGGATTTTTGCGCTGCCATTCGATAGCGATATTGCGGATAAACATATTGAGTGCGGATTTTGATGCACGATAGCTGTGCCACCCACCCAAGCGGTTGTCAGAGATACTGCCTACCCGTGCGGACAAAGCCGCAAAGCAGATCGGGCCTTGTTTGGCCATGATCGGCAGAAAATGTTTGGCGACGAGCGCAGGCCCGACCGCGTTGATGCGAAAATTTTCCATCATCCAGTAAGGATCTAGCTCGCGAAGGCTCTTCTCCGGGCCTTTTGGGCTTGAATGCAACAGTCCGGTCGCAACAATGGCCAAGCTTATTGGCGGATATGTGTCCGTTAACGATGCCGCTGCTGCAGCAATACTGCCCTCGTCCCCTATATTTAAGGGCTGGGCGCTCTCACGATGCAGCCGGATGACCTGCGCATATTGAGGATTTTGGTCCAACGCATTTGCAAGCGCTGCGCCAATGCCGCCACGCGCCCCAATGATTACTGCACTGCTTGTACCCACTTGTTTTTTGCTCCGGTTCGTTCAACGGGAATATATGCAATGGCGCTATGGCAATTGCACAGACGGTAGCATGGTCCTATAAACCAAGCTTTAGAAGCCCCAAGGATTAATAATTTTGCGGAGAGTTACATGAAACTGGTTTCAAAATTTGCCCTCGCTTTGTCGTTGGTAGCGGTCTCTGCCGCACCTGCCGCGTTTGCGCAGTCCAATGAAAAGCCCAAGAAGGAAAAAAAGGGTCAGGAAGCGGCTGCCGCTCCCAAGAGAAATTATTCAAAACCTTTTATCGCGGCTTACATGCCTGTGTCGAATTTGTTGAACAAGACAAAGGACGCCGCAGCTGCAAAGTTAGAGTTTCCTAAAGTTGTCGCCGCCATTAGCAATGATGATGACCGTTACGAAGCCGGTATATTGGCGATCAACATCGGAGCGCCGTTAAAGGATCTGGCGTTTCAGGAGCAGGGCATCGATTTGTTGATTGCATCAGCATCAACCCCTGCCGATTTGAAGAAAGAATATACGTTTCGTAAGGGTGCCATTGCATATGATGGCAAGCGGTTTGCAGACGCCGAAAAACATATGATCGACGCCTATAATCTAGGGCATCGCGGCAACAATATCGAATTCCTCATTTCCAACGCCATGTCGCAACAGAACAAAGATGCAGATGCAGTCACATGGATTAGTAAGGCAATTGATGCCAGCAAAGCCGCTGGTTCAGTTAACAAGACCTATATAGTGCGCGCTGCAATGCTCTCTGCCAAGGCAAAGAATTACGCAGGCGCGGCCAATTTTTACAAAGATTTGATCATAGCGGAAAATAACCCAGATTATTGGCACGATGCGCTTGCTTTTTTTGATCGCTCGCGTGACTTCAATCCAGAAGAAACGCTCGACATCATGCGCTTGATGCGCGCCACTGACGGTATTCGCTTTCAACAGGAATATGCAGCATATCTCGATAGCCTCAGCTATATTGGTGTGCGTTACCCGTCCGAAGCTGTTTCCGTGCTGGACGAAGGTTTCGCCAAGGGGTTAATTTCACGCAACAACGTGACGTTTAGCGAGAGGTACAATGAGGCAAAAGCGCGTCTCGCGGAAGATACGCGCACGCTGTCAGGCACAATCGCACCTGCAAAGGCCAGTCCAAAAGGTATGTTGGCTTCGCTGACCGGGGACTCCTTCTTCTCGCATAAGGATTACAAGACCGCAAAGGAACTTTATGAATCGGCGTTGAGCAAGTCGCCTGTTCTCGACAGGGATGGCGGCGACCAGACAGACCGCACGCGCTTCCGCCTTGCGATGTCAAAGACGATGCTTGGCGATTATGCGGGTGCGAAGGCCGACTTTAACATGATCACCGGTGCGAACCGTAAGGCAATTGCCGAATATTGGGTGGCATTCATTAACCATCGGGCAAATGCCGCAGCAACGCCGGTTGTGGCAGCGCCAGTTTCCTGAGATTTGGGTTCATAGGTTAAAAAGGGCCCACACAAGCGGGCCCTTTTTTATGCCTGGGGAATAGGGACGCCAGGCTCATCTTTGGCCGTACGGATCGTCAATGATGTTTTTACGCTGCTGACATTAGGTGCGGACGTCAGTTTTGACGTCAGAAATTCCTGAAATGACTGAAGGTCGCGGGCTACGATCTTCAAAATAAAGTCAATTTCGCCATTAAGCATGTGGCACTCACGTACATCGGGTAGGGCGCGAACATGGTGTTCAAACGCCTTAAGATCGTCCTCCGCCTGACTTTTCAGGCTGACCATGGCGAAAACGGTAATGGTGTAGCCCAACGCGCTTGCGTCCACATCGGCATGATAGGATTTGATCGTACCTGATTGCTCAAGCGCACGCATACGGCGCAAACAAGGCGGTGCGGTGAGGCCGACCTTGGTGGCGAGTTCCACATTGGTTATGCGACCGTCAGCCTGCAATTCAGCCAAAAGCTTCATATCTATCGCATCAAGGTTCGTATTAGCCATGATTTGGTAATTTCCATTTCTATTCTGCCTCATGCTTATAATATAATTATGCTGTATTGCAATTGTCCCATAATGTATCACAAACAATGGATGCACTTAACGTGGCTGTAGTGCGCGGTAAGCTCGGAGCTTTGACGGCCGTCGTAAAGCCTCGCTGCGGTTGGTATATTCTGGCGCTATAGTGTCCTTTTCAAATTTGCCTCGTTTATGTCAGATAAAGACTTGCGTATTCTCCCAAAGTTCGGCTATCGGCGCGCAGGTAGTTGACGATCCGGTTAGGGCCTGTAGCTCAGTTGGTTAGAGCTGGCCGCTCATAACGGCTAGGTCGGGGGTTCGAGTCCCTCCGGGCCCACCAGCTACGCATTGCTAAGTTGGCAGTCAGCCAGCCGCGCGGACATTGTTATACCAGTGATCCCATGTCGGGGAGTAGCGCAGCCTGGTAGCGCATCTGGTTTGGGACCAGAGGGTCGCAGGTTCGAATCCTGTCTCCCCGACCATTTCCTCTCTTAGTTCTTAATTTTTCTTCGTGAGCCACTTCGGGCATGAAGAACGCCGCTATAGCCGTTGCTTTACGCCGCTAGCGCTCCTGAATTACCTGCTTTTGTAATGCCGTTCACAAATTGGTTCGTACATTTGTCCCAGCAAAATTGGGCCCCATAATGTGCAGCATCGGCCCGATCAAGCGCCAGCGCAGCGTTAATTGCCTCTGCCAGATCGGTCTTAAGGCAGCCAATCGCTCGGTCTAACGTGCTATGCGGACCGCGACCCTCGGTCCCGATAATGTCCAATGGTCCCAGCACGGGATAGCCGGCCACCGGCACGCCAGCTGCCAGCGCCTCAAGCATGACAAGCCCAAAAGTATCTGTCTTGCTTGGAAACACGAAAACATCAGCTGAGGTATAAATACTGGCAAGCTCGGCGCCATGACGCGTCCCAAGAAAAACTGCGTCGGGATATCGCGCCTGAAGATGCGCGCGGGCGGGGCCGTCGCCGACGATGACCTTTGTTCCGGGGACATCGGCGTCAAGAAAGGCCTCCAAATTCTTTTCTACGGCGACGCGTCCGACCGATAACAAAATCGGTTTGGTCAAATGCTTTAAGCTTGGATGATCGGGCTGGTCTGGGTGAAACACGGTATGATCAATTCCGCGCGACCAAAGCTGTGTCGGATGAATACCGCGACCTTCCAGCTCGTCCCGCAGGCTTTGTGTCGCTGTTAAGATCGCGCGTGAGCCACTGTGGAATTTACGCATAATGGGCCAGATGAGATTAGGCGACAGCCGGGTACGTGCGGCAACATATTCAGGAAACCGAGTATGAAAAGCGGTGGTGAAAGGGACGTTGTGCTTTAAGCACCACGCGCGCGCGCTCCAGCCGATGGGGCCTTCGGTTGAGATATGGACGATGTCTGGGCTGAACGTTCCCAGCGCCTTCCGCACACCGAACCGTGGAGCAATCGCCAATCGGATTTCCGGATAGCCGGGGCAGGGAATGGTCGTAAACCTGTCAGGTGCAACAACCTCAACCTGATGCCCCAGCGCCTTTAGTCGGTTTATCGTTTCGGTTAAAGTGCGAACTACGCCGTTGACTTGTGGTGCCCAAGCGTCCGTCGCGATGGCCAGCCTCATGCTTCCACTGCCAGTTGTTGCGAAGCGCGATTGCGTACCTGGGCTGCCCAGTCGACGATGGCCATTGTACCATCCTTCGCTTCGGTCAACGCGGTACAGCTTTCAACCCAATCACCGTCATTATAGTAAGTAATGGATCCAAATTGGCGAATTTCGGCGCAATGGATATGGCCACAAACTACACCCTCGACGCCGCGCTGCGATGCCTCACGCGCTACAACCTCTTCATATTGCCCAATGTATTGGACTGCATTTTTAACGCGCTTTTTGAGGTAAGACGAAAGCGACCAATATGGCATGTTTAACCTGCGCCGGACCGCATTGAGGACGATATTGGCCTTCAAAAGTAATGTGTAAGCCTGATCACCCAAAAATGCGAGCCAGCGGGCATATAGGACAATACCATCAAAAGCGTCGCCATGCGTGACAAGCAAATTTCGCCCGTCAGCAGTGGTGTGAATTGCCTCTAACTGCACTTCAACGCCACCAAAGCTGAGTCCAGCATAATCGCGAAACATTTCGTCGTGATTGCCGGGAATGTAAATGACGCGGGTGCCCCGATGCGCCATTTTCAAGACGCGTCGAATGACCTCATTATGTTGGTCCGGCCAATACCAGCCCTTACGCAAGCGCCAACCGTCAACAATGTCGCCCACCAGGTATAGTGTTTCGCATTCAACCGAATGTAGAAAATCACTGAGCAATCCGGCCTGACAACCCGCTGTGCCAAGATGGACGTCCGATATCCAAACCGTGCGTAACTTCATCTTTGGCTGAAAGCTTCGCGGCTCAGGTTTATCGAACCAAGTTGGCAGCTTTGGCGTTTTGTTATCCGGCGCAAGGCGCGGCGCGTCAATCGTATCAGAATCGCTAAATACAGTATGTGTCATCTGTTTTTACCCCCATCAGATGTATTTTGGGTAGCTGTCCGATGGGTCAGGTGCGTTGCAAATCGATGACAGTTTTCTTGCCATAGATCTTATATCAATGCAGTTAATTGATGGGGGAAACCTCTGCATCCGGAAGTGTCAATCCCATCGTCTTTGCAAGGGTAGGGGCAATCGCACGCATATCAATTTCGCCCAAATTACGCCCTTTTGGAATGCCTTTGCCTATTATCATGAAGCTTGACCGCATGAATGGCTTATCCGGAAAAAACCCGTGCGTACCTTTACTGGCCGACGGGCTAACCAATGCTGCCGCTGCTCCTTTGAAGCCACCAGCATAAGTATTAGGAGCAAAGCTGACATAAAAGCTTGCCTGCGGATTAGCCCCGTACTCGGCGATGTTCGATTCGGTGGCTATCTCGGCTATACCGTTTTTAGGGTCAGCTTTTAATTGCGCCAAAAGTCCTAAAACGCGTGCGCGTAACGCTGGGTCGAATGGTCGCTTCAAAACGATCGCCGACGACCCGCCCGAATTCCACGGACTGGCTTCCCAATCTTTGATTTTGCCGTTGGCGTCGAGAACAATCAAACCAGCGTCTATGAATGCCCGATATAGATTTACCTCAGTATCCACCTTTGAAAAACCATGGTCGGAAACAACAGCAATAACGCTATCAGGCTGGGTCGCAATTTGCGCGGCGATTATCTTTCCGACGATATCGTCGATCCGTTCAAGCACTGCATGCGCCGCCGCCGTATCGGGACCTTTTTCATGTTGTTCATGGTCGAGCGCAGTCAAATAGACTGTCGTAAAATACGGTTTTTCCCGCGTGATGAGCGCGGCTGCAAACTGGCCACGGGTTTCATCGCCGGTAATGCTTTCGTCGATACCAGGGGCGTATTCGCCTAATTGGCTTTCCAACGATTCAATCAGACCTGGCGTTGCAAGTGATTTCATCAGCTTTGCATCATCCGCATGACCCGTGCGCCAGATTTGCGGGATATTCCATTTTATTGAGCTGGCGTTGACGCTAACCGGCCAATGCACATTTGCTGTGGTCAATTTTGCCTTTGCGGCGACATCCCACAAGGTCGGCACTTTGAAATCACCGGCGTACCAATACCAACCGCCTTGGTTGATTTGCAGGGGATCGAAGCTGTTGTTGCCGAATATGCCATGCCGCGATGGGCTGACACCTGTGATCAACGTCGCATGGCTGGGGTAAGTTACCGTTGGAAGGACGCCGCGAACGCCTTGGGCATAGCTGCCTTGTGTGATGAAGCGTTTCAGGTTTGGAATATCGATCCCGCGCTTTTCCGCTTCAATGACATCATCTGGCTGTAGCCCGTCGATGGAAATCAGCAGCACGGGCTCAGCCAAAGCTGCTGACGGCAGCGCACCCATTAGGAGCGCGCTGCCGATCAGCAAAGCAGATTTCATTAGAAACCAGCCTTCAGGGTTACAAAGAACTGCTGCGGTGCGCCCGCCAGCAATGTTTGGTTATCGCCGCTATTGCCGAAACCGTTTGAACCAATAGTGGAGACATATTTTTTGTCGAGCAAGTTGGTTGCATTAAGCTGCAGTTCAAGCGGAACACGCATGCCAGCGTCAAAGCGATAGCCCAATGTTGCATCGACCAGCACGCGTGCAGGGACCGATTGATCATTGAGATACGTAAAATAACGCTTGCTCATGTAGTTGGCGCCGAGACGACCAAAGAAACTATCGCTGTCATAGGCAACTTCGCCGCGCAGCAAATGCTTTGGCGTATCAACAACGTCCTTGCCCTTAATGGCGATCGTCGCTGTTGGCGTGACGACATTGTCTTGGTATGTTGCGCCTGTATAGCTGTATGACGCAAACAATGTCATACCGCCGCCAAGACGAACGTCACCAGCGGCTTCAAAACCGATGGACCGCACGCTGCCGACATTCTGCAAAATGGCAGGGTTGCCAACAATGCCTGCGCCTGTTTGCACGCCCAATAGACGGTTACGGAAATTGACGTAATAAACACCGATGACACCATTGAAGACTTTATCGTTGTAACGGGCACCGAGTTCAAACGTGTCCGAACCTTCTGGCTTTAAACCGCGCGCGATAAGTGCGTCAAATCCGGCTTGGGTCGTCGAGAACGGGCCGCTTGTTGCCGATGAAACAAAAGCACGGGTGACTTGTGTAAAGCCACCGAAGACTTCAGCCTTGTCATTCAACTTATAAGCAACGCCAACATGCGGTTGGAACCAGTCTTGCGACTTGATTGCGCCAGCTGACAGCGATCCTTTAACGCGAGGGTTTGATTCATTATTAACTTGAAAACCCTTCCAACCAAGATTGACGGTCAAATCGCCAAGGCTGATTTTGTCCTGCACATAATATTGAAGCGTATCCGTGTTAAAATCGAACAGCCATTGCGTGAAGAATGGGTTGGTTAAGAATTTGCTGTGATCAAGCCCTGGCTTGGTGTTGCTTTCATATGCATAAAAACGACGCGCTTGCGTGAAATCATTATGCTCATACCAGCCGCCAACGGTGATCTCATGATTGCCGACTTCGGCATTCAGCGAACTGAATACGCCGCCGCGCTGAATATCATATTCGGTGGTTCGTGCGGACATTGGTACGCCATTCGGGCTCGGCACATAAGGCGTGCCCCATGTCCCTTGGCCGGTGTTATCGTGATAATAGGCCTTTACCTTAAACGTTACGCCATCGCTCAATGGGGTAGTTAAGCCAAAAGCACCAAGCGTATCCTTGCGAAGTCCCGATGCATCATAATAACTGTCATCCAGATTGTTGATGGGGGCCACAAATACGCCACGCGCTGCCGCGATTGCCTTGGCATAATCAGGAAAATAATTGTCATGATCATAACCAAGGCGCTTGATCATCGCGAGTGAGAGGTCCTGATAATCTTGCTCAGCGCGGTCAGAGTATGAAAAATAGGCATCAAATTCTGCTGCGCCTACCGGTACGATAGCTTTAGCATTTACGTGCGTGCTGCGCTGGTCACCGCCGCCTTTCCACTTTTCGGCATTATGATAGACGCCCGAGACAAAACCACGGAAGCCGCCTGCTTCACCAAAATTGATACGACCAAAGGCGCGCATTGTGTTTGACGATCCATATGTCACGTTGCCGTCAAAGCCAAAACCGTCACTGTTATCTGCGGAGAAGAATTCAAGAGTACCACCGAGGTTATTTGTGGCTTGTGTTCCGATGGACCCTGATCCCTGCGACACGCGAGTCACGCCGATATTGTCCGAAATGATCGCACGGCCA
>JAIOYN010000032.1 GCA_021741065.1 Sphingomonadaceae bacterium | reverse complement strand
CCTAAGGCCTTCATCACTCACGCGGCATTGCTGGATCAGGCTTTCGCCCATTGTCCAATATTCCCCACTGCTGCCTCCCGTAGGAGTCTGGGCCGTGTCTCAGTCCCAGTGTGGCTGATCATCCTCTCAGACCAGCTAAAGATCGTCGCCTTGGTGAGCTTTTACCTCACCAACAAGCTAATCTTACGCGGGCTCATCCTTAGGCGATAAATCTTTGGTCTTTCGACATCATACGGTATTAGCACAAATTTCTCTGAGTTATTCCGTACCTAAGGGCAGATTCCCACGCGTTACGCACCCGTGCGCCACTAGACCCGAAGGTCTCGTTCGACTTGCATGTGTTAAGCATGCCGCCAGCGTTCGTTCTGAGCCAGGATCAAACTCTCAAGTTTGATTCAAAAACCAGACTGGCACGGATAAATCCGCAAACCAGCAAGGCTCGAACTTTCAGGCGTTGTTCCTGCACAAATTACTATACATGGTGTATAGGACATATGTGCTGAACGACGTAATTTTTAACCAAGCACCCGGGGCCTAAAAACCCCCGGACCTGGCGCCGTCGCCCACATGTCCCTTCATCTAAATATCACAATGTCAAAGAGCCGAACCAGTTTTACCCGGTTACCACCGACAAAAAAGCGGACACCTAAGGTTCCCTGATATTGCTACCAGAGGAGTAGGTGACCTAATTGTTAGCGACCAAACCGCGGAAACGCTTGCTTCCCGTCTGGTGAGAGGGGCCTCTAAAGTGACTTCGGGATTCGGTCAACCGCGATTTGCAATTTTATTACAAAAAAATGCACTTCTGTCGTAAATCGACGGTTTTCTGGGGCTTTCAGTCAATCGGGCACGCATGGGTTTGGTGGTGTTGGATAACGTCGGTAACGCGCAAAAGTTCCAAATTTGCCGGAAATTGGCTGTTTTCGAATGTTTCGAGGCTCTGATTCTGACTTGGCACGGCATTTGGGATGCGATTCTCGACGCTGCCCTGAATCCTTGGAGCGGAGAAACGCCGCTTGGTTCGAACATTATGCCTTTAACAAACCAATCTCGATCAACCGTTCGCGCAGATAATCGTCCGCGAGAATTGGGTCGGGGTAAAGATTGGGATGTTCCGCGCTCACAGTTTGCGGCAACGTCGCAATCGGGAAGTCCGAACGCAAATGCAGAAAATAGGGCATGGAGTAACGACTAAACTGCGACCTTTCGCCTGTCGGGTTCACCACACGGTGCGTAGTCGATGGCAGCCTATGGTTGGTTAACCGCTGCAACATGTCGCCTACATTGACCGCCAAGCCCCCCTGCGGCGGGGAGACGTCCATCCAGCTGCCATCGGGACGCAATATCTGCAGGCCTGCCTCCTCTGCCCCCAGCAGCAGGGTGATGAGGTTAATGTCCTCATGCGCGCCTGCCCGAATGCAGCCATCGGCATCGCCTGCGATGGGGGGATAATGCAAAAGGCGTAAAATAGAGTTCCCGTCCGCAATCGCCGGATCGAACCAGCTTGCGGGCAAATCCAGATAGCGGGCGATGGAAGACAATATCCGTGCGCCTACCTTGTCCATCTCGGTAAAGAGCAACTGGAACGTCTCTTTAAACTCCGGAACGTCTGGCCAGATATTGGCCAGCATCGATCCCGCAAGCGGACTATCGGGCGCTACGTCACGACCGACATGCCAAAATTCCTTCAGGTCATGAAAGTCCGCGCCTTTGGCAATTTCGGTTTTGAACGGCGTATACCCACGCTGGCCAGCGATAGCGGCGTTAAAGCCCGCACGCTTTTGCGATTCAGATTGTTCGAACAATATCTTGGTCAGCGCCCATGCCTTCGCCACCAAAGCGGCATCAAGCCCATGATCGACGACGGTCGCAAAACCATAGGTCTGGAATGAACTGCCAAGCTGCTGACCAAGGGCATCAGCATCGCCGCTGCTGAGTGAGATAACGGGCATAACTGTCATGGACAGCGCATTACTGCCTGCCGTAAAGGCTTGCCAGCGAAAAGGAGTGACAGGTGGCAAAACAATTTTGGCTAATGAAGTCGGAACCGGACGTTTATAGCTATGACGATCTGGTGGCTGAGGGCGAGGGCACATGGGACGGCGTGCGTAACTACAGCGCCGCGAATAACTTGCGCACGATGAAGGTCGGCGACGAGGCCTTTTTCTATCACAGCAATATCGGGCTGGAGATTGTGGCTATCATCACGATCAGCCACGCCCATTTCATTGACCCCACTGATGAGAGGGCACGCTTTGTTGCAGTGAAGGTCAAACCTTCGCGAAAATTGAAGCAGCCCGTGACGTTGAAGGCGATTAAAGCGAACCCCAAGCTGGCGGAGATGGAAATGCTGCGGCAGTCCCGCCTGTCCGTCGCCCCTGTCCGTGCGACCGAGTGGAAAGAAATATTGAAGATGGCGGGCGAATGAGCGGTCTTCGTATCGCGATATTATGCCCCACGCCGGAATATGAAGAAGATTGGTCGCATATACAGGCCGATTACGCGCGTTTGTTGGGTGAAAACGCTATTTTCATTGATTGGACCAAAGCCCACGATTTTAGTGGCTTTGAACTTGTCACGCCCTTGCTCGCCTGGGGCTATCCGCGCGATTGCCCGCGCTGGTTTGCCTTGCTCGACCAATTAGAGGCCGGAAATGTGCGGGTGCATAACCCGGTCAGCATATTGAGATGGAACAGCGACAAGGTCTATCTGGCTGAATTGGATGCCGCTGGCATTCCTTCCGTGCCTACAATATTGAGCCCGCTACTCGACAAGGTCGCGCTTGAAGACGCGCGGAAAACCTTCAATGTCGAAACACTAATCATCAAGCCACCAATATCAGGCGGAGCAGACGGAACCTTTCGCTTGAACCCCGGCGATTCTGTGCCGGATTCGGTCGCTGGCCAGCGCATGATGATCCAACCTTATGTGCCTAATATTGCCGAAGAGGGTGAATATTCGCTCTTCTATTTCGCAGGGGTCTTCAGCCACTCCATCCTCAAACGCCCCGCCAAAGGCGACTTTCGCGTTCAAGAACAATATGGCGGCAGGGAAGAGGCCGTCACTGCCCCCGACGGCGCACAGATGCTGGCCCAGCGCGCTTTGGCCGCCACAGCCGAGATCACCAAGACCGGACCGCTGGCTTATGCGCGCGTCGACATATTGCGCGATGGCGATGGGGTTTTCCGCCTGATGGAACTGGAATTGATAGAACCATCTTTGTTCCTACGCTTTGCGCCCGATGCAGGCGCGGCTTTTGCTCAAGCGTTGGTTTCAAGCGTTTAACCACCGGGCGCACCGGAACCATAGGCCAGCCGACGGGTTCACTTCTCGTACCGTCCCGCAATTCATGCGCGGCCGGATGACACAGAAAGGACGTGTATTATGGGCGAGCTAAATGACAAGGCCAAAGGCCTCGGCAATGAAATCGTAGGAAATATCAAGCAAGCTGCAGGCAAGATATCTGGCAATGCGCAACTGCAAGCCGAAGGCATTGCGCAAGAGCGCAAAGGCGAAGGCCAGAATCTTAAAGGCAAAGTAAAGGGCGCGATCGGCGACAAAGTCTAGGTCCCGTTCATGCTCAAGAAAAAGGCCGCCCCAAAGGCGGCCTTTTTCATGTCCGGCGTGCTTCAGCCCTGACGATAATCGGCGGTTATCACCCCACAGTCCCGTAGCTCCGCCTCATGGCCAGCTTCACGCCAGCTTTCGGTCAGCGCCTCTTTTTCCCATGCGAGCATCGGCGGAATACCAAGCATATGGTGCACCCATTCCTTGCCAGCATGGCCGACATCCAATCCATAAGTGCGGACCCGAAAGGCCACGGGCGCGAAAAATGCATCGACCGCAGTAAATTGTGGTCCGGCCAGAAATGGCCCACCAAAGCTGTCTAACCCTTGCGCCCACAATTCGGTCAAACGCGCGACGTCACGCTTCAACGCGGCAGACATGGGCTTGGGCTGAACCCTGACCCCGACATTCATTGTGCAGTCGTTTCGCAAAGCCGCAAAACCGCCATGCATTTCCGTAACCGCACATTGCGCCCACGCCCGTGCAGCCGGATCGGACGGCCAGATGCCTTCGTGCCGGTCCGACAGATATAGAGTGATGCCTAGCGAGTCCCACACTCTCCGCGCGCCGTCCAACAACACGGGCACTTGGCCAGTCGGTGAAAATGCCCGAAATGCATCATAATTGCTTTCAGCAACAAAGGGCTCCAAGCGATCCTCAAACGGGATACCGAGCGTCGTCATCAGCACCCAAGGCCGCAAGCTCCAGCTCGAATAATTGCGGTTCGCTGTGATGAGGGTGTAGCCCATGTCAGTCCTTCTTTTAGATTCTGCAGCAAAACAAACGCTTGGTAGATATGTCAGTCCAATTCCAACCAGCGCGAGTTCGTCCGTTGATGGTAACTGTCAAACACCGCAAACGGAATGCGGAAGGGCGTGCCCCAGTTGCTGTTCCACATCGCGACCACACCAACACGACTGGCCGGATCAAAAATCAGGGTTGCACGGTAGCCGTCAACCGCGCCGGAGTGCCCCACCAGCACATTGCCATCATATTTGAAGCTGCGCCAGCCAAGGCCATAATGTGCGTCCGAATTCGCCTGCCGCAATTCGCCGCCATAAATCGGTGCGGTGTTTACGCGCGGAGATTGCGCCATCCGCAGCGTCGATTCGGGCAGCACATCGGGGCGATCCCCCATTGTTGCCTGCATCCATCGAGCAAAATCAACGATATTGCTTTCAACACCCGCAGCCGCAGGGACCCGCCAATAGGTTTCTTTCACGGTGCGGACCATGCGGCCGTTATGCGGCCGCGCCCAATCTTTCGCATTTGTAAGACCGGCCATGCCAAAATTGGCGCTGTTCATACCCAAGGGCAGAAAGAAGCGCTCGCTCACGGCATCGGGGTATGACCGCTGTGCTGCCTGTTCCAATATCTCGGTTGCGGCGTCAAAGGCGACATTCTGATAGGTGTGGCACGAACCCGGCGGACACTGCAATGGTGCGCCGGCCAGGCTGGCGCGCAGCGTACGTGGATCTTGGCCATCCTCCAACCGTTCGTCGTAAGCGTTTTTCGTGAGACCCGTTTGCTGGGAAAGTAATTGTTGGAAACTCACCCGCGATTCGGCACCTTCCGGCAAGCGCAGCGTTGTATCATAGCGCGCGACTGGGCTGTCCAAATCCACTAGCCCCTCATTGGCCAATGTCGCGGCCAATGTCCCAGCAACGGTCTTGGACACAGAAGCCCATCGAAAAACGGTATTCAGCGTCACCGGCGCATTCGTATCCCGATCAATCACGCCATATGTGCGGACAAAACGCAGTTCGCCATCTTCAACAATCGCAATGGCAAGCCCTGCCATTTCGGACCTTTGCGCCATGGCCGCAAATTGTTGATCCAGTTGGGCATAATGGATCCGACCGCGCCATTCGTCCGGCTGGTCCGGCAAATTCGTATGGGGCTTGGTAAACTTGCGCAATATCAAGGCGACCTGATTATTTTCAGGCGCGGCACGCATGGTATACATGCCGGTCAGTCCCAACACAGAGGCCGCAATCAAGGTCAATAATATCCGCCGCATGTTCCTGATCAGATCGCAACCTCAAAATACGCCGTCGTCTTTGCCCGCACCTCGTCAACGCCGACGCCCGGGGCGACCTCAATCAGCTTAAACGCCGATGCTTTGTCCGCCCGCTGAAACACCGCAAGATCGGTTATGATCATGTCGACGACGTTTTTGCCCGTCAGCGGTAGCGTGCAAGCCGGAATGAATTTGGGCGATCCGTCCTTGGCATTATGCTCCATCACCACGATGATTTTTTTGACGCCCGCAACAAGGTCCATCGCGCCGCCCATGCCTTTGATCATCTTGCCGGGGATCATCCAATTGGCAATGTCGCCATTTTCCGCCACTTCCATTGCGCCCAAGACCGTTAGATCAATATGCCCGCCACGGATCATGGCAAAGCTGGCGGCGCTGTCGAAATAGGCAGTCTGCGGAAGCTCGCTAATCGTCTGCTTGCCCGCGTTGATCAGGTCGGCGTCTTCTTCGCCCGCAAAGGGAAAAGGCCCAATACCCAACATGCCGTTTTCCGATTGCAGCGTCACTTCGACGCCCGGCGGAATGTGGTTAGCAACCAACGTCGGAATGCCGATGCCAAGGTTCACATAATATCCATCACGTAGTTCCTTCGCAGCGCGAGCGGCCATGTCATCACGGGTCCAGTTCAATGTATCAATCCATCTTCATCGGTGGTTAGGTGCTCGGTTGGCAAATCGGTCGGATTGGCCCGCTCGGCATCCACCCCTTCCCAAATGCGCGATAGTGCCTCAGCCTCGGATACGCCCGTCGCGCGTGCCCATGTCCTGGCACCTTGGCGAATGCAGTCGACCAAGGCGATGCCATAGCCCATCGGATCGCTGCCAACGGGCACGGGGTTAATAAAGCAGGTAACTGGCCCGCCTTCCTTCGCCCAAACGCGCAAAAACTCCCGCGATTCGTCTAACATGTCGGCATAAGGGACAAGGTCGATAGGAACGGGTTTGCCAGCCATTACGCATCCTCCCTTTCGCGCACAGTGCGGAATTCAATCTTCTTGTCATAAGGCGCGCCGACTATCATGCGCTGCACATAAACGCCGGGCAAATGGATGCAGTCGGGGTCAAGGCTGCCGACTGGTACCAATTCTTCGACCTCAACCACACAAATCTTCCCGCACGTCGCCGCGGGTAAATTGAAATTGCGGGCAGTTTTGCGGAAAACTAGGTTGCCAGTTTCATCCGCCTTCCAAGCCTTGATGATTGAAAGGTCTGCGAATATCCCATGTTCCAGGATATACTCCTCACCGCCAAATTCTTTCACTTCCTTGCCATCGGCGACCAAAGTGCCAACGCCGGTTTTGGTGTAAAAGCCAGGAATGCCCGCGCCACCAGCGCGCATGCGTTCGGCCAAAGTGCCTTGCGGGCAGAATTCAACTTCCAACTCACCGGCCAGATATTGTCGCTCAAATTCTTTATTTTCGCCCACATAAGACGAAATCATTTTTTTGACCTGCTTCGTCCGCAGCAGCTTGCCGATGCCTTCATTATCAATGCCGGCATTGTTCGACACGAAGGTCAAACCAGTGACCCCGCTGTCGCGCACGGCATCCAACAAGCGTTCGGGAAGGCCGCAAAGACCAAAGCCACCGCTCGCAATCAGCATATCGTTTTTCAGTAAGCCTTCGAGCGCCGATTTTGCATCGGGGAAGAATTTCTTCGCCATGAAATGCTCCAGATAATGGGAGAGACGGAACAGCCCTTCGCCTAGACCCCAAGGGGCGTGAAGGTCAACGCCAATAGCGCGCCTAAATCGTGCAAAGCTTGATCACCGCCTGTAACTTTTATTGCAGCCATCCCCATAAAAGCAGCCGGTTTGCAGTTGATGCCAAGGTCGTCCAGATAGATGCATTGCGAGGGTGCAACCGTCAGAGCAGCGCACATCATGGCATAAATGCGCGGATCGGGTTTGCGCACCCCAGCTTTGCTTGATTCAATGATATGGTCGAACCGTTCCATGACCGCAGAGATCGCCGCTGCTTTCTCATCACTGCCCGCCATACCAGCACCTTTGCCAGACGGCACATTGTTGGTGATGCACCCAAGCGCAAAGCCCTTGGACTTTAACACGTCCAATGCGGCTACCATAGCAGGGCGGATGTCACCCGATAGGCAGGCAATCACCGATGCGCCGTCAAGCTCCTGCCCCAATGCCCGCGCTTCGGCGGCAAATAAAGCGTCAAATTCCGCTGCATTGCACTCCGCCCGTTCAAACTTCGCCCATGCATTATCATCAGGGTTACGCGCATTCACGCTACGCACGAAATCCTTAGGCAGTCCGCGCGCCGCCTCCATGCGGTTGAAGGCCTCAAAAGGCGATGTCGTAATGACGCCGCCAAAATCGAAGATAACAGTATTGAACGTCATGTTTTTCCTTAGGGTCAGGATCTAAGCAACCGTCGTGCCGAACAATGCGCCAATAGCAGCCGTTGCGGCCATCGCAATCGCACCCCAGAAGGTAACGCGCATCACAGCCCTGCCCATTGGTGCGCCGCCAGCTTTGGCTCCAATCGCACCCAAGACAGCGAGAAATAGCAATGCGGCTATGGATACGGTCCAAGTGAGATACGGCGCTGGGGAAAGCGGCACCATAGTCAAGGGCAGCGATGCGCCAACTGCGAAAGACGCTGCCGATGCGAAAGCCGCCTGCACCGGTCGTGCGGCAGTGTGTGTGGCCATGCCCAGTTCGTCGCGCAAATGCGTCGCCAGCGCGTCGTGCGCCGTGAGCTTATCCGCCACTATCTCAGCGAGTGCGCGGTCGAGGCCCCGCGCTTCATAAATGCCCACCAGCTCCTCGCGTTCCTTATCGGGAATGGTCGCCAGCTCATTCTCTTCCCGTATGCGGTCCGCATTTTCCGTATCCGCTTGCGAACTGACCGACACATATTCACCAGCCGCCATCGACATGGCACCCGCCACCAGTCCCGCAATTCCCGTCAGCAATATGGCCGCGGGCATTGCTTGCGCCGCGGCAACGCCGACAATCAAGCTTGCGGTCGACACAATGCCATCATTCGCCCCAAGGACCGATGCCCGCAACCAGCCAATGCGGTCGATAAGATGCGCTTCCTTGTGCCGCGGCATATCCCTGTTCCCAGTTCTAATATTGCAGCTTCAGCCCCGGCCGCGCCCATCGGGTTTTAACGAGACGCCCGCTGCCCGATAGGCAAATATAGGCGTCCATCATATCATCGCCACCAAAGGCAATGTTGGTTGTAAAAATATCATCGGTAGCCACAAATTCGACCAGATCGCCCGTCGGTGAAATGACGCTGATCCCGCATTCGCCGATGGTCGCGACGCAGATATTGCCATTGGCCTCCATGCCAAGGCTGTCAAAGAATTTATATCCCGCCGGGCGGTAAAGCGGAATGCCCGGGCCGCCGGGGCCCGCATCGCCAGCAACCTTACCGGGCGCGGTGATGTTGAACTGCATCAAGCGGCAGGTGTAGGTTTCGGCAGCGTAAAGCGTGTTCCCATCGGGGGACAAGCCAACACCATTGGGGTTGTTTGACGGGAAGATGACTTCTTCCAAATGGCTGCCATCGGCCTTGGCATAAAAAATGCCAACGATATCATGACTGCGCTTGGTATAGTCGACCTTGCCATGATCGGTGAACCAAAACCCGCCATTTGCGTCGAACACAATGTCGTTTGGCCCGCGCAGACTGCACCCAAAGTCCCCTGATTTATATAATATTTCGACTTCGCCGGTTTCGATATCGATGCGTTCAATCCGACCGCCTGAATAATCCTTGGCAATGCCATTTGGCGCGAGAAAGCCATTGGCTTCCATATATTCGAAGCCACCATTGTTGCAGCAATACAGCTTCCTATCCGGCCCCATCGCTAGGCCATTCGGTCCACCGCCAGGCTTGGCTATAACGGATTTGCTGCCATCGGGGCGTACGCGCGTGATTTGGCCTTGCGCAATCTCCACCAGTATAACGCTGCCGTCGGGCAAGACCACGGGTCCTTCGGGGAAACGAAGCCCATCGGCGACCAACTCAAACTCAGCCATATTTGCTCTCTCCTTTACGTGCGACTCTCGCGCACTCATCCTTTAATCGATTAGGCAGGCTCTCGCGCTGGCGCTGATCGGTCTCCCTCACCAAGCTCGGCTTGCATATAGACTGTGTCAAGCCAACGACCGAATTTACGGCCAACGTTGCGCATACGTCCCGCATGGGTGAACCCCATTTTGCTGTGCAAAGCAACCGAGGCGGGTTCGCCACCGCCAATGACGGCAATCATCTGCCGAAAGCCGCAATTGCTGGCTTGCTCCATTAAAGCGCGCATCAAATGCACGCCCACACCCTGACCGACAAAAGCGGGATCGACATAAATCGAATTTTCGCAGCTAAAACTGTAAGCCGGCCGGTCGCGAAACGCGGTCACATAGGCATAGCCGATGATCGTTTCGGCACGCTCTGCCACTATGAACGGCCATCCATTGGTCATTATGTCTCCAATCTTCTCTTCGGTTTGTAACGATGTGCGCGCAATAGCATCAAAGCTGGCGGTGCCATGCTGCACATGATGCGCATAAATACGGGCAATGGTTTCCGCATCCGCGGCGCGCGCAGACCGCACCTCCATATTCGTTAAAGCCGGTCTTCCATCAATCATAAGCCATGGCTGACATAATATTCCATGCTTTGAAAGTTTTTTGCTGGGTTTGATGTCCATCAATGACTTTGCAGCGTTTAGGTTCAGAATAACTTCTGTGAGGCCGGCGCATCACTACCGGCCGATAGGTAAGGAAATGACGATGAAATCTATCATGGTACATGCAGGCGGAGATCACGCCTTTGAAAGCAGGCTACAGGCGGGACTCGACCTTGCACGGCGTTTTCACGGGCATATGTCGCTCATATTGCCTCGGCCGACGCAGGATTATGTCGCGTTCGACATGTTCGGCGGCGCGCATTTCGTCGCGGAGGCCTTTGAAGCAGCGGAAAAAGAGCGCGATAAGCTGTGCAATCGGATCGATGCGCGCTTGAAAGCGGAGGATGTCCCTTGGGACTGGAAAATATTTGATGGCACAACGTCAGACGCGCTGATCAACGCTGGGCGATTGGCGGATGTCTTAGTCATGTCACTGGATCCGGCGGGCACGGCGGGCACTGCCCGCGCTTGGATTAGCGATGTCGTGACGGCATCGCGCACCCCAGTTCTGGCAATCCCTTCGAAAGCCGCGCCTCTTTCCTTCGACCGGGCCATGGTCGCATATGATGGCGGTTTTGAAGCGGCCAATGCATTGCGGGCAGCATTGCCTTTACTGCAAGACGCATCATTTGTCCGCATTTCGGAAATCGAGATCGTTCCGGAGCAATTTCCGATCACCGACGCGGCGACCTATTTGTCGCGCCACGGCATTAATGCCGAAATCGCCGTTGCCGCAAAAGGCGATCAGAGCGTCGAGGAAAGGCTTTTGGCAGAGGCGGGTGCATGGGGACCCGACTTCCTTGTTATGGGCGCCTACGGTCATGGGAGATGGCGTGAGACGTTGTTTGGCGGCGTGACACGGTTCATGCTTGGCGCGCTTGGCATCCCTATATTGCTCGCGCATTAAGCAGCAACCTAAACAAAGCTTGGCTTTTGCCTCCGTTCCATGCCAGCTTGGCAGATAACGAGGGGAAATGTCGTGAAGCAAGATACAGCCGCAACAGCTCGGCCCATGGGGTTCTGGATGGCGCTCGCTTTGGTCATGGGGAGCATGATCGGATCCGGCGTGTTCCTGTTGCCCGCAAGCCTTGCGCCCTTGGGTTGGAACTCGGTCATTGGCTGGGTGATTACGGTGTCCGGCGCGCTTTGCGTGGCGGCGGTATTTGGCGCGCTGAGCAAAGCACTGCCAAAGGCCGGCGGGCCTTATGCTTATACAAGGGCTGCATTCGGCGATGGTGCAGGCTTTGCGATTGCTTGGGCCTATTGGATTTCGATGTGGGTGGGCAATGCCGCCATAGCAACAGCAGCGGTCAGCTATCTTAGTCAGTTATTCCCTGTCGTCGGCACCCACGGCGTGTCCGCCGCCACAACCATAGCCATCGTATGGGCTTTCACGCTGATCAACATTCGCGGCACAAAGCTTGCGGGGCAAGTGCAGATCATCTGGACGATTGCCAAATTGCTCCCGCTCATCGCGGTTATTGGCCTTGCCGCTTATGTTTTGACTATTCAGGGGGCAGGTATGGTCCGCAGCTTCGAACTGGCGGACATTTCGACGGCAAGCATTTCGACGGCCACCATTTTGACACTTTGGGCGATGCTTGGCCTTGAACTGGCTACGGTTCCAGCGGACAAGGTGCAAGATCCTGAACGCACCATCAATCGCGCGACCTTGTTTGGAACCGCTGGCGCTGGCGGCATATATATCTTGGTCTGCTCAGCTGTCGTCTTAATGTTGCCTGTGGCGATCACCAGCGCGTCTGCGGCGCCATTTGCCGATTTTGTGAGCGTCTATGCGGGCACCAACGCTGGCACCGCTATCGCTGCCATCGGCGCAATCAGCGCGCTTGGTGCATTGAACGGGTGGATCATGTGTCAGGCAGAGTTACCGGCCGCTTTGGCACGCGATGGCTTGTTTCCCGCATTCATGGCCAAGGCGTCCGCCAATGGCACGCCGCGCAACGCGCATCTGTTTAGTACAAGCCTGTTGACGCTTGTTATCCTGATGAACAGCAGCCGGACGATGGCATCCATGTTTGAATTTTTGATATTACTCACCACGGCCATCGTGCTGGTCATGTATTTCGGTTGTGCAGCGGCGGCATTCCGGCTCATCCAGACGGGCATATTGAAGGTAAACGCAGGGTTTAAACTCATCCTGCTGCTGGCCGCACTCTATTCCTGTTGGACGATATATGGCGCAGGCGCCGAAGCTTTGGTCTGGGGGATTGCCTTATTACTCGCGGGCTTTCCTGTTTTCTGGCTATTGCGACGTGCAAGGGGTTCCAAAGCCGCCCGCTGACGCCTACAAACAAGGCACAATGAATTTGCAGGAAAACCGATGAGCTATTCCATTGATTTGGGACTATATATTGACGGAAGCTGGCGCACAGGCGAAGGCCGCGACACGCATTCCGTCATCAATCCGGCCACAGGTGAGGCGCTAGCAGAATTGCCATTGGCGACGGCTGCTGACCTTGATGAGGCACTGGCCGCAACGGCCACGGGTTTTGCCAATTGGCGCGCGGTAGACGTTAATGCCCGCGCGGCGATATTGCATAAGGTCGCCAACCATATTCGCGAACGCGCCGAAACAATCGCCGTTTTGCTCACCACCGAACAGGGCAAGCCGCTCGCCGAGGCACGCACCGAAGTGCTGTCCTGCGCCGCGCAGTTCGATTATTTCGCAGAGGAAGCCAAACGCAGCTATGGCCGCGTGCTTGTGCGGCCAACGGGTCAGCGGGCGCTGGTGCTGAAGCAACCGGTTGGGCCAGTGGCCGCATTTTCACCATGGAACTTCCCGGTCAATCTGATGTGCAAGAAAATGGCGGCTGCGTTGGCGGCAGGATGCCCCATCATCGCCAAGCCGCCGGAAGAAACACCCGGAAGCACGAGCGCGATCATGCAATGTGTCATCGATGGCGGCGTGCCCGGTAATGTGGCGCAATTGGTCTACGGCGTGCCCGATATGGTCAGCCGCCATTTGATCGCGTCTCCCATCATCCGCAAAGTGAGCTTCACAGGATCGGTGCCAGTTGGCAAACATCTGCTTAAGCTGGCCGCCGACGGCGTTAAGCGGACCACCATGGAACTGGGCGGCCATGCGCCGGTTCTGATTTTCGACGATTGTGATCTTGAAAAAGCGATCAGCTTGTCGGCCACCACCAAGTTTCGCAACGCCGGCCAAGTGTGCATTTCGCCCACCCGTTTCTATGTACAAGAGGGCGTATATGACCGCTTCGTCGCTGGCTTTGCTGCGCATACGAAACAGATCCAGGTCGGCAATGGCCTCGACGTTGGTACTGACATGGGTCCATTGGCCAACGCGCGGCGACCATCGGCTATCGCGGCCTTGGTCGAAGATGCGACGTCAAAGGGTGCCAATTTGCTAACCGGTGGGTCGCGGGGAAATCATGGCTTTTTCTTTACGCCAACGGTCCTATCCGATGTGCCGATGTCGGCCAAGGTCATGGACGACGAACCCTTTGGCCCTGTGGCGTTGATGCGACCTTTCAAGACCTTTGACGAAGCCATTGAACAGGCAAACCGCCTGCCCTTCGGCCTTGCCGCTTATGCCTTCACCGAGAACGCGCGGCAGGCAAATCTGGTCGCCGACGCTCTCGATACAGGGATGGTTGGGCTCAACAGCTTTGTAATCTCGATGCCCGATGCGCCCTTTGGCGGGGTCAAGGAATCCGGATTTGGCAGCGAGGGCGGCCCCGAAGGGCTTGATAGCTATTATGTGACCAAGGCAGTTCACCAATATTGATAAAGCGGCAGCTGTATCTGTGGGCTGGCTTACTGGCTCTGGCTTTAGGCACAGCGGGCATTGCTTTGCCCCTACTGCCGACGGTGCCGTTCATGATATTGGCCGCCTTCTGTTTCGCACGCAGCAGCCCGGCGCTGGAGGCGCGGCTGCTGAACCACCCGAAATTTGGGTCGCATCTGATAGCATGGCGGGACAAGGGCGCCATTAGCCGGCGCGGAAAATGGTCGGCAACGATCGCATTTGGTGTCAGCATCGCCATCGGCTTTACAGCTTTGGCCTTACCATGGTCGCTTGTGCCCTTGGGCGTTGCGGGGGTTTGCCTGAGCTGGATCTGGCTTAAACCCGAAGGTTAAATAGCGGCATCGCGGACAATAGCGGTGCCAGCCTCGCGTTGTTTTTTAAGATCAGCCTTTAACTTGGCTGGGTCACGCGCGAATACAAAGCCAAAACTTACCCCGCCTTCCTTGCCAATGGTCGCATGGTGCAGCTTATGCGCCTGCACCAAGCGTTTCGCATAGCCACTGCGCGGGACATATCTGAAGTAACGCTGATGCACGAGGCCGTCATGCACGACGGTGTAGATGATCCCGTAAATCATGACGCCAAGCCCGATCCAAGTCGCGGGTTCCCACGCATCGTTACCAAACACTAAAGGGCTGCCGATCGCAAAAAGCGAAATGCTGGTGACTGCCCCCACAATGCCGTACAGATCGTTCTTCTCCAAAGCATTATCATGCGGCTCATGATGGTCGCGGTGCCAGCCCCAACCCCAGCCATGCATGATATATTTATGGCTGGACCATGCCACCCATTCCATGACGAAAACCGTTGCAAACACGATAAGGATGATGCTGATAATGCTCATATAGCCTTTAATAGACGCAAAGTTTGCAACTTTGAAGTGCAAGCAGCGCTGCCTTACTTGATTTCGCTGCAATCGCTTCTATGGCTTTTTTCATGCCAGCACCGCAAACACTGTACGAAAAAATCTGGAATGCCCATGTCGTGGAGCAACGCGACGACGGGACATGCCTGATTTTTATCGATCGCCATTTGGTTCATGAGGTCACCAGCCCACAGGCTTTTGAAGGCCTGCGCGTTGCCGGCCGCCGTGTCAGGCGGCCAGACCTGACTTTGGCTGTGCCGGATCACAATCTGCCCACTACGGCGCGTTTGGACGCAAACGGCAACACTATCCCGATTGCTGATCCCGAAAGCGCGCAGCAATTGGAAGCACTGGAGCGTAACGCGCCAGAGTTTGGCATTGCCTATATCGAAGCCACGGACGTTAAGCAGGGCATCGTCCATGTGGTCGGACCAGAGCAAGGCTTTTCCTTGCCCGGAACGACAATTGTCTGTGGGGACAGCCATACCGCCTGTCATGGCGGGCTGGGCGCGCTGGCCTTTGGCATTGGTACATCAGAGGTCGAACATGTTTTGGCCACCCAAACACTTCAGCTTAGCCAGTCCAAGTCGATGGAAGTCCGCGTAGAGGGCGAACTTGGCCCTGGCGTTTCTGCCAAAGACGTTGTGCTTCATATCACGGGCGTGCTCGGCGCGTCTGGTGGGACGGGCCATGTCATCGAATATACAGGCTCAGTCATTCGCGCGCTGAGCATCGAGGGCCGCTTGACCATTTCGAATATGGCCATCGAACATGGCGCGCGCGCTGGCTTGGTCGCGCCAGACGATGTGACCTTCGCCTATCTGAAAGGCCGACCAATGGCCCCCATGGGCGACCAATGGGACGCAGCTGTTGCTTATTGGCGATCACTCGCGACCGATGCGGGCGCAACCTATGACAAGGTCGTAACCATCAATGCCGCCGATATCGCGCCAAGCGTCACTTGGGGCACGAGCCCAGAGGATGTGTTGCCCATTACAGGCGTCGTTCCCGATCCATCGACATATACCGATCCATCGAAGCAAGCAGCGGCCCAAAAATCATTGGACTATATGGGACTGACCCCGGGCACGCCAATGGCCGACATATCAGTTGAGAATATCTTCATTGGTAGTTGCACCAACAGCCGGATTGAAGATCTACGCGCGGCCGCCGCCGTGCTGAAAGGTCGCAAAAAGGCGGATAACATCAAATGGGCAATCGTCGTGCCCGGCAGTGGCCTTGTGAAGCAAATGGCAGAAGCAGAAGGGCTTGACCGCATCTTCATGGAAGCGGGCCTTGAATGGCGTGAACCGGGTTGTTCGGCATGCTTAGGCATGAACCCGGACAAGGTGCCAGCTGGCGAGCGTTGTGCATCTACCAGCAATCGCAACTTTGTCGGACGGCAGGGACCCGGCGCCCGCACGCATTTGGTTAGCCCGGCTATGGCGGCGGCTGCAGCGGTCACTGGAAAGCTGACCGATGTCCGCGCATTGATGGACCAATAAACAACGCCGCGATTTGCCGTTGCTGTTGCAGGTTCAACCTTGCGCAAAAATGAGCTATTCTCTTTACTTGCGACAGCAGCCAAAGCTAAGGTTGCGTCCATCAAGGAAGAGATACATGACCGATAAAAAATCCGACGGGGCCGACAAATGGTCGACCACAGCAAAAGTTGGCGCAGCTGTAGGATCAGCGGCGTTGGTAGCCGCATTATTATATGCCGGTCGGCGCAGCATGACCCAGAAAAAGGGTAAGCCAGAACCCATGTCCCCTGAACTCGAAGCTCAGCCAATAAGCCAGAATCATCCAAAAACGGAAACGGACTAAACGCATGCAGCCTATCAGCAGCG
>JAIOYN010000031.1 GCA_021741065.1 Sphingomonadaceae bacterium | reverse complement strand
TAACGCGCATGATACAGGCGGGGCTTGGCCACTATGCGATAGCCATCCCCGCCTTGCTGCTTGTCCTGCTCGCAAGCGCCGAAGCGATATGGCCGCGCCGCGCGTTGGTGTTGGGACGAAACCCAAGATGGCGGACGCATGCCTTATTCTTCTTGAGCAACGCCGTTGTGGGCCGATTGTTGTCGTTTTTGGTCGTTGTCGGCGTGGCTGCAAATTGGGCAGAGGCGCACCGGTTTGGCGCGCTGAATTTGGTCGCCATGCCCCTTTGGGTTCAAGCCGCAATTGCCTTTATCTTCCTTGATTTTGCGGTTTGGTTTCAACATTTTTTGATGCATCGCAACCCTTTGCTCTGGCGCATGCATGCGGTCCATCACAGCGACCGTGATCTGGATGTTACCACCGCGCTGCGGTTCCATCCTTTTGAACTAATTGTCTCGACATTCTACAAATCGGCGATTGTCGCTTTGTTGGGTGTGCCTTTGCTGGTCGCATTGGCATTTGAATTATGGCTCAATGCCAATGCACTGTTTAATCATAGTAACATCCGTTTGCCCCGCAGGTTTGATCGCGTGTTGCGGCTGTTTTTGGTGACGCCAGACATGCACATGGTGCATCACAGCACCCGCGTTGACGAACAAAAAAAGAATTTCGGTTTCGCGCTGACGCTTTGGGACCGCCTGTTTGGCACCTATCAGGCAGAGTCCATTTTCGGTGCCGAAAATCAGAAAATAGGCTTGGCCGAGATTGATGATAGCCGTCCGTCAGGGTTCATCTGGAGCATGAAACAACCTATGACGTAGCGGAATATAAGGCCATCTTGACCAACCCGTTTTTCAGGCGCATTTTTAATATGGGGAGAGTATAAAATGGCCAGAATACGCAAGATCATATTGGGCAGCGTTGCCGTCGTAGCGATAGGCGCAGGGTTAACCTACGGATGGCAGCAATATCGCGACAAAAGCATCATGGACGATTCACGCACGGCGCAAATATCGTCGGATGCGGAAGTCACGTCTGGTCCTGCGAACACTTTGCTATGGGGCGATACCCATCTCCATACCTCCAATTCGATCGACGCCTTTGGTTTTGGCGTAAAGCTTGGACCTGAAGAAGCGCTGCGTTTTGCGCGTGGGGAAGAAGTGACATCCACTGGCGGGATGAAAGCCAAGTTAGAACGTCCGCTTGATTTCCTTGTGATCGCGGATCACTCCGGCGGACTTGGCGCAACCAAGGCCCTGTACGATGCGCCCGGATTTCTCATCCGAGATCCAACTTTGAAGCGTTGGCACAGCGAAATGCATAAGGGGCCAGAGGGCATGCAGCGCGTAACCGGCGAGCTCATCGACCGCGTGGGCCGCAACACGCTTCCCGCTGCGCTGACTAATCCCGAAACACAACGCAAGACGGCAACCAACATCTGGACGGGGCATAGCACGCTTGTCGAACGCTATAATGAGCCCGGCAAGTTCACCGCCTTCATGGGTTTTGAATATACGTTGATGCCCGGCGGCAATAATTTGCACCGCGTCGTCATGTTCCGTGATGGCAAAAGCCGCACGGACAAGGTCCTGCCCTACGACCCAGGTCAAGGCGACACACCGGTCAGCCAATTGTGGGACTATATGGACAATTATGAGAAGGTCACTGGTGGTAAGGTGCTAGCGATTCCACATAATAGCAACCTGTCCAATGGCTTGATGTTCGAATTGGTTGGTCCCGACGGTGGTCCCATGACCGCAGCCTATGCGCGGCGGCGCGCCGCGCGCGAGCCAGTGACCGAAATCACACAAATCAAGGGCGACAGTGAATCGCATCCGTTTTTATCGCCGAACGACGAGTTCTCCGGTTTCGGCACTGCGGGTTGGGACCTTGGCAATTTGACCATGCAGGCCGCGAAGAAGCCACAGGATTATGCGGGCGAGTATATTCGTGAGGCGTTAAAGCGTGGTTTGGCGATTGAGGCGCGCACGGGTGTGAACCCCTATAAATTCGGTGTCATCGGTGCAACCGACAGTCACACGGCGCTGGCCACGGGCGACGAAAACAACTTTTTTGGTAAGCATTCGGGCGGCGAACCGAATAGCCTGCGTGCGTCGCAGGCCCAAAATCTGGGCACGCGGCAAGGACGTATCGGCTGGCACTATCTGGCGGGTGGTTATGCCGCTGTTTGGGCCACAGCCAATACACGGGCTGCGATATTTGACGCAATGATGCGGCGCGAAGTTTACGCCACAACTGGCCCCCGCATGACAGTGCGTTTCTTTGGCGGCTGGGATTTCGATGAAAAGGATTTTGCACGCGATTGGGTAAAGGCCGGATATGCCAAGGGCGTGCCCATGGGCGCGGACCTTAAGCCCGGCAGCGGCGCGCCAAAGTTCATGATTTCGGCGTTGAAAGACCCGATGGGCGCCAATCTTGATCGCGTTCAAGTGGTCAAGGGCTGGGTGGATTCCTCCGGCAAATTGCAGGAGAAAGTCTTTGATGTTGTCTGGGGCGATGCCGACAAGCGCCGCAAGGCCGCCAATGGCAAAGTTCCCAAGGTCGGCGACACGGTAAACATCGCAAAGGCCAGCTATACCAACAGCATTGGTGATCCGGAATTGCGGACGGTGTGGACCGATCCAGAGTTTAACCGCAATGTCCGCGCATTTTATTATGTTCGGGTCATCGAGATTCCAACCCCGCGCTGGGTGTTGTTCGATGCCTTGCGCTATGGTGCAAAATTGCTGCCTGGGACGGAGTTAAAGGCGCAGGAGCGGGCCTATTCATCCCCGATCTGGTATAACCCCAAAAAAGCCAGCTAGACCCTATTCGAATTCAAACTCGGATAGCGCGGAGTCAGGATCAGATATGCCCATCAAGCGGCGCATAGCCAGCCGGGCGAGCCGCTGCGTTTCGGTTTTGCGGCGCGCCGGGGCCAGCGGCACCAATGCTGCTTGCCGTGCAATTTCGGCGTCATAAGCGTCAGCCATGATCACCCCGGCGCGTTCAGGCATGAACGCAGCGTTTTGCAGCGGGCTAATGTCGAACCCAGCCGGCACGGCCCAGAAAAAACGGTCACAATATTCAAGATATTCCGGCCATTTTTGATCACCCAAAAGGTCGGCGCGCGAACATTTGATTTCGACGATGATAATCTCGCCTTTGTTGCTCAGTCCCATGAGATCAGCGCGGCGATTGTTGCGCAGGCTGACCTCGGGTTGCACCACAATCTGGTTACGCAAAAACAACCGCGAAACGCCCCGAGCGACCGCGGACGCACCGGATACTGATGAAGAATGAAGGGCTTGATCCATCATTCAAACTTAGAACAAAAGTCGAACAAAATAAAGGCCCCATATGGGGCCCTTATCGTTCATACTGGCCGCTATGATCAGCGGTAGAAGATATGATTGTCTACGCTGCCGATCCGCGTCAACCGCCATCCTGGCGAAACGTGACGGGCATGGAAGAACAATGCGCCTTCCACGGGGCTTTTCCATTTATTGTCCAGCGCAATATTGCTGATCGCGACGGCGTTGCGCCAATGCATGCTGCCCGTTTGGATCCGCGGCAAGCTTGCGCCGCGCACGAAGGAAAACTGCCCTTTTTGGAAGACAACCCCGCATAATGTGCTGGGAAAGCGACCCGAATTCGCGCGGGCCAACACCACGCGTGCCACCGCCAATTGGCCGGCAAGCGATTCGCCCTTGGCTTCGAAATAGACCGCGCTGGCAAGGCACCGCTCTTCTTTGCTTAAGCTGTCATCGACAGCTTGCGTGCGCACGAGATCGGTAAGTGACGATACGGTTGCCGCATCTTCATCGGATAGGTTTAGAGGCAAATTTGGCATAACGCCATTGCTTGGAACATAGATAATGTCGTCATTGTCGGCGATCGTGGCGGTCACTTTACCGCTTTGCGCCAAATCCATCTGCGCCTGTTCGTCAGCGATCTGGGTAGAATCAATAATGGTGGTATTGGCGGTTAACTCTGCGCTTTGGTTAATACCCAAAGCAGATCTGGAATCAGCAGCAATAACCGAAGAAACCAGCGTACAAGATACGGCCACCAAAGAGGCAGCCCTAAAAAATTTCAACATGCAACATACATTAAAGCGGCGGCACCAGCAGACGAAACTCTATTACTTTATTGTTGTTCGTCATTTGTTGCATCCGACTCGCGTGTTTGTCAGGCCACCCCATTTGTGCCCTAAATGACAACCTTCGCTACTCGATAGATGCGCATTTATGGCGCAGCGCAGCAAAGTCAAATAAACATGGCCAATAGTCCGTCCAACCGTGCAGCGGACGCGACATCCAGTTCAAAAACCCACAAATCCGGGTCGCGGGCGCAGCGTTTTTGCCAATACTCCTGCACCGCATGCCCGCTAGATTCCTTCAAATCTATCGCCTGCCATGCAGTCTGGCCGTCTAATGAGGGATAGCGTTCGTATAATTTTGGGTCTGCACCACGAACCTGCCCAATAAGCAATATGGCACCGGACACCGCATCGCCCTTATTTAGAACGGTTGCGAAGTCACCTTCGGCTTCCAATATGCGCTTGATTGCGGAGATAAGAACACCGCTGGCAAGCCGAGGCTCAATCAAGCGGCGTCACGCTCTTCTGAAAAGGTCAGCACCGCAAACATCGCCGACGAATCTGCGGCACCGCGCAATTGCGCGCGGAATTTCTCATCGCGAAACAATCGTGAAACTTCTGCCAATGCACGCAAATGCGAGGCGCCGTCCTGCGCCGGTGAAACCAGCGCGCAGACCAAATCAACCGGCTCATCGTCGACAGCATCATAAGGCACCGGCTTCAAAAGCCGGACAAACACAGCCACGGGCATGTCTATACCCGACACCTTGCAATGCGGGATCGCTGTTCCGCCGCCAAAACCCGTCGGGCCAAGTCGCTCGCGCTCAATCATACCGTCCAGAACAGCATCGGCGTCGACAAGATAATTTTTAGCCGCGATAGCCGATAGCTGCGCCAACAGGTCAGATTTGCCCGAACATAGCAAGTCAGCAGCAACGGCTCCCTCAACGAGCCTGGTAGAAAGTCTAATCATATTTTGTTCAAAAGCACCCGGTGCGACCGGCAGCGCAATCCTTAAATATTTGAATTTATACAGAAAATTAATTTACGTCAGCCGAGGGCTAAGGTGCAGATTTTGGTTCAACCCACCCGATCGTGCCGTCTTCGCGGCGGTAAACCATATTATGCCGCCCAGTTCCAGTGTTTTTGAATAACAAGGCTGGGGTATTGCGCAAATCCATTAACATCACCGCATCGGAAACCGTCGATTCAGGAATATCCACGCGCATTTCCGCAACAATTACGGGGGCGTCAGGTAATGGCATTTCCTCCTCAACATCACCTGCATCAAATACGGTATATGCGGCTTCTTCTTGCGCCAAAGCATAAGCGGCTTGCACATGACGATCCTGCAGTCGGCGCATGTATCGGCGTAATTGTTTCTCAATACGTTCTGCGGCCCGGTCAAATGCAATATGTGCATCTTGCGCTTCGCCGCGACCTTTCAGCACGAGGCCCTGCATCACATGCATAACAATATCGCTGGTAAAGCCGTCATGCGGCGCACGGCCAAAGGTCGCGTGTGATGACAAGGCTTTGGCGAAATATTTTTGGGCGATGGAACCAAGTCGTGTTTCCACATGGGTCTGGAGCGCTGCACCGGTGTCGACCTGATGTCCTGAAACCCTGATGTCCAATGCCTGTCTCCTTTTGTTAAAGTGCTGACCCCGACTGGAGCCAAAGCGCGTCCTTAATCTTTGCTACAAATTCGGCATGGCGCGCCAATTCCTCAGCTGAGGCAGAATGTGCGCGCGCTGGCCGAAATATCTTCGTTGTCTGAACGCTGTTAACGTCCATTTGGTCTGTTAATTTATTGGAACTATCATCGACCGCGAGGCCAAGGCCAATCTGTCGGCCTCCCGTTAGCTCAATATATAATTGCGCTAGTAGCTCCGCATCCAACAACGCACCATGCTTTACACGGTGGCTACGGTCGATGCCATAACGGGTGCACAACGCATCCAAAGACAGCTTCGCTCCGGGATTTTTAACCCGTGCCAGCGCCACTGTGTCAACCATACGGTCCATAGACACTGGCGGGCGACCGCAATGCTGCAATTCATGATTGAGAAAGCCAAAATCAAAGCTGGCATTATGCGCGACGAGCGGACTGTCGCCCAAAAATGCGAGCAACTCATCCGCCTTTTCAGCAAAAGCTGGCTTATCAGAAAGGAAACGGTCCGAAAGGCCGTGCACTTGTTCAGCAGCCGCTGGCATCGGGCGCTGCGGGTTGAAATAGGCGTGATAATGCTTACCCGTCATTACCCGGCTGACCATTTCTATGCAGCCAATTTCAACCATCCGATCCCCCGTTGCAGGGTCAAAGCCAGTTGTTTCGGTATCGAATATAATTTCGCGCATTCTATGCATAGATGTGAGCCTATTTAATGGCTTATGCAAGTCCTGCCCGCAGCTTTTTGACAAGAGCACGCACATCGGCCCGGGTCTCTTTAATGTCCTTGCCAGTATCGATCACATGGTCCGCCCGCGCGCGCTTGTCGGCATCGTTCATTTGTAGCGCCAAAATATGTTCGAACTTGTCTGGGGTCATATTCGGCCGTGCGAGCACACGTTCCCTTTGAGCCGGAGCAGGTGCACTCACAACGACGACCGTATCGACACCAGCCTGTCCGCCCTTTTCAAACAATAAGGGGATGTCGAACAATATCATGTCCGTACCTTGATGTGATTCCAGAAACGTCTTTCGGCGTTCGCCCACGGCCGGATGAATAATTGATTCCAACAGTGCCAACCGGTCGCGGTCACCAAAAACAGCCGCACCAAGCGCTTTACGGTCAACGCCCTCTGGTCCAGTCGTTCCGGGGAAGGCCAATTCAATGGCGGGCACAAGCGCACCGCCCGATTTTTGCAGGTCATGGACGACTGCATCTGCATCAAAAACCGGGACACCCTCGTCAAAAAACATCGCGGCAACCGCCGATTTTCCCATACCGATTGAGCCTGTCAGGCCAATGATCATCGGTTTTTTCATTTCAGCAACAATGCCCGCAATGCATCCTCCTCATCTTCAGGCGGCGCAACACCGAAAAACAATTCAAACGCGATTGCCGCCTGCCCAACCAGCATTTCAAGGCCATCGACTGTTTCCAATTCGCGCAGACGCGCCGCTTTTAACAAAAGCGTCTCTATCGGCGCGTAGACAAGGTCGTAGACAATGGCATGTTCGGGCAAAGGCGAAAGGTCAATCTCAAGCGCTTCCTGCCCGACCATGCCCAACGGGCTTGCATTCACCAGCAACGCCGCATCCGGCAAGCGCGCGTCAAAACCAATCACTTTGCCTTTCAACCCGAAATGCGCGAGCAAGCCCGCCGCCTTCAAGCCATTGCGTGCAACCAAAACCACTTCGCCAATATCCGCCTGCGCAAGGGCAAAAAGAACAGCGCGGGCCGCGCCGCCTGCACCGATGACAACCGCCGTTTCCCCTGCAATGGGAATATCCGCGATGGGGCCATAAAAGCCGCCAACGTCGGTATTGGTCGCTACAAGCGCGCCGGCGTCATTGCGAAAGACTGTGTTAATCGCCCCGATCGAGCTGCGCACATCGCCGGGGTCGGCCACAAAATCGAGCGCCGCAATCTTGTGCGGTATGGTGATGTTGCACCCGCGCCATGCGGCATCGGCAGCACGCTCGGCAAAATAGCGCTCCAAATCATCGGGCTGCACCGCATGCGCCCGATAATCGCCAACCAAGCCCAATAGTTGGAGCCAAAAATTGTGAATCAGCGGCGATTTGGAATGCGATATCGGCTGTCCGATCACTTCGGCATAATTGATCATGATGGTAAAAGGCCCCTCACTCGCAGATAATCCAACAACGGAAGCAATGGCATTCCGATGATCGTAAATTGGCTGCCGCTGACGCTTGCGAACAATTGTGCGCCCTCGGCTTCGATCCGGTAACCGCCAACGCAGTGGCGGATTTCATGCCAATAGGTTTCGACATAATCGTCGATATATTGCTGACTTAAGCTCCGCATCGTCATTTGGGCGGTGTCGACTATGCGCCAGACGGGTTCGCCATGCTCACAGATAACGGCCGCACTGATGAGTCGATGCACCTTACCTGAAAGCTGCGCCAGATGCGCGCGCGCGTCGTCAGGCGTTTCGGGTTTGTCAAAAATATATCCGTCGGGACCAACGCAAATCTGGTCGCATCCCAACACCATCTCAGTTGGCAATTTGCGGGACAGTTTGCGCGCCTTTGCCTCTGCCAAGGCATCCGCAATATCGCGCGGCTTAGCGCCAGCCTGGGCCAATGATGTTTTGATGCTCTGTTCATCAACCAAGGCGGGAACTGCCTCAAATGATACCCCTGCTGCCTTCAACATGGCGATCCGCCCAGCGCTTTGTGACGCAAGGATAAGGGTCACGAATCCACCACCTGCGCTAGTTCGCGCTCGTTGAACAAATTGATAATCGCCGCGGCACTTTCTTCGATCGACCGGCGTGTTACGTCCAATACTGGCCAGCCATTGTCTGCAAACATGCGCCGCGCATGGGCGACTTCTGCGCGCACCTTTTCCTCATCCACATAATCTGTGTCCGGCGACTGGTTCAGGGACAGCAGACGATTGCGTCGCACCTGAACCAAACGCTCTGCGCTGGTAACAAGGCCAATGACCATGGGGTGTTTGAGTTGAAACAATATCGGCGGCGGCGGCGATGCCGGAACAATCGGGATATTCGCCGTCTTATATCCTCGGTTGGCGAGATAAATGCTCGTGGGCGTTTTTGATGTCCGTGACACCCCTGCCAACACAATGTCCGCCTCTTCCCAATTTTGCGCATTAATGCCGTCATCATGGGCAATGGTGAACTGGATCGCATCAACCCGCGCGAAATAGGCCGCGTCCATAACATGCTGCCGCCCAGGACGGGCCTTGGCCTCTTGGCCCAACATGTTCGACATGGCATCACTAACCGCATCGAGCGCAGCAACCGCAGGCAGGCCCAACGCCCTGCACCGCGTTTCCAATTTGCGTCGTATATCGCGATTCACCAATGTAAACAGCACAAGTCCCGGATTAGCGGCCACATCGGTTAATATCCGGTCTAAATGGCTTTCCGAACGCACCATGGGCCAGAAATGCTTGACCACACCCTCCGTGCCGTCAAACTGCGCCAAAGCGGCTTTGGCAATGCTTTGCAAGGTTTCGCCGGTGGAGTCCGACAACAAATGTAGATGAAAGCGCTGGCTCATGGCTGACAGTCATGTTGGTAGGTTGGGGATAAATCAAGGGACAAGTTTTACGCCATGCATTCTTGCTTATTACCATGAATTTACCGCACGATTCGGGCACAATCTGTCCACAGGCACATTTCATCGTGCACAGGCTGTGGATAATGGGGAATAAATTTGCGACTCTGGCTCCACCCGTGTGTCTGCACGCGTCAAGATGTTGGCAATATCCGCAAAAGCTTTTAAGGCCCCAATTATCAACAGCGCATCATCTTTCATCATCCTTTATATAAATATATATTTTGATTGGATCTCTCGCTTCTATGTCTGCGCAAAGCCCGAAAAAACTGCTTAACGTCCTACGGGGCAACCAAGAAGCTATCCCGCCGGTGTGGCTCATGCGCCAGGCAGGTCGATATCTGCCCGAATATCGCGCATTGCGTGCAGAAAAAGGTGGGTTTCTGGCGCTGGCGTATGACAGCGATGCCGCTTGCGAAATCACTTTGCAGCCGATCCGGCGCTTCGGATTTGACGGTGCCATTCTGTTTTCCGACATTCTTGTTATTCCACATGCCATGGGTCAGGACCTTTGGTTCGAAACGGGTGAAGGTCCGCGGCTCGCCCCGCGCTTAGTGGAATCGCGGCTTGAAGATTTTGTGCCAGCACCGGAGCGACTTGCTCCTGTCATTGATACGGTGCGCAAGGTGTCGGCAGAGTTGCCGCCCGAAACAACCTTCCTGGGCTTCGCTGGAAGCCCGTGGACGGTTGCTACGTATATGGTGCATGGTCAAGGTAGCAAAGACCAAGCAGAGGCCCGCAGGATGGCCCATGCGGAGCCTGAACGCTTTGGCGCGCTCATTGAAGCCATCATTTCCGCAACCGTCGATTATTTGGGTGATCAGATTGATGCTGGCGTTGACGCCGTGCAATTATTCGACAGTTGGGCAGGCTCATTGTCGCCCGCGCAATTCGAAAAATGGGTCATTGCACCCAATGCCGAGATCGTTCGCCGGTTAAAGGCGCGCAATCCCAATGCCGTTATCATCGGCTTCCCTAAAGGTGCTGGCGGCAAACTAGCTGCTTATGCTGAAGGAACGGGCGTCGACGCCTTAGGATTGGATGAAACCGTTGATCCGCATTGGGCGAACCGCGAATTGCGCAAGGGTCTTCCCGTCCAAGGCAATCTTGACCCGCTCGCTTTGATTGCGGGCGGTGATGTTTTGAAGGATGCCGTAAAAAACATCCTCAGCGCGTTTGAAGACCGGCCACATATCTTCAATCTTGGACATGGTATATTGCCGGACACCCCAATCGAAAATGTTGAACTGCTTCTCAATCTGGTCCGTAAGGCTTAACCCATAAAGGCCGTTTTTATGACGGAAACACTATCTGTGCTGTATATTTGGCTGAAATCCGCTCACATTATTTTTGTCATTTTCTGGATGGCGGGATTGTTCATGATTCCGCGCTTCTTCGTCTATCATCAGGAAAGCGCAGAAGGATCCGAAGAAGCTGCCAAATGGGTGGATCGTGAATCCAAGCTGATCAAAATCATCTTGAATCCTTCTATCATTGTGGTCTGGGTTTTGGGGCTGGTTTTGGCATGGAACATTGGTGCCATGGCGCAAGGTTGGTTCCATGCCAAATTGTTGCTTGTGTTGGGATTGTCGGCTTATCATGGTTGGACTGTCGGCTATGCCAAGAAACTGGCGCGCGGCGAGCGGCAGCTAACAGGTAAGCAATTACGGCTGTTAAACGAAGTGCCCGGGGTTGCGTCAGCGATTATCGTCATATTGGTTGTCGCCAAGCCGTTTTAGAACGCCCGAACGCGCGTATATTGAGAACAGTTGACGCGATCCCCACCACCGCGTATTTAGATCGCCAAGCCCGTCCTGGGCATGAGGCGCGACTCTCACAACAACCGCGCCACTAACTTTTCATTATTCGACCGGTTGTCTTTCTAAATCCGGTTTTCATATCGGGCGGTTTGCCCATCAACAATGCGGACTCATGGTCCATCCAACGGAATTATCTATGCATTTGAAAGAGCTGAAAAGCAAAAACCCCGCTGACCTAGTATCGATGGCTGAAGAGCTCGGTGTTGAGGGCGCATCGACCTTGCGTAAGCAGGATCTGATGTTCGCGATCCTGAAAGAGCTTGCCGAGGATGGCGAGCAGATCATGGGTCTTGGCACGATTGAGGTGTTGCCCGACAGCTTCGGTTTCTTGCGTTCGCCCGAGGCCAATTATTTGGCAGGTCCCGACGATATTTATGTCTCGCCGAACATGGTGCGCCAATATGGTTTGCGCACAGGTGACACTGTCGAAGGCGAAATTCGTGCACCTAAGGATGGGGAGCGTTATTTTGCGCTAACGAAGGTGATGAAAATCAACTTTGATGATCCGGATGCTGTCCGTCATCGTGTCAACTTCGATAACCTTACGCCGCTGTATCCAGATTCGAAACTGACGCTGGATTCGCTTGACCCAACGGTCAAGGACAAGTCTGCGCGCGTCATTGATATCGTCAGCCCGCAGGGCAAGGGCCAGCGCGCCTTGATCGTTGCGCCGCCACGCACAGGTAAAACCGTACTGCTGCAAAATATCGCCCGCGCGATTACCGAAAACCATCCTGAAGTGTTCTTGATCGTTCTTCTAATCGATGAACGGCCTGAGGAAGTCACCGACATGCAGCGTTCGGTGAAGGGGGAAGTTGTATCTTCTACCTTTGACGAGCCTGCGACCCGCCACGTGCAAGTCGCCGAAATGGTAATTGAAAAGGCAAAGCGTCTGGTTGAGCATAAGCATGACGTTGTCATCTTGCTCGATTCCATCACGCGCCTTGGCCGTGCTTACAACACCGTCGTTCCATCATCGGGCAAGGTGCTTACCGGCGGTGTCGACGCGAATGCCTTACAACGTCCAAAGCGTTTCTTCGGTGCCGCACGAAACATCGAAGAGGGTGGGTCTTTGTCCATCATCGCGACCGCTTTGATCGACACCGGCAGCCGCATGGACGAAGTTATCTTCGAAGAATTCAAGGGCACGGGTAACTCCGAAATCGTGCTGGATCGCAAGGTCGCTGACAAGCGCATCTTCCCAGCATTGGATGTCGGTAAATCCGGCACGCGTAAGGAAGAATTGCTGGTCGAGGAAAGCAAGCTTAAGAAAATGTGGGTGCTTCGCCGAATCCTCATGCAAATGGGCACCATCGACGCGATGGAGTTCTTGCTCGACAAAATGAAGGATTCGAAAACCAACGAAGACTTTTTTGACTCAATGAACCAGTAAGCCAGATATTCCGGAGTAACATTGTGATTGATTTTCTCTTGGTCGCTTCGACCGTCACCAGCCTGGGCGGGCCCGGCGATATCTGGGCTGCCATCGTCAAGGATTTCTCGAACATTACTGAACCTGCTGCTTTTGCAGCGTTTATTCAGGTTTTGTTGATCGATCTCGTGCTGGCTGGTGACAATGCCATTGTTGTAGGCGCTTTGGCGGCTGGCTTACCAGCGGACCAACGCAAGAAGGTCATCCTCATCGGTGTCCTCGCGGCCTTGGTGCTGCGCATCATCTTTGCGCTAATGGTGACATGGTTGCTGGGCATTGTTGGCCTTGTGCTGGCTGGCGGTTTGTTGCTGCTGTGGGTCGCCTGGCGCATGTATCGCGACATTAAGGGCCATGCCGGTGAATCTCCCGGGTCACCTGAAATCGTGGGTGACGAACATTCCGGCGTAAAGTCGTCCAAGACCTTTGCGGGCGCCGCATGGGGCGTTGCAGTCGCCGACGTGTCGATGAGCCTCGACAATGTTCTGGCGGTTGCGGGTGCGGCGCGCGAACATCCTGGGATCCTTATCGTCGGGCTTATTTTTGCGGTCGCGCTGATGGGTATCGCTGCGAATATCATTGCTCAATATATTGAACGGTATCGCTGGATCGCTTGGGTAGGCCTGGTGGTGATCGTCTATGTTGCGGGCAAGATGATAGTCGAAGGCTGGATCGAAGTGCAGCCTTACGCCATGAGCTTTGCTGGCTTGTAATGCCTAAGGGCTCCCTATGTGGGAGCCCTTATAGTTTTAGCTTAGATGCTCTGCGAAAAATGCGGCTGTCCGTCCGTCCGCCATCTCTGCGCCTTTCTCGTCCCGGCGATTGCCCATTTCGGCTGCGAAGCCATGATCTAGGCCGTCATAGTCATGCAGTGTCACCTTGGGGTGATTACCGAGCCCGGCATGAATCGCAGCCTGCGCTTCTGGCCCGACAAAATGGTCCGCCGTTGGAATATGCAGCATCAACGGGTTGGCGATGGCGTGGCTTTCGTCCAACATTTGGTCGATCATTACACCATAATAGCCGACAGACGCGCTGATGTCAGTCCGCGCCGCCGCCATGTACGCAAGCCGTCCGCCCAAACAATATCCCACAGTGCCCACCTTTTCGACCGGCGCTTGGTTCGACAGGCCAGAGCGGATGGCGTGAATCACGGCTTCAATATCGCGCACACCATCATCGGCATCATATTGCCCGAAATAGCCGAACGCTTCTTGAAGCTCCGCCTCAATATCGGGATTGAGCTCAACCCCCGGTGCAAAGCGCCAGAAGATGTCGGGCGCGACCGCCAAATATCCCGCCGCGGCAAACAGGTCACATTTCTGACGAATACCTGCATTTACCCCAAATATCTCGGGAATGACGATAATCGCGGCGCGCGCTTGGCCTGATGGCGCCGCCAGATACGCAGGAAACAACGCGTCCTCGCCCAGCGCATCAATCTTCACATATTCACCCATAATCTGCTCCTCGGCGGATATTCTCCGCAATTGCGTGATTTGACTGAACCTTTATAATGATCTTATCGGCAATTAGGAGGGCACGGCCCATGAAGATGAGCATTGAAATCGATTGTTCCCCTGAAGAGGCTCGCGCGTTGCTTGGCCTTCCCGATGTTACCAAAGCAAATGAGGCTTATGTCGAGAAGGTCACCAACCTTATGAACGGCGCGGGCGGCATTGACCAATTGCAGGAGCTGGGAAAGCAAATTGCGCCTATGGGCCAAATGGGGCTGCAATTGTTCCAACAACTTATTGAAACAGGTGCAAAGGCCGCAATGTCTGGCCTGAACACGAACGACAAAAAATAGTTTAGTGATGCCAACCGCTGACACCATTTTCGCGCTGTCGAGCGGTGCGCCGCCGGCTGCTATTGCCATCATGCGGATCAGTGGGCCTAAGGCTTTTGACATATTGCGCGGTCTGGCAGGACGAATCCCGCCACCAAGAAGGGCGTCTTTGTGTAGCCTGCGTTCGCCAGAGACTCAGGAGATATTAGATCAAGCACTGGTGCTCGTCTTTCGTGGCCCAGATACGGCCACGGGCGAAGATCTGGTTGAACTCCATCTCCATGGCGGTCGCGCCGTGGTGCGCGCCGTTGAAAATGCTATCGCCAACTTCTCCGGAGCTCGGCGGGCGGAGGCTGGAGAATTTACCCGCCGTGCCTTTGCCAATGGCCGAATGGATTTGAACGAAGCCGAAGGATTGGCGGATCTGTTGTCCGCCGAAACCGAATGGCAACGCCGCGCTGCCGCCAAGATGTTTGGCGGAGCCTTTAGCGCGGCGATCGAAGAATATCGACAAGAGGTGCTCCGATTGTCTGCGCTCACCGAAGCGGAGCTAGATTTTTCGGATGAAGGCGATGTGGATTCTCAAAATAATAAATTAATTACAAATGGTTGCGAAGATATGCAGCAAAAAATAGCGCAATTGCTCGCCAGTCCACCCGCCGAAAAATTAAAGGATGGGCTGCGCGTCGTCTTGGCAGGCCCGCCCAATAGCGGTAAATCGACGTTGTTGAATGCGTTGGTCGGGCGCGAGGCGGCCATTGTTTCCGATATAGCCGGAACAACGCGCGATATGATTGAAGTGCCTGTGTCGGTCGAAGGGGTAGCTCTGCTGTTCACGGACACCGCTGGGCTCCGCGATGATAGCGCCGACGTCATCGAACGCATCGGCATCGACCGTAGCCATGCCGCGATGCAGCAGGCAGATATATTGTTATGGCTTGGTCCGGAAGGTGCGGGACCCATTCACGCGAATCTCATTGAAATATCAGCAAAAAGTGACGTTACGAACAGTATGGCAAAGTCTGCGGGCGCTATTTCTGTGTCCGCTCAGACGGGTGCGGGCATAAGCGCACTTCTCCACTTTGTGGCAACACGGGCTAAGACGCTTCTGCCGCCGCCAGATCAGTTTGCCATCAATGCGCGGCAACGTGCATTTTTGGCTGACGCCGCGGCTGCGCTTGCAGCGTGCAGCGAATCCGAAGACTGGTTGATTATAGCGGAAAATCTCCGGCAAGCGCGACTCGCGCTCGACGCCCTCACGGGCCGGGCGCATACTGAAGATCTGCTCGACACTGTCTTTGGAAAATTCTGCGTGGGCAAATAGTCTGTTTCACGTGAAACAGATGGGCACTCTTTTTTGACCATCGGACATAGTTCGTATATGCGCGACGCATGACGACCGATTTCGACATCATTGTTGTAGGTGGCGGCCACGCGGGCACCGAGGCTGCGGCAGTTGCCGCGCGCATGGGTTTGCGGGTCGCACTGGTGAGCTTTGACAAGGACATGATTGGCGCGATGTCCTGCAACCCTGCCATTGGCGGCTTGGGCAAGGGGCATTTGGTACGGGAAGTTGACGCCTTTGATGGCCTTATCGGCCGTGCCGCTGATGACGCTGCTGTGCATTACCGCATGCTCAACGCATCAAAAGGTGCGGCAGTGCAAGGCCCCCGGATTCAGGCCGATCGGAGATTATTCAAGGCGTCGATTCAGAAGCAGCTTGCAGGTTTGGCGAACTTACACATTATTGAGGGCGAAGCGGCTGCCCTGCATTTTCTGCCAAATGCCCCCACGCGCGTTGCGGGCTTGGTTTTGGGCGACGATTCTATCATCACCTCGGCTGCAGTGGTTTTGGCCACAGGGACGTTTCTGGGTGGCAAGTTGTTCCGCGGTGAAGAACGGCTCGACGGTGGCCGCGTGGGCGAAGCGTCGGCGATGTTGTTGGCGCAGCAATTGCGCGGCGCCGACCTGCCCATCGCGCGGCTGAAAACGGGCACGCCGCCGCGTCTCGATGGGCGCACGATTGAATGGTCGCAATTGGAGATGCAGCCCTCTGATGACGATGATTGGACGATGTCATCGATGCGCCAGCGCCGAACTGTGCCGCAATTATTTTGTGCAATGTCGCGCACCAACGCCCAAACGCATGACATCATCCGTTCAGGCCTTCATCGGTCGCCACTATTTGCGGGCGATATTGAGGGCAGGGGGCCGCGATATTGCCCGTCTATTGAAGACAAGATTTTCCGGTTCGGCGACCGCGAGGGGCATCAGGTATTTCTTGAGCCAGAAGGCCTGGACAGCCATTTGATCTATCCCAATGGCATTTCAACATCGCTGCCAACGGATATTCAGGCGGCCATGGTCCGATCCATGACTGGCCTCGCGCAATGCGAGATTGTCGTGCCGGGCTATGCGGTGGAGTATGACTATATCGACCCGCGCTGCTTGGACTCCAACCTCGCGGTGCGCGGATTTGAAGGGCTATATTGCGCTGGGCAGATTAACGGTACCACAGGCTATGAGGAAGCGGCGGCGCAAGGCTTATTAGCTGGCATGGGGGCTGCGTCGAAGGTTTTGGGGCAACCTATGGCGCCTATTGGCCGGACCAATAGCTACATCGCGGTGATGGTCGACGATCTAACCCTGCAAGGCGTG
>JAIOYN010000030.1 GCA_021741065.1 Sphingomonadaceae bacterium | reverse complement strand
ATGGTTCAGAGAAGGACCCGCGACCATCGCGTCCTCCCGCACCGATGGATGCCCCATCGGGCCATGACCCTGCCCAAGTCCAGGCGCATCGCGCAAAGCCAGCCGCACGAACAGGCGCGCGCGTTCTATGGCGGGGGCAAGTTCCATCCCCTGCCCTAGGCCAGTTGCGATAGCCGTGGCCAATGTGCACCCGGTGCCATGCGTGCTGCGCGTGAGTATCCGCGCATCGCGCCAACTTTCACTCTGCCCCGGCGCAACATGCAATTCGTCAATTATTTCATCACCGTCGGCATGCCCGCCCTTCAACAACAACGGAAATCGTCGTGCGAGCAAAGCATCCTTTCCGCCCAAAGCCGCCAACTCCGGCAGATTGGGCGTCGTCAGCGTGGCAAGTCGCATCAACCGCTCAAATGCGGATATGGTATCCGCATCCGCAAGCACGGCCCCGCTGGTGGCGACCATGACCGGGTCGAATATAATCGGGCAGGACAGGTCCGAAAGACTGTCTGCCACCGCATGCGCGGTGTCCGCATTGCCAATCATACCGATTTTGACAGCATCCACGCCAATGTCGCTGACGACTGCGCTAATTTGGTCAATCACCATCTGCGTTGGAACCATGTGCACAGCATCGACGCCCAGCGTATTCTGCGCGGTAATCGCCGTCACCGCCGTCATGGCATGGCCACCGAGCATGGTCACCGTTTTGATATCTGCCTGAATCCCTGCGCCCCCGCCGCTGTCGGAACCAGCGATAATCAATATGCGGGCGGTGGCGCCTTTCGTCATTAGCCTGCGGCAATCCTGACCGCGTCGCAAATGCCATCAACAATACGCTCAACCTGCACCGCATCATCGCCCTCGGCCATCACGCGGATAACCGGCTCAGTTCCCGACGGGCGGATCACCAGGCGGCCATTGCCCGCCAACTCTGCCTCGGCCTTGGCAATGACAGCCTGAACATCTGGGTTATCAAGTGGCTTACCGCCGGAAAAGCGAACATTTTTAAGTAGTTGCGGAACGGGATCGAACAAATGCAGCACTTCACTTGCGGGCTTCCCGCTGGCGACAAGCTGGGTCAGCACCTGCAACGCGGCTATGGTGCCGTCGCCTGTGGTGGCGTGGTCCAACATGATCATATGGCCCGATTGTTCCCCGCCGACATTGATGCCGTGCTTGCGCATTTCTTCTAGGACATAACGGTCACCCACTTTCGCGCGAATGAGGCGCAAATCCTGTGTTTCCAGATAGCGTTCGAGCCCAAGATTGGACATCACGGTGGCGACAATACCCCCGCCTGTTAGTTTGCCACTGCGGTTCATAGCGCCACCAAGCAATGCCATGATCTGGTCGCCGTCTACGACGCAGCCATGTTCGTCCACGACAATCAAGCGATCCGCGTCTCCATCAAGCGCAATTCCAATATCAGCACCCGCCGCGACCACGGTTTCCTGCAATGTCACGACATGAGTCGAGCCGACCTTGTGATTGATGTTCTTACCATTGGGTTCAATGCCAATTGACGTGACTTTTGCCCCAAGCTCCCAAATCGCAGTCGGCGCGACTTGATATGCCGCGCCATTGGCGCAATCGAGCACGACATGTAGGCCGTCGAAACGGATATGTTCTGGCACGGATGCCTTTACGGCGTGGATATAGCGGCCCCGGCTGTCTTCAATACGCCTCGCACGACCCACATCAGCCGCATCCGCCAATGCAAGCGGCGTATCCAGCAATGCCTCAATGGCTAGTTCATCCGAGTCCGATAGCTTAAAGCCATCGGGACCAAACAACTTGATGCCATTATCCTCAAAAGGGTTGTGACTGGCAGAAATCATCACGCCAAGATCCGCGCGCATCGACCTTGTGAGCAAAGCGACAGCCGGCGTTGGAATCGGACCAAACTGGACCACATCCATGCCAACGCTGGTAAATCCGGCAACCAACGCGTTCTCAATCATGTAGCCGGACAATCGCGTATCCTTGCCAATGACGACTCGATGCTTATGCCCACCACGCAGGAAATGTGTACCTGCGGCTTGGCCGACTTTCATCGCCATTTCCGGTGTCATGGCGCCGACGTTGCTGCGCCCCCGGATACCGTCTGTTCCAAAATATTTGCGCGCCATGTGCGTCCCTGCCCTTATGCGGTCGTTATTCGATTTTTTGCTGCCGCTCAGCCTCTCCCTTGCATAGGGAGCGACGGGCTGGCAAGACCCGATGCTATGTCTAACGCTTCACGTATTCTCCTCGCCCTCGTCCTTGGCCTTGCCCTTGGCATTTTCGCCGCCGCGATAGTCCCTGCCATTGGCACGCAAATTGCCTATTGGCTCGATATTGTCGGCTCCTTGTGGCTCAATGGCCTGCGGATGACCGTGATTCCGTTGGTGGTGGCGCTGCTTATCACCGGTATCGTCAAAAGCGCCGAGGCGGCACGCGCTGGTCCCATGGCTGCGCGAACCGTCACATGGATTGTCGTTATGATGGGGCTGTCGGCGGCCATGGGGGCCCTACTGACGCCAACATTGCTGTCATTATGGCCAATGCCATCCGAAAGTGCAGCCGCGTTACGTGCGGCGCTTACCGGCGCTCCGGCAGTTGCAGAGCAGCCTCCGTTGCGGGACTTTCTCGTGGCACTGGTGCCCACCAACCCCATTGCTTCAGCAGCCAATGATTCGATACTACCGCTTCTGATATTCACTTTAGTATTCGCTTTTGCGGTCACGCGTCTTGCGCAAGGCCCAAGGGCACAAATGGCCGGATTTTTCAGCGCACTCGCTGACGCCATGGTCATTGTGATTGAGTGGGTTCTAAAACTGGCACCAATCGGGGTATTTGCCTTAGCATTTGTTGTTGGCGCACGATCCGGGTTCGCGGCACTGGGCGCGGTGGCCCATTATATCGTCACGGTTTCCATCGTCGGCATTATTGTTGGCGGCTTCGCGTATCTGGTGGCGGTTTTTGCTGGCAAGGTGCGCTTTACTGATTACGCGCGGCAGATCGCGCCAGTACAGGCCTTTGCTGTATCCACCCAATCATCGTTGGCCAGCTTGCCGCTGATGTTGAAAAAGGCCGAGGCACTTGGTGTGCGGGAATCGACCGCCGGCTTGGTTCTGCCAATGGCAGTCGCTTTGTTGCGCGTAACAGGGCCAGCGATGAATTTGGCAGTCGCTCTATATGTTGCGAACTGGTTTGGAGTGGAACTCAGCGGTTTCGATTACGGCTTTGCAATCTTCATCGCGGCATTGACGTCCATGGGCGCAGTGAGCCTGCCTGGCTCGGTTAGCTTCGTGACCTCCATCGCACCTATCTGCTTGGCGCTTGGCATCCCGATTGAGCCTTTAGCCCTGTTGATTGCGGTCGAAACACTGCCCGATATCTTCCGTACCACTGGGAATGTGCAAATGGACGTTGCGCTTGCAACTGCAATTGAGGCATCTGAAAAGGACAAAGCCGATGCAATATCGTGAACTTGGCCATGGGTTAAAGGTATCCGCACTCGGCGTTGGCTGTATGCCTATGATCAAGGGCGGCAACATCATTTATGGCGAAGATGCAGACCCAGATGAGGCGATCAAGACGATCCACCGCGCGATTGATCTTGGCATCAACTTTTTCGACACTGCGCAGATTTATGGTCCGTTCCAGAATGAAGAACTGGTCGGCGAAGCTATCAAAGGCAAACGCGACGGGCTGATTATCGCGAGCAAATTCGGTTTCAAATTTGATGGCGGAAATATCGTCGGCGTGGATGGCTCGGCAGCTAACGCCAAGACTGCGGTCGAAGGCACGTTGAAGCGATTGGGCATCGACTGCCTTGATCTTTATTACCAGCACCGCGTCGACCCTGCTGTGCCGATCGAAGAGACGGTCGGTGCAATGGCTGACTTAATCAAAGAAGGCAAAATCAAGCATATCGGCCTGTCCGAAGCGGGGCCAGACACGCTTCGCCGCGCAGCCGCTGTTGCGCCGATTTCTGCACTGCAAAGCGAATATTCGCTGTGGGAACGTGATATTGAGGATGACATTCTGCCGACATGCCGCGCGCTCGGCATTGGCTTTGTGCCTTACTCGCCGCTCGGACGCGGATTTCTTACCGGGGCTTTCCGAAGCCTGGATGCATTGCCGGAGAATGACTGGCGGCGGCAGGACCCACGCTTTCAGGGCGACAATTTTGCCGCAAACCTCTTTATTGTCGACGTTGTCGGTGAAATTGCGGCGAAGCATGACGCATCACATGCGCAAATCGCGCTGGCATGGATATTGGCGCAAGGCAAAGATATCGTGCCCATCCCCGGTTTCAAACGGCGCGTAACGATGGAAGACAGCGCAAAAGCGAGCGACATTGCGCTTGATGCGGATGATCTTGCCAAGTTGGACGCCGCGGCCCCGCGCGGTGGCACGTCGGGTCCGCGTTATGGCGAGCAGGGCATGAAGATGGTTCGGCTTTAAAAGTCGAACCAGCGGAAGAGGCCAGCGCCGCCCACGCCCCAAAAAGGGTGCGCCCATGTTGCGATGGTCCAGATCAAAATGCCTAATACCCATGGGCCGATGCCAGCACGCAGCAATGCGGCGGGGCGGACAAAGAAATGCGTGCGGCGCAGCCACTTTGCCCATTGACCGCCCATCAGGCTGCGCTTCTTGATTTCTTGCGCCTTGGAACCAGCCAAGGCCAAGAAGACGATACTACCTGAGAAGATGAAATTGTCGATACGCGGTGCAACAAGAATATGCCCCACTCCCCATAAAGCAAAGCCCCACATCATGGGATGCCGAGTCGCCTTAAACACCCCCGATGGCGTTTGCGCGGCCAGTGCGTCAGGCACGCCAGGGAGCGAAGGGTTGCGGATGAACGAACCTGCAAACAGCACCGCAGCCACCAGCGTAAGCGCGCTCGCGGCTATCGAAACGACGTCGCCTACGGGCCAAAGAGCATCGGTCTTAGGTGCATGCCCGAACGCGATAATCATCCACACAAATGTAATGAGTGATATCGCCGAATAGACGGCCATAAACCCGTTCGCTCCGAACCGCCCGACCAGGGGTGCGCGTAACGGATGCGACATCAGAAAATGGCTGCCGACGAACGACAGGCTCGCCGCAACCAATGCTAGATAATCGCCCACAATGCCACCTCCTGCTTATGCACCATCCCGTTGTTATAGTATCATTTTATCAACGATCATATGCTTTTGGCAAATCCCCTTCCGTTGGACGCGCATAACGGTCACGCAGGCGATTCTGACGATTGCCGAGCGGTTGCTCGATACCGTCGATGATGACTGTAGTGGCTGCACTGGAAAGCTCTAGCGGGTCGCCATCCCATACCACGACATCTGCCGCCTTACCTGCTTTCAAGCTGCCAAGACGGTCGCCAACGCCCATGATTTCGGCAGGAACCGAGCTGATCGCGGCAAAAGCCTCATCCCAGGTCAGACCCGTCGCACCGGGCACATATTGAAGGCTTACGATATTACCCGCATATTGCGTCGTGTAGCGCAATTGGTGGGAGTCGCGGTCGTTGATCATGCCAATGGCAACCTGAACGCCGGCATCCTTCATACGACCAATATTGCTTTGCGTTGCACCCAGCATTTCAAATGTTGCAGGCAAATCATTAAGTGCAGACGCGATAACAGGAATCCCCGCCTGCGCGAGTTCACGGGCAACCCGCCAACCTTCGCTCACGCCCACAAACACCATTTTAATCGAAGGGAAATCACGCTTTAACTCCATAAGCCGAAGCATGTCATTTGCCCCTTCCACATGGATGAGCAAACGAGTCTCACCTTTAAGGACGGACAACAACGACTTGGCATCTTCGGCCTTCAACAAATCGTCATCAAACGTACCACGTCCAGCGGCATAATCTTGCGCCTCACGCAGCATGGCGCGGAAGTGCAAATGCGTCCCCGCACGGCTTCCCCCCGCAGACGCGGCGCCCTCTTCACCGAACTCGGCAAACTGAAACGCACGGGCTTTTGTGACCGGATTGCTGTCCGCACCCAGATCGGCAATGGCACCCTGACCGGCAAAGATATTACCCGCAGACTCAGGTGCAACCACGGCGCGAGTTACCCCCGACGAACGGTTTACGGCAAAAGGCGACCGAAACGGATCAATGGCAGGCGCAACGTCTATCGCTGCGGAAAATCCACTTCGACCGCCGCTCTTATCATTGGTGCCGTTGACAGCGTCAACTTCCGCTAGCCCAAGCCGCGTAAAACCAGCAAATACACCGGGTGTCACCCATTTACCCGAGGCGTCAATCTGGCGTGCGCCGGTTGGTATCGCAACGCTGGTACCAGCGGCAACGATTTTGCCGTCACGGATAACGACAGTACCACCGTCAATCGGTGCACTGCCATCCCCGACCACGACGCGGCCACCGGTGATAGCAATGGTTTCAGCGGCAACAGGCGTTGCAAAGGCCGCGATAGCAGCGGCGGCATAGAGGAAATGCCTCATTTCACATCTCCTTCACCGGGTTGGCCAAGTTCAAAATCGCTGACCGGACGTATTTTGGGATTGCTTGCATCAAACATCAACGCGCCATCAATCCAAACCTTGTAAGGACGGGCGTAGACGCTCAAAGGATTGCCGTTCCACAACACGACATCGGCCATTTTGCCAGCCTTCAAGCTGCCGGTTTTGTCGCTTATGCCCAACGCCTTCGCGGGATTGTAGGTTAGCCATTTGATGACTTCAGCATCACTGATGTTAAAACCCATGCGACGACCGTCGGCCTGCGCCTTTGCCGCTTCTTGGTTCAAACGCTGAATCTGGTTTTCATCATCGGAATGGATAACAACGCAAGCGCCGGTATTGTGCAGGATTGCAGCGTTTTCTGGAATGGCGTCATACGCCTCCATCTTAAAGCCCCACCAATCGGCCCACACGGCGGAGCACACCCCATTGTCGCGCAACAGATCAGCGATTTTGTAGCTTTCTACTGCATGGTGGAATGTTGACACCTTATAGCCAAATTCCTTGGCCATATCGAGCACGAGCGCCATTTCGTCGGCGCGGTAGCAGTGGTTCTGGATTGAGATATCACCATCCAGAACGCCAGCCAATGTTTCCATGCCAATGTCACGGGTATATTCTTTGCCGCTGTCGCGCCTTTTCTTATACTCTTGGGCCTTGATCCATGTCTGCCGGTTCACGGCGATGTTGCCCATACGTGTTGATGGCATCCGGCCCTTGCTTCCGTAAACCCGTTTCGGATTTTCACCGCAGGCCATTTTCATACCATAAGGTGCGTCAGGGAACTTCATGCCCTGTATCGTACGAGCATAGACGTTTTTCAGAACGACGGAACGGCCACCCATCAGGTTCGCCGAGCCCGGCAATACCTGCAGCGCCGTCACGCCGCCATTGGCGAGCGCGCGGCTGAAACCGGGGTCTTGCGGCCATACGCTATGCTCAGCCCATACTTCCGGTGTTGTTGGCGATGTGGCTTCGTTGCCGTCGCTATGCGCCTCAACCGATGGTGTGGGATAGTCACCCAAATGGGAGTGAATATCGATGATGCCAGGCGTTACAAACTTGCCTGTACCATCAATGATCGTCGTGCCTTCGGGAATGGCGGTATCCATTCCGCCGACGCCGCTAACCTTGCCATTGGCGAAAAAGACCACCCCATTTTCGATCCGCATGCCTTCGCCATCAAAGATGGTGACATTGCGTATCGCCGTCGCCACGCCTGGATAGGTCTTGTAGGTCGACGGATAGGGATTTTTGTTAAGCGCGAGCGGCTTTTCTGCTTGTACAGCCGAGGCGCTTTTGGGCGTCTCGATGGTGTTCGAACAAGCGGCCAACGCCAGCGGAGCGGCCAGGATTGACCAGCGCAAATTGCTCTTCATATGCTTATGCTGCCTTTTCTTCTGCGGTGTCTTCGTCCTTAAGCGTGTCGAGATGCATCAAGCGTTTCACCAGAGGTGATACCAGAAGCACGACCACGCCGATGGCAATCGTGATATAGCCGATCTGTTCATAGACGTTGATCAGCCCCTCACGGGTCATTGCACCATCATGCCCCCCCGTTGCAGCACCGATGATGCCAGCAAGGAAGTTGCCGCCCGCAGTCGCGAAGAACCAAGCCCCCATGATCAGCGACGCCATGGTCGCCGGCGCAAGCCGATTCATCGCCGACAGCCCTACTGGTGAGAGGCAAAGCTCTGCAGTCGTGGCAAACAGGTAAAAGGCAAAGATGAACAACACTGGCACCAGCGTATCGGAACCAACGCTGTTCGCTCCCCAGACGAGAACGAGGTTGGCAAAGCCAATCTGCGCCAGCGCGATCCCGAATTTTGCAGGGGTCGAAGGCTCCAATCCGCGTCGGCCGAGCCACACCCAAAGGCCGGCAAAGATAGGCCCCAGCAAGATGATGTAGATCGGGTTGATCGACTGGAAGATCGACGCCGGAACGCCCTGACGATCAACAAAGCGGTCAGTGAACAGGTTCATGCTACCACCAGCCTGTTCGAACAGCGCCCAAAACAGGGGCTGCAACGCCAACAGGAAGAGGATGGCGTAAATGCGATGGCGCGCCTCCACATCTAGCTTGAACGACTGCAGCAGAACATAGCCGAGCAACAGCACACCAAGGCCAAGCAGCAACCAGCCATAAAAGCCCTGATACTGGATCAGCAGCCAGATACCGGCAACAGCAGCAAGGCCGACGCCATAAATGCCATATTCGGTCAACTTGGTCATGGGTGCCGGCGCTTCGCCGCGGCCCATGAGCAAAGGCTTTCCGAACACAAAGACGATCAGGCCGAGCAACATGCCGAGGCCAGCTGCGCCAAAGCCATAGGACCAGCCATAGGTTTCGCCAAGATAACCGGCAAAGATGGTACCGATCGCGGCGCCCACATTAATACCCATATAAAAGATAGTATAGGCACCGTCACGACGCACATCGGTGCGCGGATAGAGCTGGCCGACAATCACCGAGATATTGGCCTTGAGGAAACCCGAACCGACGATGATGAAGGCCAAAGCAAGCCAGAATATGTTGATCGCGGGATCCGCCTGTTTCACCAACGGATCCGTAACACCCGCCAAACCTTCAAATGCCATCAGGACATGACCAAAGGTCAGCAGGACTGCACCAAATGCCACAGCCTTACGCTGGCCTAGATACCGGTCAGCAAGCCAGCCGCCGAGAACGGGCGTGATGTATACAAGGCTGGTATAGGCGCCATAGATCAGGTTCGATTGGCCGTCGGAAAAGAGCCAGTGCTTTGTAAGGTAAAGGATAAGCAGCGCGCGCATCCCGTAATAGGAAAAACGCTCCCACATCTCGGCAAAAAAGAGAACGTAGAGACCACGCGGGTGGCCAGCAAATTCAGGCTCCTTGCGTGTCGCGATATATGCCCCGCCGAGCAGGAAGAAAGCCAGAACTGCAGCTGCGGTCGCTGTAATCCAATCCTGCTCCTGCCAAAGCGCAATGTCTTTCAGACCCATGTGCAATCCCCTCGATAGTCTTTAAATAGTCGGTCTTCGCCGCCTGTTTCTCTGTTGAGTCATCTAACTGAAAAATCGGGTCTGTGAAGAATTTTGTTGCGCTTGTTGCTGCTTTTCGACGAACAGCAGGGCCATGTTCAACGATCTCTCTTCTGTCACCGCCTATTTGGAAACGCGCCGCTCTGGCAAGCCACGCGATATGATCGCGCCTGGCCCCGACGCCGCGAAGCTCGACCTGATCTTGAAAACTGCCATGCGCACACCCGACCATGGAAAGTTGTTCCCCTGGCGTTTTGTCGAAATTACTGACCGATCTGCCTTTGCCGACTTGTTGGAAAAGGCATTCTGCGCCGCCAACCAGGATGCTCGCCCGGCACAAATTGATGCAGCGATTGCCTCGGCGCATATGGCCCCGACCCTAATCATGCTGTTGTTTGCACCTCAACCAAGCTTGAAAATTCCTTTGTGGGAACAAGAGATGAGCGTGGGCGCGGTTGGTATGAATTTACTACACGCGGCGCATGCCCACGGCTTTGTCGGTAGCTGGATCACAGGATGGGCAAGCTATGATTCGATTGTGCAAGCCGCCATTTGTAAGGGCGAGGAGCGGATCGCGGGTCTGTTCTTCATCGGCACCCCTGCGCTGGACTTGGAAGAGCGCCCCCGCCCCGCGCCAAGCGACATCGTCCGCCAATGGCCCTGACTACATAGATTCACCCATGCTTGACGCGCCCTACTGTATTATGGCAGTAAGCATGTAATGAAAAATGATGTAAAGCCAGTGTATCTAAAATTGCGCGACGTCATCGCTGCGGCGATCCTCGACGGTAAATATAAAGAGGGGGAAATGCTGCCCTCGGTGCGTACATTCGCAGCAATTCAGGGCGCAAATCCGCTAACCGTGGCCAAGGCTTATCAGTTGTTTCAGGACAGCGGCTTGGTCGATGTCAAACGTGGCGTTGGTCTGTTTGTGGCCCGTGGAGCCGCTGCAAAACTGAAGAGTTTTGAGCGCGACAATTTCGTTCAGAATGTTTGGCCCGATGTAAAGGCACAAATGCAGCGCGCAGGCATTGATCCAGCAGAACTGCTCGCCCTGACCTAAGCTCCCATTTGAGGCTATCAGGAAAGCTAATCAAAGGTAAAAGGCGACATACCTCTTTCGCGTTCATTGAACACCAGCACGCGGCCAGCAGGCGGCGCGCTTCTTTGGGGACATTCTGGTCGGGTACATGCCGAACAGCCAAGCCCGATGGCCGTCGCCACGCCATTTTTTAGGTCCATACCGCGGGCAGCAGCCAAAGGTCCGGCAAGCTTTGCGTCCAAGCCAAGGCAAATCGCAAACTCCGCCTCCACGGCGCCGCTCACAGCGGTTTGCGGGTGCACCGTGCGGGACAAAGTGAACCAGCGACTGCCATCCTCTAATTCCACCAGATTTGGCAACAGCGTTCCGGGCCGCGTAAATACATGATGTACATTCCATAAGGGACAACGCCGATCGGTCGCCACCATTGGCGATGCGCTTGCACCAGCATAGCGCTTGCTGCTTTGCCCCGCCCTATCAATACGTAACATGAAAAACGGCAGGCCGCGTTGGCCAACGCGCTGCAACGTTGTCAGGCGGTGAGCAATTTGTTCAAACCCTGCGCCAAACCGTCGCTGCAAAAGCATAATGTCGTAACCCGTTGCCTCACACGCCCGCAGGAAGCGCGCATAAGGCATCATCACGGCAGCCGCGAAATAGCTGCTTAAATGGCGCCGATAGAGCCGTTCGGCGGCCCGTTCCGTGAAAGATGCACCGGCAACCAGCGCGTCAATCTCTGCCTTTGCCTCTAACATACCAAGCTGCAAAGCAGCGGCAAAAGTGCGGCTGGCAGGGTCAAGCAGCTCGGACAATTGCAACTGCCGTGCGTGCAGGTCTAGGCGGCGAAGCCTGTCAGGCATCACGTCAAACGGTAAAATGCGTATGGAAAGCTGATGCTTTACGCGCAGCCGCTCGGTAATCGCGCCATAAAGGTCCGCATTGGCAAGCCGCAGTTCGTCAGCAAGGGTTTCCGCTTGCGAGTCCAAATCGGCGAAATGGTTGCGCCAGCGTTCAATTTCACGCCGTGCCGATGCAATGGCTTCTGGTTCAACCTGCGCGCCGCCCGCTGCGGCACTGGCTCCGCCGTGGGAGCCGCCCGAAAGACGGTCAAACGCCCGCGCAAACGCCTCGGCCGCATCGGGGCTGGCCGCGATCCATTCTTCCACTTGTGCGCGGTCAACGGCCAAATCTGCAAACAACGGATCGCTGAGCCGGCGCCGGATGGCATCAACGCCTCCTCCCGGCGTTGCACCCGTTAATGTCCGCGGGTCAAAGTCAAAAGACTGCGCCAGTTTCAACAACAAGGTCGCCGTCAGCGGTCGTTGATTGCGTTCAATCAGATTGAGATAGGACGGCGAAATGGCAAGCGTCTCGGCCATTGACCCCTGAGTAAGACCATAAGCGCGACGGATCCTGCGCACGGCATGTCCTGCAAATAATTTCTCTTCAGCCATCGATCTCTTGTCAACAAAATTACAATATTACAAAAAAACGATAGAGTTTTACGACGATAACACAACAAATATTACAAAATTGACTCGGATTTTTCGCGTTACTGGCGGAATACCGAGGAATTGAAATCTACGAACGAAGGAAGAAAGCATGTCATATCAGACACTGATAGCCACAAATAGCGCGCAAATTGCCGCGCACAACGGAACGTGGGATTCCATCAGCGCCGAATCCGTCGCGCGTATGCAGTTGCAAAACCGCTTTCAGACTGGTCTCGATATTGCCCGCTACACCGCCAAAATTATGCGCGAAGATATGGCTGCTTATGACGCTGATCCTGCACAATATACGCAGTCGCTGGGTTGTTGGCACGGGTTCATCGCACAACAAAAAATGATCTCCATCAAAAAGCATTTTGGCACTACCAAGAAGCGCTATCTGTATCTGTCGGGCTGGATGATAGCTGCATTGCGCAGCGAATTCGGCCCCCTTCCTGACCAGTCGATGCATGAGAAGACAAGCGTTCCTGCGCTTATCGAAGAACTCTACACATTCTTGCGCCAGGCCGACAGCCGCGAACTGAACATTCTCTTCCGCGACCTCGATGATGCACGCGGACAAAAGGACACAGCGCGGGCAGCCGCCATCATGGACAAGATTGAGAGCCATGAAACGCATGTCGTGCCCATCATCGCGGACATCGACGCCGGGTTTGGCAACGCAGAAGCAACCTATTTGCTCGCAAAGAAGATGATTGAGGCAGGCGCCTGCGCGCTTCAGATCGAGAACCAAGTGTCGGACGAAAAGCAGTGTGGCCACCAAGACGGGAAAGTTACCGTGCCGCATGAGGATTTTCTTCAGAAAATTCGCGCATGCCGTTATGCGTTTCTCGAGCTTGGCGTGCCGGACGGCATCATCGTTGCCCGCACCGACTCGCTTGGTGCTGGCCTGACCAAGCAGATTGCGGTGTCCACCGCACCTGGCGATTTGGGCGATTTGTATAACAGTTTCCTCGATTGTGAAGAAATCGACCCCGCCACGGCGCAAAATGGCGACGTCATTTTGAACCGCAACGGCAAGTTGCTGCGTCCAAAGCGTTTGCCGTCCAACCTTTTCCAATTCCGCTCTGGCACGGGCGAAGACCGTTGCGTGTTGGATTGCATCACCTCGCTTCAAAACGGCGCTGACCTCATCTGGATCGAAACCGAAAAGCCACATATCGAACAGATCGCTGGCATGGTTGACCGCATCCGTGAAGTTGTTCCCAATGCAAAGCTGGCTTATAACAACTCACCAAGCTTCAATTGGACTCTGAACTTTCGTCAGCAAGTCTTTGATGCATGGTCAGTCGATGGTAAAGACGTGGCCGCATATGAGCGCGCAAATCTCATGAGCGCAAGCTATGATGAAACGCCTTTGGGTATTGAGGCCGATGTCCGTATCCAGAACTTCCAGCGCGATTCTGCGAAGCGCGCCGGCATTTTCCATCACCTCATCACGCTGCCGACCTACCACACGGCGGCATTGAGCACCGATAATCTTGCGAAGGATTATTTCGGCGAAATGGGCATGCTGGGCTATGTCGCAGGTGTCCAGCGCAAGGAAATCCGTCAGGGCATCGCCTGCGTCAAGCACCAGAATATGTCGGGCTCCGACATTGGTGATGATCATAAGGAATATTTTGCCGGTGAAGCTGCGTTGAAGGCGGGCGGCAAAGACAACACGATGAATCAGTTTAACCAAGCTGCATAAGGAGCAATCGATATGGCTGAACCGCAACGGGCACGTGCCGTCCTCTCGACCGAGGACCTAACGCTTCTTCGGCAAGCATTGGTGCATTATCTTGAGGTCATTCAGGACAAGCCTGAATCGGTCAAGTTCGCGCGGCTGTATCACCGCCTTGGTAGCGCTGGCGGCAAATAAACCAGCCGTTCCATTACAGTTTTTCCTGGGGAGGAAAAATACCTTACCGCCGGCAGCAATGCCGGCGTTTTTTTTAATCCTGTAGGTCTCAAGATACGCCTTTACTGGGCGGTCCAACCCCCATCGACCGATAGGTTTGTGCCGGTAATCGCGCTCGCCTCATCCCGGCATAAAAATACCGCGAGTGCGGCCAATTGCTCCACCTGCACGAATTTCTTCTGCGGCTGATTGGCCAACAGCACATCATTGATCACCTGATCCCGCGTGAGCCCGCGGGCTTTCATGGTATCGGGGATCTGGTTCTCGACCAAAGATGTCCAAACATAGCCCGGGCAGATATTATTCACCGTGATGCCTTCAGTCGCCACTTCAAGCGCAACTGTCTTGGTAAAACCCGCAAGGCCATGCTTTGCCGCATTATAGGCCGATTTAAACGGCGATGCGACCAAGCTGTGCATCGACCCTGTGTTGATGATCCGGCCCCAGCCCTTGGCCTTCATCGCAGGTAAGGCGGCCTTTGTCGTGTGAAATGCCGAGGACAGGATGATGGACAGGATGTCATCCCATTTGTCCTCCGGAAATTTGTCAACTGGCGCAACATGCTGTATTCCAGCATTATTGATCAAAATATCAGGCGATCCCAATAGGTTGGTGCATTCGGATACCATTGCCCGGATGCTGTCGGGTACAGTCATGTCGGCGGCGGAATACTGCGCCTTTCCGCCGCTCAATTTGCTGAGTTCGGCAACATAGCTTTCTATCAGGTCGGCATCGCCAAAACCGTTTATCATTACATTTGCGCCTTGCGCGGCTAACGCCCGGGCATAGCCCAATCCGATGCCGGAGGTTGAACCAGTTATCAGTGCTGTTTTGCCTTTGAGGAACATATGCGCGCGCCTTTACACTTAGGATAAGGTTATCTTGCGCAATGCGCCGCTAAACGCAATGTTCCATCTCGATAATGTGCGACGGCACAACCGAGGACCGGACGCCGTACAAACGCAGTATCCAAATAGATGCAATTATGCGCAAGGTCTGTCATAAGCCCAAAATGCGCTTACAAGATTGTCACAATGTCGCCGATTTCCGCCGTCTAGCAAAATCGCGCCTGCCTTCACCTATCTTCAATTATATCGATGGCGCTGCCGACGATGAACGCACCAAGAACCGCAACACGTCGTCCTTTGACGATTGCGATCTCGTGCCCAATGTCTTGGCTGGCGTGTCGGAAATTGACATGGGGGTGACTGTGATGGGGCAGCGGATTGATATGCCGCTGATGCTGTCCCCCACTGCGTTGCAGCGCCTGTTCCATTGGCAAGGCGAACGTGCCGTTGCGTCCGTTGCGCAGCAGCATAATACTTGGTTTGGCATCTCCTCATTGGCCACCGTCAGCATTGAGGAAGTCGGCGCAACCATTAGTACACCCAAAATGTTCCAACTCTACATCCACAAGGATAAGGGACTGAACACATCGATGATCGAACGCTGCAAGGCGGCAAAGTTTGATGCAATCGCGCTGACGGTCGACACCATCGTTTCGGGAAACCGCGAACGATGCCTGCGCAGCGGCTTTACCTCACCCCCGCGCTTCACACCTGCGTCGGTGTTAAGCTATGCCATCCACCCAATGTGGGCGCTGAATTATGTATTCCGCGAAAAATTCGCCCTGCCCAATCTACAGACCCATGTCGATGCAGGCACCAATGTCGCGGTATCCGTGGCAGAATATTTCAATACGATGCTCGATACATCGATGGACTGGAAAATGGCCGAAAAGGTCCGTTCGGATTGGGGTGGTGAATTTTGCCTAAAGGGCATCATGTCCGTCGACGATGCAAAACGCGCGGTCGACATTGGCGCGACCGCAATCATGGTATCCAACCATGGCGGACGGCAATTGGACGGGTCGCGTTCACCCTTCGATCAAATCGCCGAAATCGCCGATGCCGTGGGCGGCAAAATTGACATCATTTGTGACGGCGGCGTGCAGCGCGGAAGTCATGTATTGAAGGCACTTGCCGCAGGTGCCACCGCGTGTTCGGGCGGGCGGCTTTACCTTTATGCCTTGGCAGCGGCGCGCCAACCCGGCGACGAACGCATCGTCGGCAAATTGCGCGACGAAATTGCGCGCGACATGCGGTTGATGGGCGTGACATCGCCAGCGCAACTTGACGGTTCTATGCTGCGCTGGCGCTAAGCCGAACTCATCAGAAACCAAATAGCAATACTGGCCAGCAAAAAGGCAAAGACGCGGCGAACAATGCGCGCCCTGTTCCCCGCGGATATCCACCCATGCGCTTGCGCCGCCAGCGCGACGATAACCAGATGCACAAAGGTGGCAATCGCAACATAGCTTGCCGACAGCAAAGCCGTTTGCGGCGCAACTGGCGCATATTGCATTATATAGGCTGGCAGGACGGTTATGAAGAAAACCGCTGCCTTGGGGTTTAGCAGATTCAACAACAGCCCATGCCGAAACCAAGCGCCCAGCGCATTTTTGCTTATGCGATCTGCTATGGGGCCATCTTTGCCCGCCCATGTCTTCCATGCCAGCCAGAGTAAATAAGCGACGCCAGCATAACGCAACAGGCTGAATATCGCTGGAGAACGCGTCGCCAAAGCCGCCAGACCAATGGCCGATGCCGCAGCCAATATTGCAAGTCCAAGCGCGATTCCTGCTACAGCCGCAAATCCAGACCTTTTGCCTTCACTCGCGCTCGTCAACGCCAACCATGCCATATTTGGGCCGGGGGTAAGCTCGATCAGGACCGTCGTCACAAGGAAAGGTATGAAAAGTTCGGTGATCACATCACGGCATATCGCACGGCGCAGCGAAATAGTCGATTGCGCTTGGCTTTGGCACGATAAGGCACCATTTAAGCGCCATGACATCCTTCTCTTTTCTTGATCTGGTGCCTGTTGTGGAAGGCGGATCAGTCGCAAGCGCGCTCGCTTATGCGGCTGATCTTGCGGCACATGCCGAAAAACTTGGCTTTACCCGTTATTGGGTCGCGGAACATCATGGCATGCGCGGCATTGCAAGCGCCGCCACCAGCGTGGTCATCGGGCATATAGCCGCCGCGACGAAAACCATCCGCGTTGGCTCCGGCGGTATCATGTTGCCCAACCATTCGCCCTTGGTCATTGCTGAGCAGTTTGGCACGTTAGACGCGCTCTATCCGGGCCGCATTGATTTGGGGCTTGGCCGGGCACCGGGCAGCGACCAGCGCGTTGCCGCTGCAATCCGGCGAACGCTCGACAGCGACCCCAACGCCTTCCCGCACGACGTGATGGAGTTGCAAAGCTATTTCGCCGATGATGGCAAAACCGGCATCGTCGCAACGCCGGGTGCAGGCGCCCATGTCCAACTCTACATTTTGGGCAGCAGCCTCTATGGCGCGCAGGTTGCCGCAGCCTTGGGCCTGCCCTTCGCC
>JAIOYN010000029.1 GCA_021741065.1 Sphingomonadaceae bacterium | reverse complement strand
CCCAGCCGCCACCAACGCATCGAGCGTTGGCACGGCAAATTCGGGGGTTCCCATGAAGGCAAGACGCATCGTCACTTTTCCTTTGTTCAAAAGCCCCCTAAGACCCAGCGCATGGCATCGCAAGAAATAGACGCATTGGCACAAGCATTGTCGAAGTTGCCGGGGCTTGGTCCCCGTTCGGCCCGCCGTGTCGTGCTACACCTGATGAAAAAGCGTGAGAGCGTGTTGCAGCCGTTATTGCGTGCATTGCAGAATGTGGAGCAAAGGCTCGTTGTCTGCAGCGCCTGCGGTAATATCGATACCGGCAATCCATGCGGCATTTGCGTCGACCCGCGCCGCGACACGCGATCAATCTGCGTGGTGGAAGATGTATCCGACCTGTGGGCGCTCGACCGCTCGCGGCTTTTCCCCGGCAAATATCATGTTCTGGGCGGTCGTTTGTCAGCATTGGATGGTGTCCGGCCAGAGGATTTGAACATCGACGGATTGGTCAGCCGCATTGCCCATGGCGGCATTGACGAGGTAGTGTTGGCAATGAACGCCACGCTTGAGGGACAGACAACGGCGCATTATTTGGCCGAACGGCTCGAACAATTCCCCATCCGCCTGACCCAATTGGCGCATGGCGTACCCGTCGGCGGAGAGCTTGATTATCTCGACGACGGCACTTTGGCGCAAGCCCTGCGCGCGCGGCGACCCGTCGGTTGATTTATCCAAAGACCGTCCCTATTTGCGATCCATGGCCATATTACCTATTCTTGAAGTGCCCGATCCGCGGCTGAAAACTATTTCGAAACCTGTCGAGAGCTTCGACGGCGATTTAAAAACGCTCGTCAATGACATGATCGAGACGATGTATGCCGCGCCCGGCATAGGCTTAGCGGCCATTCAAGTAGGTGTGCCACAGCGCTTGTTGGTCATCGACTTGCAGGAAGAGGAAGCCGAAGGCGACGAGCCTGTCCGCAACCCGCGCGTGTTTGTGAACCCCGAAATCCTCGACCCGTCCAGCGAACATAGCCTGTATAATGAAGGTTGCCTGTCGGTTCCCGATCAATATGCCGAAGTTGAGCGCTCCGCCCAAATCCGCGCCCGCTGGCAGGATTTAGACGGCAAGGTGCACGAAGAGACCATGACTGGCCTGATGGCGACATGTTTGCAGCATGAAATGGACCATCTGGAAGGGATATTGTTCATCGACCATCTGTCGCGCCTAAAGCGTCAGATGGTGTTGAAGAAGATCGAGAAAGCCCGCAAAATGGGCGGCGGTCATGTGCATGGCCCGGATTGCCGCCACTGATGCGGTAAGTTGAAACCCCGTCCAAGGCGGGGTGTCGTTATTTTGCGAACTGTGACGGGGCCACGCTGACCGTTACAAACTTGCCTGCCTGAATTTCCTGCACCTCCAGCATACGGTCGGTCAGGCCATTGGCGTTGAACCGAAAGGCCCCATCCACGCCGATGAAGCCCTGCGGATCGGTCAGTTGCGTGACGGGAAAGCGTGTCCCTGGACGCCAGTCGCGGGCGACGCGGGCCACCAGCAATACTGAGTCATAACCAAGGCTCGACAAGCGCAAGGGCGCCTTGCCAAAACGGGCACGATATTTGGCCGCATATTGGGTGTAGAGCGTATCCGACACACTTGCGAACCACGCGCCATACATGGGCGCACTACCCGCCAGCGACCCATCGATATTCCACAAATCAGTGCCCAAAATTTTGGCGGTGCGCAGTCCGCCACGGCGCAAGGCAGGCACGGTTGTGATAGCTGCGCGGCCGCTGTCGGCAACCAAGATGGCGTCAATAGCACCCATCTGCGCCAGACCGCGGGCGGCGGCTTCGGCTGAAGCGGCCGTTCCATTTGATTCTTGAATGCCCACCAACACGCCGCCAGCTGCGCGCACGGCTGTCGTGATATTGGATTGCGCCCGCTGTCCGTAGACATTGGACGACACCACACCGGCAAAGCGGTTCATGCCTTTTGATTTGGCATACAGCACCACGCGTTCAATGGATTGGTTTGGTAAATGGCCAAGCAAGAAGACATTCTGTCCGGCAACGCCGACATCGTTGGAGAAGCTGATGATCGGCACACCTGCTGGACGGGCAATTGCTGCGACCTCAATCACATTGTCACCGCGCAGTGGGCCCAAGATGACCTTGTTGCCATCGGCAATCGCGCGTTGTGTCGCGGCGGCGACACCAAGGCCCGTGTCATAGGTGACCATGCGGATGTTGGTGACTTTGGTATCGGCCAGCGCCAGCGCGGTCGCATTGGCAATCGACTGCCCCACTTCGGCGTCAGGGCCAGTCACGGGCAGTAAAAGCGCGACACGGTGCATGCCGTCGGACGGGTCTGCGACGACAGGCGGTGCTTTGCTGCGAGGGACCGTGCTACAGGCCGCCAGCAGGATGACAGATGCCAACACCAACAGCTTTGTGAATCGGCTTGCTAAAGCTTGCGGCTGCGCCCGCGTTGCGGCAATGGATGCACTCATTTTGGGTTCCTTGGAAAGAAGCTGCATATTCCGATGACTTTCGAATCAGGCTTATATGTCGTTGCGACCCCCATCGGCAACCTTGCAGATATATCGCAAAGGGCGATCGACCTTCTGAAAGCCGCAGAAATCGTTGCGGTTGAGGACAGCCGCGTGACTGGAAAGTTACTGCATCATCTTGGCATTAAAAAGAAAATGCGCCGCTACAACGACCATAGCGGAGGTGTGGAGCGGGAGTCCTTGGTCGCCGCGGCGCGGGGCGGTGTGGTGGCCTTGGTGTCGGACGCTGGTACGCCATTAATCTCTGACCCCGGATATAAGCTTGTCCGTGCAGCCCGTGACGCTGGCGTGCCGGTGTTTACCATTCCGGGGGCAAGTGCCGTGACAGCGGCTTTGTCGATCTGTGGTCTGCCGACAGACCGTTTCCTGTTTGCCGGCTTTCTGCCCAATAAAGCCAAAGCGCGGGTCGAGACATTGACCGAGCTGGGGCAGGTCAAGGCGACATTGGTGTTTTACGAGGCCGGCCCGCGTCTGGCCGCAAGCTTGGCTGCCATCGCCGACACGTATGGTGACCGCGAAGTCGCGGTTGCGCGCGAGCTGACGAAGAAGTTTGAAGAGGTGATCACAGGAACAGCCGCAGAGATGGCAGCGCATTATGCCGAACATGAACCAAAAGGCGAAATCGTCCTCATCATTGGCCCGCCTGCCGATGACGTGGCAACCGAAACGGGCGATGTCGATACGGCCTTGCAAGAGGCGCTTGAAACGATGTCCGCCGCCAAGGCTGCTGGCGCGATTGCCAAGCGGTTTGGGCTCGAACGCAATGCCGTCTACGCCCGTGCTACAGAATTGAAGGCAAAGTGAACCGCCTTGCCGCGGAAAGACGCGGGCGACGCGGGGAAGCGATTGCCGCTTGGTTCCTGCGCCTGAAAGGATGGCGCATCGTCGGCGCGCGCGTAAAAACCCCGCGCGGCGAGGTCGACTTAATCGCACGGCGCGGCAAAAGCATCGCCTTTGTCGAGGTGAAGGCACGGACGAAAGCTGCTGACCTTAGCACGGCGATTGACGCCAGTCGGATGCGCCGTGTGGCCGCCGCTGCGGAAATTCTCTTGCCCAAATATGGCAAAGAATGTGAAAACATGCAGATTGATGTGATTATGGTTGCGCCTTGGCGTTTCCCTAAGCATTTGCCAAATGTCTGGCACGGATAGGAACGCACGAAATGACAATCAAAATGGCGGTCCAGATGGACCCTATGGACGGTATCAACATCAATGGCGATTCCAGCTTTGCGCTGATGCTGGCAGGGCAAGCGCGCGGTTATGATATCTGGCATTATGATGTTGGCACGCTGACGCTGGATGCCCATGACCGCCTTACGGCTTGGGCGCATCCGGTGCATGATGTGCAACGCGAGGAAGGCGGGCATTATCGCTTTGGCGCACCGAAGAAGATTGATTTGGGCGCTGACATTGACGTGGTGTTGATGCGTCAGGACCCGCCCTTTCATGTGGGCTATATCACCGCAACCCATTTGCTCGAGCGGATTGAGCATGAGACATTGGTGGTCAACAACCCCGCCAGCGTGCGCAACGCGCCCGAAAAAGTGATGGTGCTTGATTATCGGCAATTTATGCCGCCGACGATCATCACCCGTTCGGCAGACGAAGTGCGCGACTTCCAAAAAATACATGGCGCAGTGGTGGTAAAGCCACTGCATGGCAATGGCGGCAAAGCCATTTTCCGCATTGACGCCGACGGCAGCAACCTTGGCGCCTTGTTTGAGGTGTTCAACAACACATGGCCCGAACCGCATATGGTGCAGCCATTCCTGCCCGATGTCGCGTTGGGCGACAAACGTATCGTCATGATCGACGGCGAAGTAACAGGCGCGACCAACCGCCGTCCGGGCGAGGGCGAGTTCCGGTCCAACTTGGCCGTTGGCGGCAGCGCGGAGTGGACGCAGCTTACCAGCCGCGAGCTTGAGATCTGCATGGCTATGGGGCCGCGTTTGAAGGAGCTTGGCCTGATTTATGTGGGCATTGATGTCATTGGCGGACAATGGCTGACAGAAATTAACGTGACCTCGCCGACGGGAATTGTTGCTATTGACCGGTTCAACGGTACCGACACGCCATCGCTTATTCTCGACGTGATTGAACGCAAATTGTCGGGGCAGAAATAATGGAAGACTGGATCATTCGCTTGGTCGAATGGGGCCATTATTGGGGCGTCGCCTTGCTCATGCTGCTTGAGACCATATTCCCGCCAATCCCGTCCGAAGTCATCATGACCGTGGCGGGCGTATCGTCGGCGCGCGGGACCATGAACCTTGCTGGCACCATTGCGGCGGGCACGGCGGGCGCGATGCTCGGCAATTGGATTTGGTATTGGGTGGCGGTTAAATTTGGTGAAAAGCGGATGCAAATCTTCATTGACCGCTACAGCCGTTGGTTGACGCTTGATTGGGATGAGGTGGAGCGCGGCCAAAGGCTTTTCCGCACGCATGGATCGATCATCGTATTGATTGCCCGCATGTTGCCCACATTACGGTCACTTATCTCGATACCGGCTGGCTTATTCGGCATGACGTTTCGCCGCTTTATGATTTTTTCGACCATTGGTACCGCCGGATGGACTGCGGCCTTGGCGTGCGCGGGCTATTTTCTGGGCTCGCAGTTCGATGATGTGGAAAAATGGCTTGGGCCAATTTCGACATTAGTGATTGCAGGGATCGTGCTGACCTATGTTTGGCGGCTCGTCCGCTGGAAATCTAAGCCCGTGGATGTGCGTTCTGATACTCATCCAAAAGCATAGCGGTATCGACAGCAGTATAAACCTGGGTCGACGACAAGCTGGCATGGCCCAATAATTCCTGCAGACTGCGCAAGTCCGCGCCGCCCGCTAACAAATGCGTGGCAAAGCTGTGGCGCAGCGCGTGCGGCGTTGTCCGGTCAGACAGGCCCAATCGCGTGCGTGCGCCTTGCACCGCGCGGCGAACCAGTGCAGGCGACAGCGGCCCCCCGCGCGCACCGCGAAACAATGGCTGGTCGGCGCTGACGGGATAGGGGCACAAAGCGAGATATTCCTGCATGGCCGTCCGGACTTGTTCCAGCAACGGTACGATGCGTGTCTTGTTACGCTTGCCTGTGACCCGCAACGTGCTGCCCAGTGGCAATATGTCGCCCATCAGGGCCATTGCCTCGCTGACGCGCAGGCCGCTGCCGTAGAGCAGCAGAAGCAAAGCCCAATCGCGCGCACCGATCCAGCCGTCTTGGGCATTTTCGGCGACGTCATCGGCGAGTGCCAGAACATCATCGGGGTTGATGGGGCGCGGCAAGCTGCGCTGCACCCGCGGACCTTTCATCACAGGCAAAGTGACATCATCGCCCAAGGCAAAGCGCAAAAAATGCCGCGCTGCGGACAGTTCGCGCGCTGTGGAACGATTGGTGAGGCCGTCACCGCGCCGGTCCGACAGAAAGGCACGCATGTCGGCCGATGAAATTTGGTGCAGCGTCACGCGGGTGACGTCATTACCCCAATGCAACTGCAGAAATCCCGCCAGCCGATCCGCCGTTGCATAATATGCCCGCACGCTGTGCGGTGACATCCGGCGGTTGTCGGTCAGAAACGCGAGATATTCGGCAAGTAAGGACGACATGTCCGCATTGCTATCAGGCGGCGGCATCCGCCTCAAGTTTTACTATTTGCGGCAAGATGGCATCTAGCAATGGCATGCCCTGCGGCGTGACGGTGACATGGAGGTCTTCGCGCGTGATCAGGCCAAGCTGCGTGATTTTGTCGACAGCGACCATGTCCAGCAAGTCGGAGGCGGCGATGCCCGTTCGTTGCGACAGTCGGCTGAGGTCAACACCCTCCGCCAGCCGCAACCCCATTAACAAGCTTTCGGTCGCGCGCGTTGCCGCATCAAGATGGTCTTCGCTGCTTATGCCGTGGGTGTTACGATCAACGGCGGACAAGAAATTCTCGGGCTTTTTATGGCGTTGGGTTGCGGTGTTCAGCCGCCGTCCATGTGCACCGGGGCCAATGCCGATATAATCACCATAACGCCAATAGCTTAAATTATGGCGGCTTTCGCTGCCGGGGCGGGCGTGGTTACTGATTTCATAGGCCGGAATGCCTACGGCGGACGTTATGTGTCCGGTCAGTTCATATAATGTTGCGGCATCATCATCGTCGGCGGGGATAAAATGGCCTGTACGCACCAAAGTTTCAAAGCGGGTGCCGGGCTCAATGGTAAGCTGGTATAGCGACATATGGTCGGTGCCGAAGGAAAGGGCGCGTTGCAGCTCCGCCGCCCAGTGGTCAGCCGTCTGATCAGGTCGCGCGTAAATCAGGTCGATATTCACGCGGGTGAAATGACGTTGTGCAATAGCCAAGGCATCGAGGCTCTCGGCAACCGAGTGCGCGCGCCCTAGAAATGTCAGGGCAGCATCATCCAATGACTGAAGCCCAAGCGACACGCGGTTGACCCCCGCCGTGGCAAGGTCGGCGAAACGTGCCGCCTCCACTGAAGATGGGTTCGCTTCCAATGTGATCTCAATATGGTCAGCAAAGCCCCAATGCCGTTCCGCCGCGTCAATCAGCGCGGCCACGGTGGATGGCGGCATCAACGACGGCGTGCCGCCGCCAAAGAAAATGGATGTGAGCTTCCGTCCCGGCGTAAGCCCCGCCTCATAGGCCATATCCGCCAGCAACGCCGCACACCACGCCGCGTCATCAACCGTGTCGCGGACATGGCTGTTGAAATCACAATAAGGGCATTTGGAAACGCAAAATGGCCAATGGATGTAGAGGGCGAGGGGGACGGGCTCCAATTCTTCTAACCTATGTGCCTATCAAGTGAACACCGCTGCCACCAATTGGCGGAATGCGTCCGCGCGGTGGCTCATGGCGTGTTTCTCTTGGGGGTCGAGTTCGGCAAAGGTCTCGCTGCGTCCTTCTGGCACGAACACAGGGTCATAACCAAAGCCAAGCAACCCACGCGGTGGCCATGTCAGGCTGCCCTGCACGCGACCTTCGAAAACCTCTTGATGTCCATCGGGCCATGCCAACGCCAAGGTGCAGATGAAATAAGCGCTGCGGTCCGTGTCTGGGCCAAGTTCGGCCAGCTTGCCCTCAACCTTGCCCATCGCCATATACCAATCACGCCCCGGTCCGCCTTCGAAGACCTGCGTTTCCGCCCAGTCGGCGGTGTAGACCCCAGGCGCGCCGCCTAAGGCCGCTACACACAGGCCGCTGTCATCGGCTAGCGCGGGAAGGCCGGAACCTAGTGCCGAGGCATGGGCCTTAAGCAAAGCATTTTCGGCGAAACTAGTGCCCGTCTCGGCGGGTTCAGGTAGGCCAAGTTCGCCCGCCGATACCGGTTCGATACCAAAAGGCGCAAGCAAGGCCCGGATTTCACGAACTTTACCCGCATTATGGCTGGCGATGACCAGCCTGCCAGGTTCGAGCTTGCGGTGATTCATAAGTCTTGCCTCAAATGATCAAAAACCGTCGCCCCAGCTAAGGCTGGGGCCCATCACGTGTCTCAGTCTTACACGATAGACGCGATGGGCCGCCACTTATACCGGAGCGACAGATCCTTACTTAACCGCGTCGGCTTGCGCAGCGAAAATCCGGTCGGTTCCCATGCGCGCAAGGCGGAGCAAACGGAGCAGGCCTTCTTCGTCATAGGTCGCGCCTTCGGCAGTGGCTTGCACTTCGGCAATTTGGCCACCTTCGATCAAAACGAAATTTGCATCGGCATCGGCGTCGGAATCTTCGATATAATCCAGATCCAAAACGGGCGTACCTTTGAAGATACCGCAGCTCACGGCAGCAACCCGCCCGCTGATCGGATCTTCCTTGATCGCGCCCGACGCAAGCAGGCCATTGACGGCAAGGCGCAAGGCAACCCAAGCGCCCGAAATCGCGGCGGTGCGTGTGCCGCCATCGGCTTGCAACACGTCGCAATCAATCGTGATTTGGTTTTCGCCCAGTTTCTTCAAATCTACGATAGAACGTAAAGAACGGCCAATAAGTCGTTGAATTTCCTGAGTCCGGCCCGATTGCTTGCCCTTGGCTGCTTCGCGCTGGCTGCGCGTATGCGTGGCGCGGGGGAGCATCGAATATTCCGCCGTGACCCAGCCTTCACCCTTGCCGCGCAACCATGGCGGAATGCGATCTTCGACGCTGGCGGTCACCAGCACTTTTGTGTCGCCAAAACCGATGAGGCAGCTTCCTTCGGCATGTTTGGTGAAATGGGTTTCAATCGAAATGGCGCGCATTTCGTCTGGCGCACGACCGGATGGACGCATGATAAACTCCTGATGATAGATTGGCGGCTGCCATAGCCTGCCCCGCTTGCTTTGCAAGTGTGCGGTGCGCTACACTGTCATAGTGAGCCAAACACCCATCAACGAACTGAATGACCGGACACGCATCATTTTCCGAATGGTGGTGGAAAGTTATCTGGACAATGGCGCGCCCGTGGGATCGCGGACAGTCTCCAAATTTGCAGGGTTGAACTTGTCGCCTGCCTCCATCCGCAATGTCATGCAGGATTTGGAGGAAGCGGGCTATCTCGCCTCTCCCCATACAAGCGCCGGACGCGTGCCAACCGAGAGCGGTCTGCGCTTATTCGTCGATGGCATGATGCAATCGGCAGCCCCATCGGTCGAGGAACAACGCGCAATTGAATCGCAAATCCGTGGCGATGGGCCGATTGAAGAGGCGCTGGCAGCCGCGACGTCGGTACTGTCCGGCCTGTCCGCCTGCGCCGGTATCGTCTTGGTGCCAAAGCGAGATGCGGTCCTAAAGGCATTTAGCTTTGCGCGCCTGTCCGCATCCCAAGTGCTCGCGATCATGGTTGGATCCGACAACAGCGTTGAAAACCGGCTGGTGTCTATTGACCCGGCGATCAGCGAATCCATGTTAGTCGAGGCCGCGAACTATATTTCGGCGCGCCTGTCGGGATTGACCCTGTCGGAAGCGTTGGAGCGCCTCGACAGCGAAATCCGGGCCGAAAAGGCGCAGCTTGATATAGCCAGCCAAAAACTGGTGCGTGACGGTCTCGCAATTTGGTCGCTCGATGCGAATGACCGGCCGGTGCTCATTGTGCGCGGGCAGTCGAACTTGATCGACGATGCGGCTGCGGCAGACCTTGACCGCGTCAGGCAATTGTTGGACGAGCTTGAGAGCAAAGAAGAAATCGCGCGACTGGTCGACAGCGCGCGTGAGGCGCAATCGACGCGGATTTTCATCGGTTCGGAAAATAATCTTTTCTCGCTTTCGGGATCGTCGGTCATCGCCGCGCCCTATCGGGAAGCGGGGGGCAAGGTGGTTGGCGTCATTGGCGTCATTGGCCCGACCCGCCTCAATTATGCACGCATTGTGCCGATGGTCGACTTTACCGCGCAGGCGCTGAGCCGTTTGATTAGGCCGTGAACGCAGAAATGATGCGCGGGTTGATGAATTAAAATTGCTTTCTATATGCGAGCAGCAACAAACGACCATGCAGTCGCAACGTAAATGGGTTTATCAAGTTTATGACAAAGAAGAAATCAGCCGCAGCCGATCCCGCTGTAGAAAAAGAACTTGAAGGCGTGCCAGAGCATATGAAAGACGATACGCCAGAAGCAACCGACGCTGCCGATACGAAGATTGCGGCGCTCGAAGAAGCACTCACCGCTGCACAACAGGATGTTTTATACGCGCAGGCCGAAACGCAAAATGTACGTCGCCGTATGGAAAAAGAGGCGCAGGACGCGCGCGCTTATGCCGCAACGGGCTTTGCTCGCGATGTGCTCTCCGTCTCCGACAATCTATCACGCGCCTTGGAAGCGATCCCCGCCGAAATGCGGGAGAGCGAAGCGATGAAGCCGCTCGTCATCGGCCTTGAAGCAACCGGCCGCGAACTGGACAGCGTCTTCACCAAAAACGGCATTACGCGCATTGCCGCCATGGGCATGCCGCTGGACCCCAATCAGCATCAGGCAATGGTTGAGATTCCAAGCGCCGATGTCGAACCCGGCATCATCGTCGCCGAAATGCAGGCGGGGTATATGATCAAGGACCGCTTATTGCGTCCTGCCTTGGTTGGGGTGGCGAAGGTGGCCGAGTAAGTCCGTCCGCACATCGAACATTCAGCCGGGGGTGGCGTAAGTCAGCACGCTCCGCTATTGAGCGCATCGCATGACCACAGCGGCAATCCCCACGGACCGTCAATCCCCTTGGCGCGATGAACTTCGCGCGACTCTGTCGCTTGCCTGGCCTTTGATCCTGACCAATTTATCGATGTCGTTGATTGGCGCGACCGATGTGGTGATGGTGGGTTGGCTTGGGCCAACCGAGTTGGCGGCGGCGTCATTAGGTTTCAACCTGTGCATGACGGCGGCGATTTTCTGCATGGGGCTAGTCACCGCGACGGCGCCAATGATGGCGAGCGAGCGCGGCGCAAAGGCGCATTCCGTGCGCGATATACGTCGCACATTCCGGCAAGGATTGTGGGTCGCAGTTGCGATCATAATCCCGATCTGGCTGTTCTTGTGGCAGACGGAGGCCATATTGCTGACGCTTGGCCAGCAAGCTGAGCTTGCGTCCAAAGCGCAAAGCTATGTGCGTGCCTATATGTGGTCAATCTTGCCATTTTTGTGGCTGATTATTGCGCGCAATTTCCTGTCGGCGTTGGAGCAGCCCTTATGGTCGCTCGTCATCGGCATATTGGGCGTGTTTGCCAATGCGGCATTCAACTATGTCCTCATTTTTGGCAAGCTGGGCGTGCCGGCATTGGGCATAATCGGCGCGGGTATTGGCAGCGTTCTCGCCAATATGTTCATGTTCTTGGGTATGGTGGCGGTGATTAGCTATCATCCCAAATTCCGGCGATATCATCTCTTTGGACGGTGGTGGCGCAGCGACTGGCCGCGGTTTCGGGCGCTGTGGAAACTGGGCCTGCCAATTGGCGTCACGATGGGGTTGGAAGGCAGCGTCTTTGGCGTTGCCGTCATGCTTATGGGGTTAATCGACACCGCCTCGGTCGCGGCGCATGCCATCGCGCTTCAGGTTGCAAGCGTGACTTTCATGGTACCGATGGGTCTTGCGCAAGCTGCAACGGTGCGTGTGGGCATTGGCTACGGGCGGCGTGATGCGGCGCTTATCCGCCGTGCCGGTTGGACCAGCTTCGTCATGGGAACGGGGTTCATGGCGGCGATGGCGGTGTTGATGTGGCAGTCGCCTGAATTGGAGATGGCGCTGTTCATTGACCGCGATGCCGCGATCAATGCCGAAGTTGTGCGGCTGGCCGTCAGCTTTCTTGCCATTGCGGCCTTGTTCCAGATTGTCGATGGCGCGCAAGTGATTGGCGCAGGCATGTTGCGTGGATTGCACGATACAACCGTGCCTATGCTATTCGCGGCCTTCGGCTATTGGGTGGTGGGCATCGGCGTTGGCGCGTGGCTGGCATTTTACCAAGGTTGGAACGGCGTTGGCATCTGGGTTGGATTGGCAACCGGGCTTGGCATTGTCGCCGTGCTGATGCTCATGCGTTGGTCGCTGCGCGCGCGGCTTGGGTTGCTGCCTTTAGAACAGTAAAACCCATTCGGGACGCACCCTTCAGCTATGAATCGCTTTCTTTTCGTCCGGATCGCTACCGTCAATTTCTTGCACCCGCGCCTTTACCAAAATGCGGACATTGTTCGAAAACAGAAATTCGGTCTCAATCACGCCTAAGCGGCGGGGAATGAGGTTGACGCCCCACATCATCACATGCTTGCCGCCTTTTTTGAAAGCGACTTTCTCCCCAGACGGAATGAGCAAGCGGTCCATTGGTGCCATGGTCACGGCACCGGTTTTTGCGTCGACGGTTACATCGTGCATTTCAACGCGAACCGCCGATGGTGAACTAACGCGCAACAAATGCACATCCTCCGGCCCGCCATAGACATTGAAGTGCATCGCCGAAGGATTGTTGTCGACGGGCGATAACGTCAGCACCGCTTCCTTTACTTTCAACTGCGGTGTCGGGCCGCATCCGCTGAGCAAAAGGGCCGCCGCAGCGGCGCTGAATGTGAATATACGTCGGTTCATAACGTCCTCCTTTTGCTGTTAGGTGCGCGGGCTGGTGCGCCCATCCTATACAGAGTTTTCACTTAACTTTTTCCCTATCTAGGAACGCCGAAGTCTTGTGCCAAGAGAATTGGCACCTATATCGCCGCTTCAAGGTCACGTTACGCGGAACCCCAGTGCCTGATAGGGCTGGTGCGAAATGCGACAGGGTAAAGTTCAATTTTTAAAATTTCGGGGTAAGTTTTTATGGCTAAAGTTATTGGTATCGACTTGGGCACGACAAACAGCTGCGTTGCGGTAATGGACGGCGGCAAGCCCAAGGTCATCGAAAATGCAGAAGGCGCACGGACAACGCCATCGATCGTGGCCTTTGCTAAGGACGGCGAGCGCCTTATCGGCCAGCCCGCCAAGCGACAGGCAGTCACCAATCCGGAAAGCACCATTTACGCGGTGAAGCGCCTTATCGGACGCCGTTTCGATGATCCATTGACCAAGAAAGACATGGGCCTCGTTCCGTACAGCATCGTCAAGGGCAAGACGGGCGATGCATGGGTCAAGGCAGGCGGCGAAGAATATTCGCCCTCGCAGATTTCCGCTTTCACCTTACAAAAGATGAAAGAAACAGCCGAAGCCTATTTAGGCGAAACCGTTACGCAAGCAGTCATCACCGTTCCAGCCTATTTCAACGATGCCCAGCGTCAGGCCACAAAGGATGCTGGCCAGATTGCGGGACTTGAAGTGCTGCGTATCATCAACGAGCCAACCGCTGCGGCGCTGGCTTATGGCATGGACAAGGACGAGAATAAAACCATCGCGGTCTATGACCTTGGCGGAGGTACTTTCGACATTTCAATCCTCGAAGTCGGCGACGGCGTGTTTGAAGTGAAGTCGACCAACGGCGACACATTCCTCGGCGGTGAAGATTTTGACAGCGTGCTCGTCGAGCATTTGGCCGCCGATTTCAACAAGGCCGAGGGCATTGACCTGACCAAGGACAAGCTGGCGCTGCAACGTTTGAAGGAAGCGGCTGAAAAGGCGAAGATTGAATTGTCGTCCACACAGACGACCGAAGTCAACTTGCCATTCATTACCGCAGACCAAAATGGTCCAAAGCATTTGGTGAAAACGATCACCCGCGCCGACCTTGAAAAATTGGTTGATGAATTGATTAAGCGGACGCTTGAGCCATGCAAAAAGGCTTTGGCTGATGCGGGTATCAAGGCTGATGGCATTGATGAAGTCGTGATGGTCGGCGGTATGACTCGCATGCCAAAGGTTCGCGACGTCGTGAAGAATTTCTTTGGCAAGGAACCGCATACGGGTGTGAACCCTGATGAAGTTGTTGCCATGGGCGCCGCCATTCAAGCGGGCGTTTTGCAGGGCGACGTCAAGGACGTGTTGTTGCTCGATGTGACACCATTGTCTTTGGGCATCGAAACGCTCGGCGGTGTGTTCACCCGCATGATCGACCGTAACACGACGATCCCGACGAAGAAGAGCCAAGTATATTCGACGGCTGAAGACAATCAGAATGCCGTGACCATCCGCGTGTTCCAAGGTGAGCGTGAAATGGCGGCGGATAACAAACTGCTGGGCAATTTCGACCTGGTCGGCATTCCACCTGCACCGCGCGGCGTGCCACAGGTTGAAGTGACCTTTGACATTGATGCCAATGGTCTGGTCAGCGTGACGGCCAAAGACAAGGGCACAGGCAAGGAACAGCAGATCAAAATTCAGGCATCGGGCGGATTGTCCGATGCGGACATTGAACAAATGGTCCGCGATGCCGAAGCCTTTGCCGAAGAAGACAAAAAGCGTCGTGAATCGGCAGAAGCCAAGAACAACGCTGAAAGCCTTGTCCACTCCACCGAGAAGCAGCTGGAAGAGCATGGCGACAAGATTGACGCTGAATTGAAGGGCGAAATCGAAGCGGCTGTTGCAGACACCAAGACTGCCATCGAAGGTGGTGATGCAGAAGCGATGAAGGAAAAGGCAACCGCCCTGGCCCAAATCGCGATGAAGCTTGGCGAAGCGATCTACAAGGAAGAGCAAGCTGCCGGCGCATCGGCAGATGCCGCATCCGAAGAAGCGCCAGCAGACGATAATGTCGTTGATGCTGAATTCTCCGAAGTCGAAGACGACAAGAAAGACTGATGTTGCATATTTCCGACCGTCGCTATCGAAACGCAGCGACGGTCGGGAAGACCGGGGGGTTAGTCATTCATGAATCTCGACATTGATTATTATGAATTGTTGGAAGTCGAGCGGACAGCGGATGAAAAGACGCTGAAAACCGCGTATCGCCGGATCGCGATGGAATGCCATCCCGACCGCAACCCGGGTTGCGACAAATCCGAAGCGAAGTTTAAGGCCATTAGCCAGGCCTATGACGTCCTGAAGGATCCACAAAAACGCGCCGCTTATGACCGGTTTGGCAAAGAAGCGTTTGAAAATGGTGGCATGGGCGGTGCTGGCCAAGGCGGCGCTGGCTTTGGTGACTTTTCCGATATCTTCGAAAGCTTTTTTGGCGACGCCTTTGGCGGCCGTCAGCGTGGTCCGGCCCGTGGTGCAGATTTACGCTATGATCTCGAAATCTCGCTCGACGAGGCGTTCCATGGCAAGGACGCGGAAATCACCATCGACGTCGCGACCGCGTGCGGCACGTGTGCAGGCAGCGGCGCAACGCCGGGGTCTGGTAAGCGTCGCTGTAACTTATGCGCTGGCCATGGCAAAGTGCGCGCGCAGCAAGGTTTCTTTGTGGTCGAGCGCACATGTCCGACCTGTCACGGTCGGGGCGAAGTGATTGAGTCCCCATGCCGGGCCTGCGGTGGCGAAGGGCGGGCGGATGAACGCAAGACCATCGCCGTCAATATTCCGCCTGGCGTTGACGAAGGCACGCGCATTCGTGTGGCAGGCAGGGGCGAGGCTGGACCAAATGGTGCAGCGGCAGGTGATTTGTACATTTTCATCCATCTATCGCGCCACAAGGTGTTTGAACGCGATGGCACAACATTGTTCTGCCGCGTGCCCGTCAGCTTCACGACAGCGGCGCTGGGTGGCGAAATCCGTATCCCCGGCCTCGATGGTGCCGAACATATCATTATCGTTCCAGAGGGCATACAGTCGGGCAAACAGCTTCGTCAGCGCGGGGCAGGTATGCCTGTGCTGCAAGGGCGTGGTCGCGGTGATATGGTCATTCAAATCGACGTGGAGACGCCATCCAAGCTATCCGCGCGGCAGAAGGAAATTTTGCGCGAGTTCCGCGAAACCGAAACGGGTGCAGAATGTCCGCAATCAACGGGCTTTTTTGACAAGCTGAAAGGCATTTGGGACGGCATCACCGATTAGGCTCGGGTGCAGTAGAAGGTCAGAGCTTAATCTGGTCTATCTCGGTCCGTAAGGAATTTAAGAGGGGCTGGATATGCGTCAGCCGGTCCTGCTCCTCATCCAGTATCGCATGGAACACTCGCTTTTTGTAGCTTTGCGCGCGGTCATCCGAAAATTCATGGCCGGGCGGCAGCGACGATATCAAGATATCGATCATCCGTTCCGCGCCATGCAAACGCCCCCATAAATAGTCGTTTTCACGATAGGTGCGGCTGAAAAACGCCCCGAAACTATTGAACTCTATGCCCTTTAACGTCGCGGCCGTGCCGCCGGTGCGGATGGAGGCACAGTCATCGGGCGATATGCGGTCCACTTTGACAGGGTCGAATTCATCAAAGCCTTCATCCTGCAACAAAGGCAAGGTGGCGATGTCATATAGCGCGTAACCCAAATAGCCGAGCAGCATGATCCGGCGTGCCGCATCGGGCAATGTCAGCATGGCATCGCACAATATTTTGTCGACCTTAGCATCGGCACGTACGAGATCGCGTTGCGCCGCAAGATGGTCCATCAATCCTGCGGGGTCTTTGATGCCCGATCTAGCGGCGAGCGCGAAATCCAGCCCTAAAAACTCCGCCGTCTCCAGATCGAGAAACAGAGCCAGACATTTGTAAATGGCATCACGCATCTTGGCGATATCATCGTCCGGCATGTCGATGACATTTTCCACCTCTTCGGTCAGGTGCCGGGCGAGAAAGCGCAAGCGCCGGATACGGAAGCGCAGGTCATGTGCGCGGAAAAAGGCAATTTGGCGTGCGGTGGCTTTGCCCTTATGCGGCGGCATATGGTCGAGGTCACGGCCCCCGATTTCGGTCCAAAGCGCGGTGCGCAAGTCCCGGAAAAACGTGCTTGATGCATCGGGTAAACTACGTCGCGCGGTGGCGACGATATCGTCCACAACGCCTGCGATTTTGAGGTGGTTATAGGCGCGATAACCGAATCCTGCTGCAACAATCGCCTTTTCCTGCGCCGAGTGCCGCCATTTTTGCATGCGGCTGGCGGTCGGTCGGGTGAGGAACCATGTCTTGCCCAGCAGCGCCTCTACTGTATTCTCAACCTCATTCCGCAAGCTATCAATGACGCGTTGCATGCGTTCGATCTGTTGCGAACGGCCCGTGATTTTCTCAAGGCTGTCGCGAATGGGTTGTTCGCGCGGAATGTTGGACGTTGCCCCCAATATCGTCGCAAAAAAACCTGGTGGCTTGCGTGGCATATCGGCGGTGCCGTCGATATTGCGTTTGCCAAATCGGAAACTGGGGCGGCCGGGCTTTGGGTCGATATAGACAAAACGCCGGTCCACTTCGCGCCGCGCCGGGCGGTTGCGCAAGGCAGAAATAGCCTGATTAAACGGCGCATTCGCCAAGACCGATCCGTCGATTAACATCGTGTCTTCGGCGGCATTGGCGGCAAATTGCTGCGGCAATATGCGTTTCAAAAATGCAAGCCGGCCAAGCCAGGGAACATTTTCCCGCGCCAGCAAGCGGTCAAGTTCCCGCACCGAAAAGGGCGGGAAGGCGCCGGGGAAACTTGCCGTGGCGCGCGCCGCAAAAATCAGTTCGGGAATGTCGGCGAGGTCGGTCCGTCCGCGTGTTGAAAAATCGACGGTGATGCGATG